>CASEBB010000241.1 GCA_949286015.1 uncultured Succinivibrionaceae bacterium | reverse complement strand
ATATCCCATAAATACGCCTATATGGCAAGCATAGCGTGGTACATGATGTGGGGATATCATACCAAACAAATACGGGCAATTTAGATGCGTCGGCTCTGGAAAAAGAGAAGGGGAAGGAAGAGCGGAGCGTACAGGCGGGAAGGGGGCAGGCTGCAGAGAGCAGGCACACGTGCCTTGCTGGAAGTGAAGGGCGTGGTGTGGGAGTGACGTAGGAGTGGTTTGTAAGTAGCAGGGGAGTGCTGTGAGGAGTGAAGTTGGTACTGAGGCTTAGTACTTAATGTTGCTCTTGTCCTCAGGACGAATTGGGCGAATCACCTTGCATGGGGTACCAATAGCCACCACATTCTCAGGGATGTCCTTTGTTACCACGGAGCCTGCACCAATAATAGAGCCATCGCCAATAGTCACACCTGGTAAGATGGTGACGTTGGCGGCAATCCACACATTCTTGCCAATGGTGACTGGCTTGTTGTACTGATAGGCCTTAGAGCGCAGCTCGATGTCCTCTGGGTGTACGGCCGTGGCAATAGTCACGCGTGGGCCGATCATAGTGTTATCACCGATGGTGATAAAGGTATCATCTACCCCGATAAAGCCGTAGTTGATGTAAACGTTGTCACCAAGTCTGACGTGGTTGCCACCAAAGTTCATTAAGATTGGGGCTTCCACAAAGCAGCCTTTACCTACCTTATCGAACATCTGTGGCAGTAAAGCCTCACGTCCCTCTAAGTCCGTGATCGCGGTGCGGTTAAACTCGTCCATAGCCTTGAGGCATTGGCGCTGCTCCATAAAGAGCTCAGGATTATTCGAGGCGTAGAGTTCGCCACTGTGCAGGAAAGGGTACTTGGTAACGGTATCGAGATGCATACAATCCTCGCAGCAGATGAGGGGTTAAGGGCAGGGAACAGAGCAAGCTTAGGTGTTCTGTGGCGTCGTGCAGCTGGTGCCGCAGCACGGTTCTAAGGGCGCGCACGGCCGTCCTGCCAAAGTGAGCATCATAACCTATTTTGGTGCAGGTATAACTGTTCTGTGGTGCCCTGTTTCACCCTAAGCGTTACAATAGTTGTCGCAGAGAGACGTAAAAGAGTAGGGTGTTTATGTGGCGGTGGTATAGACACCCTGACTAGGGCTTAGGAGCGAAGAGAGTTTACTCATGGCCAATACAGCTAAACGATATGATCCGGACTTTAAGGAGATGGTCTGCAAAAGACTTACAAGCTCCGGTGAGGATCACCTCAGTGTAACTGAGGCTGCCAAAGAGTTTGATGTCACCCCAAGTACTTTGTACAACTGGCTGCACAGAATGCACTACAACCCTATGCCTGTGAGCATGGCACCTGAAGCCCCTTTACCTCGTGGCATTTCCACCATTCGCGATGCTCTTTACGTGAGCATGCATTGCGAGCGCCTTGGGTTTGACAGCACAGATGCAGGGCTGTTCTGCCGCCAAAATGGCTACTACCTCGAGGACATCAAGAAGTTCTCCCAGTGGGCTCAGCCTTTTGAGGATGAGAAGCTGCTGAAGCAGTTCCCTACCATGGCGGCAACGGTCAATAACACCATGGCCAACTATGAGAAGCTGCAAAGTGACCTCAAGGAAAGCCAGAGCGCTATCGCCAAGAAGGACAAGGTCATTGCAGAGCTGACCACGGAGCTTGTCCTCAGAAAAAAATTGGAGGCGATCTTGAGTTAGTGTCCCGCCTAAGCAAAGGGCAAGGGGCAAAGGTCTCTTCTCAAGATCGTCAACAAGCCATAGAGATCGTGGACACTCTTCGCAAAGAGACAAATGCGACCACTGAAGACATCTGCGAGGTTTTGGGTATTTCAGCCAGAACCTACTACCGGTGGCGGAATGATCCCGATGGGGAGGATAAGCGCGCTACCTGTGAGCGTAAGCCTAGTATACGTGACTTTACTCCTGAAGAGAAGCAGGAGGTCATTGAGCGGTACAACGCTCCAGAGGTAGCAGACAAGTCAATCAGTGAGGCTTACTTCTACTACTTGGATAAGCACATGTACTTTGGCTCGGAGTCTACAGTGCGTCGTATCTTGCGTCCACTAGGGGTTGATGAGGAAAGCCGCCGTGACGGTATCCGCCAGAAGCGCAAGTTTAGCTGGTTCCCAGAGGAGCTTGTGGCTACAGGGCCAAACCAAGTGTATTCTTGGGATAGTACCCCTTTTCGTGGGGCTTACCTTGGGCAGCAGTACCACCTTTACGTTGCTGTAGATATCTACAGCCGCTACATTGTTGGTGCCGAGGTTTACGAGGCAGACAACTCCGCTAATGCCATTGACTTCTTGACGAAGACCCTCGACAAGAATGGCATTAAGCCAGACCAGTTGTCTCTGCACTCCGACAACGGTCCATCGATGCGTGCAACCGACACCTTAAAGATGCTCGAAGTGCGTGGTGTTCACGTAACGCACAGCCGTCCACGTGTGAGCGATGACAATGCGTATTCGGAGAGCCTCTTCTCCACGCTGAATATACGCAAGGGTCTAGACTCCCGTCGCTACGCAAGCCTCGAGGAGCTTAGGGTGGCGGTCCTTAATGTTGTGCATGAGTACAACAATGATGATCACCACAGCGGTATTAACCACGTAACCCCTGCGCAGCGCCATGCTGGCAAGGATGCACAGGTGCTTACAGAGCGCAAGGAGACGCTTGAGAAAGCAAAGGCGAAGAATCCTGCGCGTTGGAATGGCAGGCCAGTGCGTGATTGCACCCCTGCTGGTCCTCAGTATCTGAATCCGGCTGAACGTGGCGCCACGGTGTCTAGCCTCAAAGAGAGCAGCTGACAACAACTGACTAGCCCCAGTGGCTATCGTAAGGAAAGGGCATTAAAGCCACACTTACCAACCACTCCCCCCTCCACTCCCAATTGGCTATTGGCTTACAGTCAATAGCCACCACAAGACAAGTCCCTTTCCGAGGAGCTGAGCAAATGCTTGCTTAACCGGAGGTCTAGCTGGGATAGCTGCCTCCATTCCATGTGGTTTGGTGTAT
>CASEBB010000240.1 GCA_949286015.1 uncultured Succinivibrionaceae bacterium | reverse complement strand
ATGCTGGGGCTTCTGAGTGACGTGCTTCGTGGCACCAAGTCGTCCGCCTAAAGTTAGGTCAAATGACTTAACAATGCGGCCCTTAAGTTGACAGCCCTGTATGAGCCGTCTCCTTAATCTGTTTGGATGGCTCATCTTAGCACGTTATTGCCAGGATCCGTTCAGCTCCTATATTGCTGTACATTTTGGATTAGAGCGCGCGTACTTCCTCCCACTAAGCTGCATTGGCCTTATCGTTTTAGGCGCGTGGGCGTTTCGCCGTCCTGCCCCAGCCTTAACAGCCACAGCCAAGGAATAGCCTCTCGCACTCAATTGCGCAGACACAAGGGGCGAGCAACCAAAGAAAAAGGCATCACTGTACGCACTGGCAGTGATGCCTTAGCTTAGGCTAAACCTGAGCGCCATCTGGGCTTCATGCCCTAATGGCGGCTATGGAAAAAACTGCTCTCACAGCAGCTTAGTCCTTCTTATCCTTCTTGTCCTTTTGTGGCTCGATGCTAAAAGTAGCAGAGACCGATGAAGAAATCACCATTGGCTCGACGCTGTAAGTGCTCTCTACCGAGTTACCCGCAACATCCATGGATGCCCCAATAATCATGGCACGAGGGGCGACAGCATTACGATACACTGCAATGCCATTGCCTTGGAACGACAGCGAGCAAGGCTGACCTAAGGTCACCTCAAAGCCATCAGCTAAGAGCTGCGCCCGCATCTTTGCGTCTTCAATGGCCTTTTTGGCCGCTTCCATTTCATGTTGACGGCGATCATGCACGCTGTATTGGAAGCCAGCAATCTCATTGATGCCGGACTTGATTGCCATGTCGTTTAACTGGCCAATCAGGGCAAAGTCGCTGATGTTAATGGTCACATTACGCGAAGCCTCGTAGCCACGTAGCTCCTGCTTCTTCGCCTCAGAGTTGTACTCATAGCGTGGCATGATGTTGAGGTTGTCTGCGACAAAGGCGTTATCACCTAACTTTAAGGTCGCCACCTCGTCAGAAAACGCGGTAATGGTCTTTTCGACCTCAACCCGAGCCTCTTCTGGGGTGTCTTTAATGGCGGAGACACGGTAATTGAGCTGGGCACGGTCAGGGTTAACTTTAACCTCACCTTGGCCCACCACAGAGATCACACCGTGGGTAGTGCACTTGCTGGTATCGGCAGCATAGGCTTGAGCGCCTGCTAAAGTAGTCATGGTCATCGATAAAGCCAACAAACTCTTGGTTAAAGCCTTCATTATATAGCTCCCTAGGGCTTTGTAAGTGGCATTTGGCTGCAGCAAAAGCAAATGCACGCTAAGCCTCATCTCGCTTACGTCGCTGTTGGCCCCAGCGCAGTAAGCCACCTCATTGCTTATCTGCTCTCTATGCTAACAGCAGCAAATTAGCCGTGAATTAGAGCAGCGCTTCTTGGGTAAACCGGAGACAGCAGATGCGGCAGCAGCGCGACGCCACAAAAGAAGAAGAAGAAGAAGAAGAAGAAAAAGAAGAAGAAGAAGACGAAGTGGCTGTGGCGGTCACAGCGCAAAAGCCGCACATGTCTCAAAGCTAAAGCAGCCCTACACCGCCAGCCAACCTTGAGACAGGCGGGCAGCTCTCACGCATTCCCATGGGCCTCGGAATAATAGCGGTTTTACGCCAAAAGGGGCTCGTGCGCGCTCTCTACCTCCGGAGCTGCTTCTACTCTTGGGATGCTACAGCAGTTGTTAGCGGTAGTGGTCATGCGGGTAAAGGTAAGGGGAATGACGCTGCTCTGCTGACTGGGATGATCTAAGCTGCTACCCCCATCTTTAGGGGTGCTGTTATGCCCCTCTGGGCTTTGCCTCAGCTTCTAAGGTTCATGGCGGTGATCGTCAATGATTTTGTCGCAAATTTTTTATTTTGCACCAATTTAGTGCGTTAGTTTGGTATAGATACACCAAACCACATGGAATGGAGGCAGCTATCCCAGCTAGACCTCCGGTTAAGCAAGCATTTGCTCAGCTCCTCGGAAAGGGACTTGTCTTGTGGTG
>CASEBB010000239.1 GCA_949286015.1 uncultured Succinivibrionaceae bacterium | reverse complement strand
TTTAGCTTTGGCTACTTTAGAGGCTCTTGATCGCAACGGCTTCTTGGAGGCATTGCTAGCTAACGAGCCGGTAAACCTACTGACCAACCATGCTATGACTGAGCTACCTACAGCAGCTTAGAGGGGGCCAAATGTACTACCTATGTGCTGCCAGGATCCGTTCAGCTCCGAGAATATGGCTGCATGGTTTTAGTGCAGGTGTATGAGCACTTTAAAGGCAAGAGCGGCTGCAATTGTGGCTATTGCCGCCGTTATCCTAAATCGATTAAGCTAAGCCCCCTGTGTGCAGCACCAGACGCTGGGCTCATGTGAGTAGCGTTAGCGGTACAGTTAACTCCCAGAGCAGCCGTGCTGCGTGGCTGGCAACAGTGCCCGCAAAGGAGCCACAGCAGGACTATGCGGGTCTTAAGCCCGCCTTGCGCCGTCTTAAGCTGCTTTGCACCGTAGTGCAGTGAGGTACTGCTTTCCAGCAATCGTTTCGTCAAAGGTAGAGTAATGGCCATAACGCTCAAAGAACTAGCAGATCATTTGGGCCTGTCGACAGCGGCGGTGTCTAAGGCCCTTAGTGGCAAAAGTGATATCTCCGCGCAAACCCGCGAGCGTGTCCAAGCTGCTGCCAAAAAACTGGGCTATTCCCCTAACTACAGTGCAAAGAAGTTGCGTCAGGGCCATACCTCGATGGTGGCCTTAATGCTGCCGTCGATGACCGAGAGTGCTTTTCACACCTCGCCTTTCTTTATGCAGCTTAACTACGGCCTTGAGACGGTGTTAATGTCTCAGGGATATCACAGCACTTTGCTGCAGGGCCTCGATGATAAGGATCAGCTAGAGAAGATTAAGTGGCTGTGCGAGGGCCATGTCGTGGATGCCATTATCCTAATGGATACCCTCGTTAAGGATCCGCGTATCAACTACCTCAAAAAGCGCAAGTTTCCTTTTGTGTGCATGGGCCGGACGGGCAAGCTGCAGAATGTGAGCTTTGTGGATATGGATCACGCGCAGATGGTAGCTGATGCCGTTGCCTATGCTCTGTCCATTGGCAAAAAGCGCATTGCAGCTTTGCCTATTGAGGAGGAGTCGGCCTATTCTGAGGTCTTTGTTGCGGGCTATAAGGCGGCCTTAGCAGCGCATGGCCTTGAGTATGTGCCGGAGTATGTGGTGCACGCTAGCCATGATTTGCACAGCGGTTTTACCGCGATGCAGCAGCTGATGGCTTTGCCGGAGCCACCTGACTTTGTGGTGTGCTTAAACGACTTGCAACTTGCCAGTGCCTTAAGCTATTTCCACCGTCTGGGCCAAAAGCCTCTGGAAATGGTGTGCTGCATTATCTCTAGTGCGTCCTTTGGCTTCTTTAACCCCGCGTCGCATTACTTTGCCTTGGACTTAGTGCATATGGGGAAGCTCTTAGGCAAGGCCGTGCTGCATGAGTTGCAGGATAGGGGTAAAAAGGGCTATACCGCCATGCAGGAGATTGTGCCGGTGGAGTTTAGAAAGTACGATCTCTTGCCGTTACAGGGCGTGCAGGGGGTAGCGACAGCAGCTGCGGCGGTGCACAACAACGCATAGGGCGCTCGCTCCGTTATCACCACCACCACCATCACCACCGCTGCTAGTAATGGCGTGAGCCGCGTGCAGCGCAGGTCTCAGGTGTGGTCTTATCTCTCTGCAGTCAGTGTCTGATACTGACCGCAAACTTAAGCCAACCATGGCTTGATGTTGCTCGGGGGGCGTCAATTTCCCATGGGGGTGAGTGCTGCAAGTTAAGCGCAAGAGCTTACATGCTGGTTGGGCGCATCTTCATCACCTTGAGAGATGAGGTGATGACCCTCTGGGGTGCGCTGTTCATGCTGAGGTTCGCGGGTATGGCAGCATACCCCTTACAGAGTTGGAGTGTATCCCAAAAAGCACATCCCCTAGGAGGTAACTGCCTACAAGCAGGTGTTTTACCCATGTTCTCCAAAATAAGGCTATAAAGCCCATAAGATTGCGGTTTACGCGCTTGTTAGAATGGGCTTATATGGTAGCAGTAGCTTGCCTTTAGACA
>CASEBB010000238.1 GCA_949286015.1 uncultured Succinivibrionaceae bacterium | reverse complement strand
CTATCAAGGGCACGCAAGTGTCACGCCTACTTTTGCCGAAAAGGCTTCTTCTGGTCCAGGAGAATCCCCAGTCGTAAGACTGGGGAGGCTTCAAGCTAAAAGCAATCAGCAGTACTGCAATGGGCAGACGTGCTTTGATGAGGTGTTCTTAGACTACGTAGAAGATCTCAGTAAGGATGTCACGCAGGATACGCTCTTAGTGCTGCACTTTATTGGCTCGCACGGCCCGCGTTACTACGAGCGTTATCCGGAGAAGTTCCGCGTGTATACGCCGGATTGCAACTCCCCTGATGTGGAGAACTGCTCTACTGAGGAGCTGGTCAATGCTTACGACAACACCATTGGCTACACTGACTACGTGATCTCAAAGGTGATCGACATTTTAGAGACACGGCAGGAGAGCAATGAGGTGATGCTGCTCTATGTCTCCGATCACGGCGAGTCCTTGGGTGAGAACAACATCTACCTGCATGCCGCTCCTTACGCCTTTGCCCCTAAGGAGCAAACGCGCGTACCGATGCAGCTGTGGCTGCCAGAAAAGAGTGCCCAAGCAATGGGGATAGATACAACTTGCTTGCGTAAGTATGCCTTGGAGGGGGGGGGGGGACATCAATATTCTCGCATGACAATCTCTTCCACATGCTGCTTAGCCTGATGCAGGTGCAGTCAAGTGAGTATGACGCTGATCTTGATGTCTTTCAGCGTTGTCGCGTGGCGATAGCCGAGTAAGCACAGGTGAGTCAGGCAGGAGCAGATCTACCGCTAACTCGTGGTACTTTAGTGAGCGCTGCTTAGTGTTTGGTAGATATTGTATCAACATTGTCTCGATATCGGTATCTCCAAATGCCATCACTGCGGCGCCCTTGCCTGATCGCAGTGACACTGCTGCTTTTTGGTACCCACCAAACTCAGACGGGAGCCTTTGAGTGGTGGTTACTGGTGCAAAGAGCAGTAGCTCTGGCTGAAATTAGGGCACAGGCGATGTTGTGCCCTAGAGGTCGCAAAAACGGCTCTGAACCCTGATAAATAAGCACAAGCACGCAGCTGATACTATCTGTGGTGTGCTGTGTTTATGTGAGCTACAACCAAAAAATGCAGTCTGCCTGTGCCAGAGGACGTTGTTCGGGGCTATACCGAAAAAGAATTGGGACTTGTATTTCTAAAGACGCTGCTCTCTGGTCGCTTGCCACTGGCAGATGCATGAGCGTCAGCAGCCTCCTTGCAGCTTTTCTTTCGCTGCCATCCTGTTATCTCGTATTTTCCTACCACTGCCACAGAACGTACATCTGTTGCGTGCTCCTTGGCAGACATTACATCTGCTCTGCGTTTGATCATCAGCGGAGCTTCATTCTTTACCAGCAATAGAGCGCCCGTCTTGGGCGCAGATGCTTTGTGCTTCATCAAGCGCCTCGCTATTGCCACTGAGCTCGCAATGTATCTTAGTCCTTGTGGTAACCGAGGTGTGAGCTGTCACAGCAGCGTGCACAACAAGCGCTGTAGAGCAACACCACACTATAACCTTAAGCATAAGGTGCCAGTGCACTCTTTAGAGCACAGCTTACGCTGTGTTAGGTGGCGCGATTACAGTGTGTTGGCTGAGCAATCTACAGTGCGTTTTTGCTTGCTCTCTAGAGCAGTATTTCCTTGCCGCATAAGCAGGGTTATAGCGGTGTCTGCCGCTTATTACAGTGGGTTTTAGAGCGATGCTGCGTTCTGTGGTGTCGACGCGGGGATATATCTCAAAGAAGCAACCAGCTATGTGCTTAGCACGGCCGTGCGCTGTCTCTACGTGCCAAGTAGCGCTTCTGCACTCGGTGTTTACGCCTCTCAAGTTGCCATTGGTGTGACCTTAAGCAACGACGGCAAGGCAGTGTCAGCTGGTCTGGTTCTTACTTGTTTTGTGTTGGTAAGGCTAGTTCTGCTTTGCGACAGCACTGCTGAAATGTGGCTTTAGTTTGGCCTTGGCGGTAGAACTCATGGCGTCGCTAGAGTGCGCTATATGCGGCCAGCTTGTGGCTAAAAGCTCGGTTTTAAGCCAATCACATGTGGGGGAAATACTCTGCATAAACAATAGGGAGAAAGCGCTCTCGTTGGAAAAGCTGATCGCCTGCGGTATGACTTCCTGTGAGATCCAACGTACTGATGGCTTTTTTTACCAAGCTGACCTGAAAACTTTGCCTACTGTACGGTCGCGTGCCACAGTTAACCTGTGGCCTGCTATACTAGCGACGTAAAACACAGATGCTCTGGAGGCAGAATGGCACGTAAGGTTAC
>CASEBB010000237.1 GCA_949286015.1 uncultured Succinivibrionaceae bacterium | reverse complement strand
GTCCCACCTGTTCCCATTCCGAACACAGAAGTGAAATGCAGTCACGCCGATGGTAGTGCAACGAACGATTGTGCGAGAGTAGGTCATCGCCAAGCTAAGTAAGGTGCGGAGCGGTAGTTCAGCTGGTTAGAATGCCTGCCTGTCACGCAGGAGGTCGCGGGTTCGATCCCCGTCCGTTCCGCCAATCTTATTTATCAAGTTTTTCTGAAATAACCACCGCAAGGTGGTTTTTTCGTTTATGGCCCCTGCACAGGGGCTTGAGGCCACCGCAAGGTGGCTTTGTTGTTTTTGCGGCCTATAAAAAGTCCTGTTAGAGTATATCGCTCGCAATGCTGGCAAAAACCGTGTTTTGCGCGCGATCGGTTTATGGATAAGTAAACCCTCACGTGTGGTGCCTAATCGCTCTCTTTGGTGCGATTTTTAGGGTAATACAGCAGCCTAGGTTCTTTATCGTAAGCACGGGATGCACTAAAAAGGTGTGACCTAATTTGGTTCATTTGTTGAACGAAATGGTCACGAGCCCTGTTTTGTGCCCTTCTCGGCCACCACACGCATCACGCTGTGAGAGCCCATTTGCTTGTTTTTGCCCCTGAGGAGTAGCCCTGTGTCCAGCGAAATCTACGATGAGCTTGCCCGCAAACTCTCCCCTGATGCCATCTGTGACGGCCTCCTGCAGGTAGAGCAAGCTTACCCGCAGCTCTTTGCGCAAATCGTGAGCATGGCCGCTCCTGATGAGTCCAATAGCAGCGAAATCCTCGATTACACCCTCTACCTCCTTGATGCCCATCTCAAGCTGCAAGACTCCCCTTTGCAGCAAAATCCACTCTTAGCTCAGCTCCTGCATGCCTTTCCTACTGTGGAGCGTAGCTACGCTTTTTCCCCGCAGCTAAGTAGGTACTTTCACCTGCCAGCGCAGCCTTTTACCTTGCAACTGGATACGGTGCTGTGGATCACCCTCTGCGCCATTATGGCCGGTCTTAAAGACCTTTCCTCACTTACGGCTTACACCAAGTACGCTAATCAGTACTTTCAGATCACGCTGCCCAAGATGCTCTCCCCACGCTACTCAATAAGTGGGGCTAACTTCCGTGCCGTGATGCGCCTTATAAACACCGAGCTTCTGCAGCGCTTCTTTACCAATTTTTTTACCCGCGCCAAGGTCGCAACGCGCTTGCTGCCGCAAGAGGATCTGCTGCGTATCCAGCCTAATATCGCCAGTGCGACCACTACTGCTACCACTATCGACGACTTTGCAGATATCGCTACGTTTCTCCCGTGCCTAGGCTTAGAACATGGCATGATCTTAGGCCCACAGCCACTGCTGCAACAGTGCGCAGCGCAGCTGACTCGTAATGGCTATCACTTTGTGCTGGCCTTAAACTCACTCTCGGCCGAGAGCAAAGAGGTCTTGCGCGTGATGCTGGGCACATCATCGCCTGCAAAGCTCATCATCGACCACATTAACCCTTATCGCTCCTATCTTCCTGCGTTGGTGCCTGAGGTGCAATCCTTACTTTGCTGTAAAGTTGACGTGCCACAGCCACAGGGGGGGCCACAGGGCGTAGCGCAGACGATTGCGCCGCCTGCTGAGGTCTTTTTCCTCTCCTCGTTACCACCATTTGAGGATAGTCTGCGTCGCCTCAAGCACGTGGTAGCGACCTACCAGCAGCAGTTACTCAAGCCTTGTCCATTTCTCATCACCTTGCCACGCACGCAGGAGCCTGATGATGTGTTTTCCGCGCCGCGCTCTGCGCTAGATTCTGGCGTGGCGGGCTTAACTGGTGCTACCAGTGGCAGAGCCAGTCCCAGTGCCAGCGACGAGCTGCCACAGCTTGAGGACTTTAACCGCTTTGTTGTCCCGATCATGACGTATGAGCGTGATTTGAGACGCTTTCTTAGCGGTAACGCTCAGCAGGAAGAAGAGAGCTGGGAAGAGATCCTTTACCGCAATGGATTTAACCCGCTCTGCTCGCTACTCTCGTTGTGCTATTTTTTCCTGTCGGACGTGCTTGATGCGCAGCAGTTACAACAACAGCAGCGCTCGCAGCTCTTAAATTCGTTGGGCGATGGCCCTAATCTGTGGCGTCATTAGTATCTTGGTAGCTTGGCAGGAGCTGCTTGGGGGCGGCTTGATGGCAACGGTCGTTTTAGATGGGGTTTGTGGAGAGGCCGTCCTGTGCGTATAATGCCTTGCATTTTGTGGTCCTTGCGATTTTTTTGGTGCTGAGGCATTAGCAGCATGGTGAGCAAACGTAGGGGTTGAGACCGTTGTTTGGCACTTGGGATATAGGTGG
>CASEBB010000236.1 GCA_949286015.1 uncultured Succinivibrionaceae bacterium | reverse complement strand
GTATGGGATCAATTAGGGGCATTGGACAGGCATGATGAATGTCTGTTGCCCTTATTTTGAGGGTAAGGGTTCTTCGTTAATTTCCGAATTCTTCACTAGGCTTAAGCTCAGCTGTGCGCGTGGCGCTGCGTCTTAGCATTACCTACCACAAGGGCGGTATGAGACTGCAATGAAAAGGGCCTCACTAGCTTCACCGTTAGTGGGGCCTTTGTTTTATAATGGCGCCGAAAATTCAGCTGCCAGCTGTCCTGTGTCTTCCCCTCTTGCCTGAAACTCAAAGTAGTACTGTTAGCCTTTCTCAGGCCTCACCATGGCTCTGCTAACGGTAGATGCAGCCCAGCAAGCTATCCCAGCTGAAAGTAGAGAAAGGAGTGTGTGCAGTGAGTGCCGAATTTATTTCCATCCATCCGGACAATCCCCAACCACGCTTTGTAAAAAAGGCGTGCCTTTACCTGCGTGAGGGCGGTGTAGCTGTTCTGCCTACCGACTCAAGCTACGCTCTGTGCTGTCTCATGGAGCAAAAGAGCGCCATGGAGCGCATCGCGCATATCCGCCAAATCAGCAAGAACCACAACTTTACGCTGATTTGCCGCGACCTCTCTGAGCTCTCAAAGTATGCGCGGGTCGATAACAGCGTCTTCCGCCTTATCAAAAACAACACACCAGGCGCCTATACCTTTATTTTGCCAGCCACTAAGGATGTGCCACGGCGTGTCATGAATGAGAAGCGCCGTACTATCGGTATCCGTGTGCCACAGTGCAAGATCTTAGAGGCGATCTTAGAGGAGCTCGATGAGCCAGTCATGAGCTGCTCGCTGATTCTGCCTGAGGAGGAGACCGCCGAGTCTGATCCAGTTGAGATTAACGATAAGATCGGCTCTATCGTCGACGTAATTGTCGATGGCGGTGAGTTGCACCCACAAGCCACTACGGTGATTCGCTTTGAGGATGGTCAGCCTATCGTGCGTCGTGTGGGTATTGGTGATCCAACCCCATTTGAGTAAGAGCGGCGGCGCTTGATAAGCTGATAAGCTTGCTGGCGTCTTCTCTCACAGAGGCCACTGCGAGTAAGTGCTCGTAGTGGCCTTTGGCGTTTTTAGGGCGCTAAATAGGGCATTTTCCCATGTAAGCGCCAAGCTACTTGCCATCAACCTACCCCTTAGAGATAAGTCGCGGTAGCGACGCTTGATAGTATCTGCTCTATCCTTGGGGAATGCGGTGGTAATGCAGCGGTCGCTGTAAGCGCATGGTGGTTTGTAGCACCTTTTAGCTTTTGTGCTACGATGCGGCCATGCTACCGCCGCTGTTGCTCTTGTCCTCCTACTCCTCTTTGGGCGCTGTGCGTCTCTGGTGAGGGAGAGGCTTAGCTTGGAGCGACAGCAAGATGTCTGTGTGCCGGTAGCGCTAAGGAGAAAACTATGTCCGGCTTATGCCGTCTGATCTACCCGCAATGGCAAGGTGCCCATTTTCCCGCCAATAGCTTCTACAAGGATCAGTTTTTCCCAGAGCTTTCGGAGCAAGAGCTTGCTACAGGCTATGCCTTAGGCGCACGCCTCTCTGCTTTCTTAGCGCCTGCCGCAGGTGCTGAGGTTAAAACGATCACTGTGCCAGTCAGCATGGATTGTAAGCGTGAGGTGCAGGACAACATCATCGACCGTGATGTCATTGCGGCCCAATCCGCAAAAGCTCTGGCACTACTGCAGGAGGCCGATCCCGACAAGATCGTGACCTTTGGTGGTGAGTGCTCGGTCAGTGTCGTGCCTTTCACCTACCTCAATCACAAGTACAACGGTGATGTGGCCTTAATTTGGATGATGCCCATCCGGATATCACGCTGCCAGGTGATGCTTATGACGGCTACAACGCTATGGCTTGTGCTGCCTGCTTAGGCTTAGGGGATCGTAAGATCGTAGGGCAAATGCCAAGTGCCTTTAGTGCGGCGCACACGCTGTTAGTAGGTGTGCGTGACTGGGAGTGTGACGAGATAAAAGAGCGGCAACAGCAATTGGGTATTGCCAATCTCACCACTGAGCAGTTGCGTGAGCAACCAGAGCTCTTAGGGCGAAAGCTACAGGAAATGGGATGCTCCCATGCCGTGGTGCACTTTGATCTGATGGGGGCCTGCGCATACCCCATTCGTAAGAGTGGGGATAAGCAGGCCAAGACTGTCAGCTGCACCATATAACGCGAACTTTACACGACAAGGCATAGAAAGTGCGTTATCTCTACTGACACGCTCTTTTGAGCGTGGATCTGCTTGTGGGTAAGATACATTGGGAGATCATTTACAGAAGTAAATCTTTAACGGGAACGCCAATGCTACCTCTTTGGTGAATCATTGCGGTAGTGTTGTTTTGTGTAGCAACTGAGGATT
>CASEBB010000235.1 GCA_949286015.1 uncultured Succinivibrionaceae bacterium | reverse complement strand
GCGATCTACTTTGAAGATCACTATTGGATGGCTTGTATTAGCGGTTTATCTTGATGGTCTCAAGCGTCGCTTGGTGGTAAATACTTTTAAACTCCATCATTAGTTAAGGCTGCAAGGTGGAGCGTGGTAGCTTCAGCTTGCTTTTGGGTACAGGTGGGGGCTGGCCTGCGCTGGCAGCGCTTGTAGGGGCTATGAGCAGATGAGTGCGGGGCAGCGTTTTTCCAAGAGGAGCGGCGTGACGTAACGTGGTGGTGAGGCGAAGTGGCGTCGCGTGACGTGGAAACAGGGATCGGCCATTGGTGCGGCACAAGTGGCTGCTACTGAGAGTAGCTGTGCCCATAAAGGCGCCAAAAGGGGCGTGCTTACTGCGTAGGGCTGTGGAGATGCTTGGCAAGGAGTGGTGTAGAGTGGAGAGGGCTTGCTGCTGATTCAAGCTTGCGGTGTAAGTTGTACTGGCGATGGTTGTTATCTGGAGAGAGGGAGCAAGTGCTTTTGGGTTCGCAGCAGCGTTTGGTAGAGAGAGACCCCATACTGCTCTGAGGTGAATAACAGTAGACGCTATAACCACGACTCAGGTGCTTCCCTACAGGTATGAGGCTACGTTGTGGTATCCACCAAACTCTGCGCAGAGTCCAAACGGAGCTACAGCGCCGTATCGCTGAGGTGGGTTAAAGGCAAGTAGCTGCGCTCACACATGGGGAAAGCCCTATCTAACGGTGAGCCGGTGTGGCTTTTAGTGCGCGCTAACACCTTGGGGAGAGGTTGCGGTCTCTCAGGTAAAAGCAAGCCCAAAGCGGAACAGAGAAGAATGGAGTGGAATGGAGGGCACATGGTAATGCCGTTGGAGCAGCACAGAGGAGTAGGAACAGCTGGAGAATTCTGCATCGCAACCAGCGCCACCGCGCCAAAATAACCATTACACCTCGCAGGCTTGTTTCTTTGGGGGGCTAATGCCACAATGTAGCCTCCACAAGACGCGGCTTTTGCACAGCGCCTGCGGCTTTTCTTTGTCTGTAAGGAATTCTTTTCATGTTCAAGCGTTTGCCTGTAAAGGGCCTGCTGACGGTGGCCTCGGCCGCTACGGTGCTGCTCTGTGCCTGCCAAGATGTGGCTTTTGAGTCCAACCTCAATCCGCAGAACTTTGTGGAATACGCTAAGCCTGCCTCTGTTGAGGAGTACACCAACGACTCGATTTTAGAGCACCGTTTCCACTCGCTGGGTGTGGTCAGTGGCTTTGCTTGCCAAGAGACCGAGGACGACTTCATTGCGCGCGAGAGTGAAGCGCGTACTGATGCCCGTATTAAGGCGGCAGAGCTGGGTGCTAATGGTATTGTCTTTGGTAAGTGCGTGCGCCTTGAGAAGACGGCGGCTTGTGCGGTCTCGGTGACATGCTATGGCGAGGCCTTTAAGGTAGACGACTCTTACAAGGATGTGACAGTAGAGCCAGTCAGTGCGGAGTAACGTCCAAGCTGAGCGCAGACTCACTGCTGGCTATAAGCGGTAGCAAAAGAAAAGAGGCAAAAGGAGCGGGGTGTCATGAGTACTGCACAGAGCACGCAAGCGGAGCTGACCACCCCAACTGAGCCTACAGCCTCTACCTCTGTCTCTCCTGCTGCCGCTATCACGTCTACTACTACTACTACTACCCCAGATGCTGCGGCGCATGCAGTGCAGCAGGGCGTGGCACTGACGGCAGAAGAGCAAGCGGCGCTACAAGTGGCGCCGTCGGTTGATGAGATGTATGGCGACCTGCATTTACAGCAGGTACGGGTACAAGCTTCTGACCGCTACAGCATGCAGCCGATTGGCGTGATCCACACGCCGTATGGAGAGAAGTTTGGGGTGCCGCGTCAGCCAGGCATTGTGCCGAGCACCCACAGTCGTATCTGCCTCTTTGCGCCCTTTGGTGACCCACAGGCGGTAGAGGGCTTACTCGCCTTTAGTCACCTGCATGTGATCTTTTTGTTTGATCAGATCTCCCCTGAGGAGAAGTTTCGGCGCATGATTCGTCCACCGCGCTTAGGTGGCAATAAGCGTGTGGGGGTGTTTGCCTCGCGCTCGCCGTTTCGTCCTAACCGCATCGGATTATCGGTGGTAAAGATTGAGGGCGTCGAGGTCGTAAACAAGCTGGCAACGATCCTTGTGAGTGGTGCGGACATGGTCGATGGCACGCCGGTGCTGGACATTAAGCCGTATGTGCCTTTTGTCGATGCCATTCCGGAGGCCGTGGGTGGCTTTGCGCTACAGCCACCAGAGAAAAAGACGGTGCTGTATAGCAAGGAAGCGCTTGCTGACCTCAAGGCGGCACAAGAGCGGGGAGCGCAGCTTAGCTTAAAGCTGCTTGATGAGGTGCTGGCCCAGGATCCACGCCCTGCTTACAAGAGCGCGGAGCAGGATGACAAGGTGTACTTTGTGGTGCTGGCGCAGCATCGGGTGAGCTTTATGGCGCGGGGTGAGCAGTTGGTGGTATTAGCGCTGGAGCCGTTGCCGCAGTAGGGAGCAACTACCTTAAGAGCTGACGAAGTTTAAGATCAGCCTGTGCCCTCAGCTTCAGAGCTTAAGATAGGCTCAGACCCACCTGCACCATTCATCTCGAGGTGGAAAACGTTGCCTGCACGCATCCGGCCGTCGTCACCGATGCGATCATGCGAGCACCCTTTCCTCGGTTGCGACGTAGTTCGGCTCGCTGATAAAGGAGGGGGCTGCTTTTATGTGAGGTAGGGCGATAGAGCGGGAAGAAGAGATAGAGATGGCGAGAGGGCAATGTTGCTGGTCAGCGCCTGACTGCGCCTTACATCGAAAGTAGCGCCTCAGCAAACACCTATCCTCATGGTAAAACCTCTGATGGTAGGCAGTAAGGAACGACTGCCCTAATAGATGACTGAATTTATGGCAATCATGCTCGTCTCATCTTAATGTAGGCTCAGACCCACCTGCACCATTTATCTCGAGGTGTGAAAAGTACCAGCACACAACCTTGTATCCCGCACTTATTAGAGCACTCCTTCCTAACCTCCTGTGTGGAGGTAATTTTGGGGATACGCTCCTTGGGTAAGAGGGTGGGCTTTGGGCCTTTACCAGCCAGCGTCTAACTGCGCTTTTACGGTAAGCAGCTACGGGGGCCATGCGCGGTGGTGATTGCGACCTTGTGTGCAAACTCTGATGACGGCTAACTTTTGGTCCTTGCGATTTTTTTGGTGCTGAGGCATTAGCAGCATGGTGAGCAAATGTAGGGGTTGAGGCCGTTGTTTGGCACTTGGGATATAGGTGGTTGTAC
>CASEBB010000234.1 GCA_949286015.1 uncultured Succinivibrionaceae bacterium | reverse complement strand
TGTTTGGAACGGTGCTGAGGTAGGATTGTATTCTTGTTCAGGACCCTCCCTATTAAAACGGGAGGAAGCCATGTGCGTAAGCACATGGAGACTTCACGATCCTCAGAGGTATTGGTACCTGCAGCCGCTTGTACTGCCAGTGTGCGAATGCGTTGCAGCATGTTGGTGGTTTCGTCCAGCGCCCCTTCCATGGTCTGTAAGAGCGCAATGCCGTCGTTGGCATTGCGGTTACCTTGGATTAGACCATTAATCTGGGCAGTGAGGCGATTACTAATTTGCAAGCCAGCGGCGTCATCCTTAGCCGAGTTGATTCTAAGGCCAGAGGCTAAGCGCTGGTAGCAGGTGTTCAGTTGCTGCGTGTGGTTAGCCAAAGCGCGTTGGGCGCGCAGCGAGTTTATGTTGGTCGCGACATAGAGGGCCACGATTTGCTCCTATGCGCTGGGTCTTGGCGCTGTTGTGAATGGCGGAGAAAGCTGATATGTACCTTAAGGAAGCAGCTTTTACGCCGAGGCCTCCGCGAGTTTGGCGCTAGCGTTAGGGCGTAGCTGTCGTGGTGTGCATTGTTAAGTGCTAAGGGGGCGTGTAGCACTCATCTCGAGGTGAGGTACGTTGCTATAACCCATTCCCTCCGCAGCCTTTGATGATATCGCTCTTGCCTAACTGTCTGCGTAGCCTTGGTCAGTATTTGTTTTATCTGATAAATAAGCTGTTTTTGCGGCACATCGCAACGATCGCCAGCTCAGCACCGCTTTACAGGTGTCTCGTTAAGCTTGGCGGCGCCTACCTTAAGCCATTAGCCTTACCCGTAAGCGCAGCGCGTCGCGTCAGGGGGAGCTACCTTGAGATCAAGGCAGTCTCTTAGCGCATGGGGTAAAAGCAGACGCCACGCCCTGACAGCAGGCAAAAGCATGGAGCCATTACCATGATGGGGATTGGGCTCTTACCACCGCTTGATGGTGGCTTTCAGTCTATCGACCCGCCAGCCTGTAGGCAAACTATAGGGCTCCAAAAACAGCAAAACCCTAAAGACATCACTGCCCTTAGGGTTTAGCTGAGAAAAACGCCAGCGGCGCCTTGTGGCACCTCCGGTCTTAGTTGTTAGAAATCAGCACATTGAGCTCGCGGTTTAACACGTCCGAGCGGCCAATGTTCATCTCCACGAGGCGCTTTAAAGTCGAGATCGACTCTGGGTCAATGCGGTTGCACTCTAAACCCAGCTTCTTGCCTAAGACGTGACGGCAGGTCATGTACATCACAATCTTGGTCGTAGCTTGCAGCTGAATCACTAAACGGTACTTTTGACCAGAGAATAAGTGTGGATCTTCCTCAAAGTTGGCCAGCTCGACGAAAGCACCCTTTAAGGAAACATCACGGACGTGCACGGTGTATGACTTCCGCTGTACTTCCGACTCTAAAATGCCAGGCAGATCAAGAACAATGCGGGAATATCTACGACGCTCCACCATTCCAAACGAACCTTTTTCTCAGACCAAAATGTTAGGGCGTACCCCCAAAGGGGCATAACCTCTGCGCTAAGGGCACTTTCCACCCACCAAAGCTCTGTATTTTCCCTTGCCGCATACTTTGCCGCACAGGGTACAAGTACTTAGTGGTGAGGGTAAGCGTGGCGATGCAGAGCATAAGGCTCTCTAGCGCTCACCGCATCGAGTGCTGGCATGTGGTAGTGCTTAGGGGGAGATTACGGGAGTCCGCATCAGCGCTAAGCAATGCTGCTATTTGCACGCAGCCACAGCCACTCGTATACACGATGTGACGTGTCATCACTCGTTGTCTATCAGGGCACTGTATTCACAGGGCGCGGGAGTTTTGTCTTAGGAGAGGCGGTAGGACAAGACGAGCGCATGTATCGCGTCTATTCATGATAGCCGAAATTGGCGCTTGTGGCGTAGAAAACTATAACGAGATGCTGACGATTTCACAAAAATGTTGCTGCCAGTGGACAGCGCTATGCCCAAAAGTGGTGCCTTTGGATCGATATACCGTAATGGACGCTAAATTCATGGCCAAAAAGGCAGCAACCCCAATAAAGCAAAGGCAGCAGCAGCATAAGCCTAGTGACATGAAAACTTTGGCCCAAAGTGCCGTGTGCCGTGTGCCGTGTACCGTGTACCGTGTACCGTGTGCCGTGTGCCCCGTACAGGCGGCAATCAGTGGTTATCCCGCCTGCACAAAGGGAGCAGCGCGTCTTGACCTAGAGTTGTCGGCGCATGCCCCACTCTAAGAGTGTGGTTAGCCGACATTTAGTATTGGGGCTTTAGCCAAGCACAGCGTACACACATCCTCAGCCTTTGAGGGATCGTTTTGTGGTGCCAAGCACGTAATAAAGGAGTATAATTAGAGATGTGATGTTTAGACCATCCAAACGGGTATAAGCTGTTACAGACATACA
>CASEBB010000233.1 GCA_949286015.1 uncultured Succinivibrionaceae bacterium | reverse complement strand
TGCGGTAGTGATAGGAAACCGCCTTGGTACCGAAAACGGTATGCCAGGTGGTGTGAGAGCCGGCTGCTGACAAGAAAGTCAGCAGCGGCTACTCGATTTCCCAATAAGACCAGCAAATCAGGTCTCGAGTACATCGTCAACTTTTACGACTTTGGCTTAGTGTGCTGTCGTATCCTCAGCGACTTAGCTGATTGTGAGGCAGCCGTAGAGGATTTTATGCAGTACCGTCTGGATGGAGCGGTGCTGACCATGGACTCGACGTGGAATGAGCGTACCAACACCTCTATGGTCGATGTGCACAAGCTTGCGCGTGACTTAATTCTGCACAAGCATGCTGACTACTGCGTTGAGGTGGTGCCAGCGCAACTTTAGGCTTGGCAGAGCTTAGATGACTTTGAGCGCCTCTTTGCGCGTAAGGCCAAAGCCGCTGCTAAGGGCCCTGTCAAAAACATCGTGCAAGAGCAGTATGTGACGAATGTTGATGGAGAGCTAGAGACGCGTACTGTGTATGTCTGCCCTGGAAGCGAGATGCGCGATAATGTTTGCGCTGACCTCGAGGCCGTGCACTATGGTACGGTCTTTCTGGCAGTGCAGGAGCGTCGCGATGAGCAGGGTAAGATCACGTGGCAAAATTGCCGCTATTTTGCCTGCTCGCTGGCTTTTGACGCGCAAAACAGCGCCATTATGGCGATGGAGCTCTTAAATCACCATTGGCCTGAGAAAGATGCCCCTGAGCTGAAGTGGGTGTTGGATTTGAGCTGGCATCAGGAGGCGCAGCGGCGTAACAGTGATTTTATCGTAGGCAAGAGCCGATTGATGCAAGAGCTCATCAGATCCGTTGCCGAGGAGTTCTTTTAAGCGCAGCGCTCTTATCTCGGAGCGTACTCACCTCAAAAGCGCCTCAAGAAGCCACTGGCATCACGCTGCTTAGGCGGCGCTTAAGTGGCTGCTAACAGCCTGTTACTGCATCTCTGGCGGGCGCTTAGAGCTTGCAGCTAAGCTAGTGGTAGATTCGGAAATTACATGTATGGGATCAATTAGGGGCATTGGACAGGCATGATGAATGTCTGTTGCCCTTATTTTGAGGGTAAGGGTTCTTCGTTAATTTCCGAATTCTTCACCAGGCTACCGTCTGTGCCCGTCAGTGGGCTTAGTAGCCTTAGCCTCTTGGCGCGTAGCTTGTGCCTTATTGCACCCAGCACATTATCATCCTCGAGAGGGATCCTGATGAAGAAGAGTAAGCCTAAATTCACCCTTGCAGACAGCAATAAGAGCTAGATACAGCAGCAGCCGCGTCTGCTGTACCGCCAGAGCCACATGGATAGCAGGTTTGCATTCCTCGTCATGATGTTAGATATGACGATGACGTTTTTGATCCAGGAGCAGAACTCTCACTTTTTCACGCCGAGCATGCTGGCGCAGCGCCTCAATAAGCAACTGCATTCCCCTAAGTTTGCTGCTAAGGGCCTCCAGCTGTCGATCACCGAGGACGATGTGCGCTCCTTCTTTGGCTTATTGGGTCGCCTGCCAGAAGAACTGAGCTTGGTTGAAATCATGGAGACGCCTCTTGAGACGGTGATGCAAAGAGTGTCTGCTGGGAACAGCCTCCCATTTGATAGCGACGCAGACTTTCATGTCTTATTCCATGACAGTGACATGGTGTGCCACCGTGCGTTGCCGGGCTTAGATTATTGCGTCGATGCCGTGGATTTCTTCACGCGCTGCCGTACTGATGGTGCGGTACTGACCATGGACTCGACATGGAATCAGGCTGCAGGCCGCGACATGATCAATGTTTCGCTGCTGACGGAGCGCTTATCTGTGACCGATCATGCTGATTATTGCTTAGAGGTGGTTCCTGCTCAGCTTAAGATGTGGAAGAGCTTGGAGGCTATGGAAAGACTCTTTGCGCGCAAGGAAAAAGCTGCAGCCAAGGGCTCTGTGAGTAACATGGTGCAAGAGCAGTATGTGGCTGATGTCGGTGGCGAGCTGGAGACGCGAACTGTTTACGTTTGTCCTACCAGTGAGGTGCACGATAATTTCTTCTGCGACGAAATTGAGGGCGTGCAGTATGGCATGCTCTTTAAGGCGGTGCAGGAGCGGCATGGGGAGCAGGGCAAGCTCACGTGGCAGAATGTCCGCTACTTCATTTGCTCGCTGGGCTATGATGCGGAAAAGAGTGGCATGGTGGCGATGAACCTCCTGAACTATCATTGGCCTGTCAAGGAGGCAACAGAGCAGAGATGGGCTATAGAGCTCAGCTGGCCGCAAGATGCGCTAAAGCGTAACGCTGACTTTCTGGTGGGCAAAAACCGCATTGTGAATGATTTTATGCAAGTTCATATGGGGCCAATGTAGGCTCAGATTGAGCGGCGGCAAGTCCACAGCCACAGCCACAGCGGTGCTGTGAGCGCGCAGTGCAGCGTGCCTTTTAGCCCGTGCACACTAAGGCTTACACTCTGGCAGCTGGGCGCAAGAACACAAACGGTTTTGCCAAGAACTTGGCAGTAAGCTGAAGACGGAGCCCACTTTTTTTGGTGGGCTTTTGCTTTTGTGGTAGTCAAAATTTTGAAAACGCTTACGGCAACCAGTTGCGCACCAAAAAAGAGATGGTGTTTTTACTTACAGGTGGTGTGAGTTAAAAGCTGATAAAGATCGGCTTTTGTCTGGTAGTGCGCAGCTTTGGTTGCAATGCTGTGGACATGGAAAGGGGCGTGGGTTACTAGTATGGCACAGTGACTGCTCATATAGGGTCAAGTTCTGATGTATAGGGAGTGAGCATCAGGATCACTGAGGCAGGCGCGAGTCTGTCTTGGGGCAAAAGGTTCAGGCCGTGAGGTCTGAACCTTTTTGTTTTTTGGGCACGGAAAAGTGCGATGGTACTGTTGGCTGCTCTGCTCTGCTCTGCTTTTGGGGCGTGGTGGTGTACGGTAACAGGCTGTGCTTATGGTGCTCTGCTCTGCCTTGCTCTTGTCTTTATAGCTCCCCTGCACCGATGCCGCTGGCGTAGCTGCTAGCGCTGCTGTCTTGTCCTGTCCAGTCTTGTTTAGGTTTTTCTCCTGCCTGTCTTCTCTTTGTTCCCGTCTTTCCTTGCTCTTGCCGCTCATGGCTGCATTCCAGATTCCTGCTATTTGCCTACTCATGGTTGCGCCTGCTGTTGTGGAGTTGCTGGCCTTTGGGTAGGGCTCACGGCGCTTTGCGGCGCTCGGACTGACGCTGCTGTCGCTACCACTGCCGATACTGCTACTGTTGGTTGGTGGATCTCTTAGTGGTGATGGCTCTGGGGTAACGCAAAGGTGGCGTGGGATATCTGTCATTGCCGCGCGACCTGCTGTGCTGCCAGCTCCCGCACACAAGACCAAGTATCTCCACTAACCTTCATCAGATGAGTGAAGTCTCCATGTGCTTACGCACATGGCTTCCTCCCGTTTTAATAGGGAGGGTCCTGAACAAGAATACAATCCTACCTCAGCACCGTTCCAAAC
>CASEBB010000232.1 GCA_949286015.1 uncultured Succinivibrionaceae bacterium | reverse complement strand
TTGTTTGGAACGGTGCTGAGGTAGGATTGTATTCTTGTTCAGGACCCGCCCTATTAAAACGGGAGGAAGCCATGTGCGTAAGCACATGGAGACTTCACGGCAGATTCAACGTCAGAGAGACTGGCATCAGGATTGGCAATGAGGTTGGTATATTGCGCGTGCTCTTTGCCAGGGGCATCACGCGTGGCGCGGCCAATAATCTGGACAACCTCGGTTAAGGAGTTGCGATAGCCAATGGTCAGAACTTGCTCGCACCAAGGCCAATCAAAGCCCTCTTTGGCCATACCCAGAGCAATGATGATGTCGATGGCATCCTTATCAGACTGTGCGTGCCGCAGGTAGTCTAATGTCCGGTGTTGGCTGCCTGGTACCTGATCCGAGACAAGGTCAGCCACCTTGATGGTGCGGCCATCTTCAGTTTGCAAGGTGTAGATGCTGGTATCAGCATCATGAAGCACGACATCGCCCATGGCATCAAGGAGCTTGCCCACCTCGTCAATCTTGTCATGTGTGGACTCACGTGAGTTAACGCTTGGGATGTAGATAATCGACTTCTTGGTGGTGTCCAAGATTTCGTGGATCGCATCCACCCAGACGCCGGTATAAAAGGCGTAATCGATGCCTAAGCTCTTGAGGTACTTGTAGCTCTTGAGCTGCTCGTAATAGGTGTAGGTGACCTTATCAAAGAGCTCCTCGTCCTTTGGCTCCAGCACTGGCACACTGTCACCACGGAAGTACGAGCCGGTCATGGCTACGATGTGCGCCGTAGTGTGCTTCATGAGGGAGTGCAGCACGGAGCCTAAGCGATTCTCGCTATCGGCAGAAACGTGGTGAAACTCATCTACGGCAATAAGCGCATGATTGAGCACACTCTTATCCTCGAGCTGATCGTAGAAGTAGATCAGCGTTGGATGGGAGCAGACCAAGAAGTGCGCCTCAGGATCGGCAATAAACTTATTGACGGCCTTAACCTTTTGGTTTTCACCGCCTGGGTAGCACAGGTCGTATTGTGGGTCGATTTCCCAGTCACACCAGAAGCCAGATGAGGTCAGGTTGGTACTACGGAAGCTGCCACCAATGGCCATCTGCGGTACCGCAACGATGACCTTATTACAGCCTTGGTGATGCACCTTGTCTAAGGCCACGTACATGAGGGCACGGGACTTACCACTGGCTGGTGGGGCCTTAATAAGCAGGTACTGCGAGTCACGCTTGTCATAGACACGCTCTTGCAGCTCACGCATACCCATTTTGTTGTTGCTGGCGCCGCTGTGGTCGAATCTGACCTTGAGCACATCTTCACGGGCGGTGATCATACGAAAAAGGCTCCTTGCTACAGGGCGTGAACGCAGAAGAAGCTCATTGCTGCTTTGCTAAGTCACGCCCAAAGGTGAAAAGGGTTGCGTGCGGTTAGGACTACCTCAAAGAGGCGCTCATTTATCAGCTAAGGCAGAGGCAGATCTGGTGCAGGCAAGCGCTGATAGGGCTTGCCTTTCGAGGTAGGAGGAAACGAGTACCGTAAGTGCACCATCATTAGTGATGGGCGAATGTAAGCCACCGTTAGCAGGAGGCAAAGCCCACCACTCTGCTCGTAACGAGGCACTGCTTGGTGCCATGAAAAGGGGGATAACACTTCTGGTACAGGGCACGCTGCTGGGGTAAGAGCTACTTGGCCTTGCTCTTACGTGCTTTAGTGGCAGTGGCACGTGCAGGCTTCTTTTTCTCCTGCTCTGCTCTTACGGCCGCTGCGTAGAGCTGCAGCATAAAGGTGGTGCGCTCCTCATCGTCTGCAAAAGGCTCGGGACGGTAGAGGCGCTCTACAGCTAAGTCCAGATCCGCGTGGGCTTGCTTGAGGTCGTCTGGCATGGTCTCGGGGTTGTAGAGCTCGGCTAAGCTCTTATTCATGTAGAACTGGCGCTTGTACAGGATTTCTTCAGCGAGGGTGGTGATTTCGGTTTGCTGCTCGGAATTGCTTGATGGCCAGACAAAGGTGTTGTAGGTGAGGTCGCGGGAGTAGCGGTAATCGGTCTTGAGTTTGCCCGCAGTTAAGCGCATCCAGCACATATGGATGCGTGAGGTGAGAATGCCAAAGTGGTAGTGGGTGGCGTTAGGGATGAGAAAGGCGCTATCTCCGACAATAGTGTCATCACTGAAAAAGCCCATAGGCACATAAGGTCGACGCTCGGAGCTAACACGTGGAATAACAAGCGCTTGCTCAGGATTGATTTGCTCCCGAAATGACCATGGCTTATCACGGAGCTTATAAGCATCACCTGTTTTTGGAGCTTGCTCACGGTAGGCTCTGCAGGCCTCAACGTGTTGTATGATAGGAGGAATTTGTTCCCATTGTGCGCGCTCTTCCTCTTTGAGGAAGAGACACCAGCGGTAAGTGCCATTAATGAGCTCTTCGCTACCTCTAAAGCGCTTAAAAAAGGCCTCGGCTTCAGGATAAGCAGCTATAATGCGGTCGTGCTCGTCAGGGGCGATGATGAGATTGCCACCATCAGTAGGCTGAGAGCCACGCACTAGATTATCAGGCAGGCAGGCAGGCAGGCAGGCAGG
>CASEBB010000231.1 GCA_949286015.1 uncultured Succinivibrionaceae bacterium | reverse complement strand
GACTATCAAGGGCACGCAAGTGTCACGCCTACTTTTGCCGAAAAGGCTTCTTCTGGTCCAGGAGAATCCCCAGTCGTAAGACTGGGGAGGCTTCAAGCTTGTCTATGTCGTCATCGTTGCGCCGCTCGCCCCTCGACGAGCTTTTCCGCAATAGCGAGTTTCGCCGTGGCTTATGGGGCGCTATATGTCTAGATACGATCGTTATGCGCCTCAACGGCAGCGAGCAGTTGTTGGTGCCTGAGCGCGTGCATATCGTAAGCTCTAATAGCACAGAGTACATGGCGTATCTACGTCATTAGGAGCCAGCGCGACGGCAGGTGCTACTCTTGCGTATCTTTTGCAGTTTAAGGGTGTACCTGCGCGCTTGTGCTCATAAGGCGTATAATGCGCGCCAGTATATTAGAGGGTGTGTGTTTTATGAGAAAACTGTCTAAGCTGTTTGCTGCGGTGGCTTTAGCCGCTACTGCTGCCGTTGGTGCTAATGCGGCCCATGCGGGTGCGGGCGATGCGTCCAGCCCAGTGAAGGTCTTTTACTACTCCTTAAATGACCTCTTTATCAACCAACTGAGCTCCTCGCTGCAGGATCAGGCGCTGGCTAGCAACATTAAGTTAGCGCAGTACGATGCCAACGACGACCTGCTGCGCCAGATTTCGCAGATTCAAACGGCTCTGTCGATTAATCGCGATCACACGCCTATCTTAGTCAACCCAGTTGACACGCAAAACGGCACGGCGGCTTTACGCGCGGCGCGTAAGGCTAAGGTGCCTATCATTTTCTTTAACCGCAAGCCATCAGACGAGGCCTTAAAGAGCTACTCTGATGCGTGGTATGTGGGTACGATTCCAGCTTCCGCAGGCTACTACCAAGCTGAAATTGTCACCGATTACTACAAGGCACATCCAGAGATGGATACCAACAAGGACGGTATCCTCAATTACGTGATGTTAAAGGGTGAGGCCGGACATCAGGATACGACCGCGCGCTCTAACACCTTTGTGCGCACGATGCTCGATCAGGGTATGAAGTTAAAGCCAGTGGGCTCTGCTAATGCTAACTGGTCGCAGGCTAATGCCCAGAACCAGATGGCCAACATCATTGAGCGTGTGGGCGTGCAAAACATTGAAATGGTGGTTTGCAACAACGACGCAATGGCCTTAGGTGCAATCTTAGCGCTGCAAGCTGAGGGCTACAATGTGCCTGATGACACTTCGGGCAAGTTTATCCCTGTGGTGGGCATTGATGGCTTACCATCGGCTTTAGACGCCGTGGAGCGTGGCACCATGATTGGTACTGTGCTTAACGATTACAAGAGCACCGCTGATGTCATGATGCGTATTGCCTCGGCTTATATTAACGGCGAGGTGGTGACTGATGATCTGGTAGGCTATCCAATCAAGAACCAGACGATTGAGGTTCCTTACGTCAAGGTCACCAACGAGAACATTAGCAAGCTGCGTTAGAGCTGAGTACACGTGCCATGTGCACGTGTGAAGCGCAAACAGTAGTGAGCAGAAGCCAGCCATCTCACCAGAGGCTGGCTTTTGTGTTTTTGGGGGTAGAGAAAAGGCGTTAGCGTCGTTAACGCCGTAGGTAGTCGTAGCCGCAACAGCGCCTGACGGCGCCTTTTCTCAAGAGTAACGTCGCAGCAAAGGCCTACTCTCAGGGTAAAGCACCTGAGTGTAGGCTTTTGCCTCGCTGTTGCCTCCTTGGGGGAGCAGTACGCTTACAGCGACTTTAAGAAGTCAGCGACCGCTGCGTCCTTGCAGTCCTTATAGAAGAGCTCGGCAAACTTTGGATCGTCAATGGTCTTCTTCACAAAATCGCGATCTAAGCTTTGCAGCACCTCTAACAGTGGACGGTGCGTGATCTTCTTGACCGCCGTTAAGATGGCGTGGTTAGCAGCTTCGGCCTCACGTCGCTCTGGAGGATAGCCACCACCAAAAGGTGCCTTAAACAGCTGCTCAAAGATCATGCGCAGGTTGAGCTCACCACCCCAGCCATAGCCTTCGGCATAAGGCAGAGCAATGGCATTACCGGCGTTTACTTGCGTAAAGAGGTAGGCATCAAGTGGGCTCTCAATATGGCCGCATTCGACGCCAGGGAAAGCGTTGCAAGCGAGGCAGGCGCCCTCGCCCGTGCCACAGCCAGTGACCACAAAGTCAGCTGCACCGGTGTTTAAAACGATTGAGGCTAAGAGGCCATTCATCACGTAGGTGAGGCAGCGCTTGTCTTCAGCGGAGTACATGCCGTAGTTGACTACAGTGTGACCATGAGCGGAAGCGGCGGCGTTGAGCTCGTTATAAACAATGGCGTTTTTGGCCGCCTGCGAGTTTTCAAGGATTAACGCGATCTTCATAGATGATCCTGAGAGGAGAAGTAGTCAGCAGCCGGTAAGGGGTTGCTGCTGGCATCGTGACAAAATCTGGGGAATGGGCGAAATGGGTAGAGAGTAGGGGGTAACCAGTAGAGCACGGCAGGTGAGCATGTTCCGCTAAAGCGGGGTTCTTTGTTGTAAGTAGGGGATGCCGATTAAGAGCACCAATATGGTTCACATGAAAGTTCATGTGTCTATCAAGGATCGTGACCATTTCGTTCAA
>CASEBB010000230.1 GCA_949286015.1 uncultured Succinivibrionaceae bacterium | reverse complement strand
GATCCGTAATCTACATCAGAAGATCAGATAGCGGAATGCTACTAAAAAAAGGCAGTGGAAACACTGTGAAACCGCAGACGTAAGTCTGCGGTAGTTCATGTTGGCTGCTGCTCTTTATGGTTGTTACGGTCTTTGATTGTTGGTACCACGTACTGAGCTTGCTGGCACAACGGCCTGTGTATACCGCTTACAAGAGATTGCCACTCACAACCTTACCCCGCAGTACAGGGACAAAGGCAAGGAACAAGGCTAAGAGCGCACCGCAGAGCCCCTCTCTATTAATGATGAAGGTGCAGTGATAGCGGTAGCACTGGTAGCGCTGGCTTAAGGGTGCCCCTGATAGAGTAGTGCACAGCAGCCGCAGCTGTAGAGCGCCATCTGCCTACACATGAGAGCTACACACGAGAGTAGAGAAATCACCGCCTCCTCTCGTTTGCGCCCCTTTGCACCTTTTGCGACCAAAAGCCACTACAGCCCTGCCAATACGGCCAAAACACTCCACAGACCGCAATTAATGCATAAACAGCCAAGAAACTGACAAATACGCGCTTTTTCCCTATACCAACATGGCGCAAGAAACACACTGGTCAGACAAATTTTTTGTGAAAACTGATGATAGGCCACATAATCAGCAAAAACACCGGCTGCTAATCCTTGCTTTGCTTGACATTCATCCTAACTAGAGTATTTTAGAATACTAGTTAGGACTTGCTAGCACCGCTGGCTTAAGGCTCTTGGCGATTACAAGCATGTCTAAAGTGACATGTGGTGAGTGCTACTCTCCTAAATAACTAGTAACCATTAAGGGTGACTTTTCGATGACTATTAAAGTTGGCATCAACGGTTTTGGTCGTATCGGTCGTTTCGTGTTCCGTGCTTCCATTTATCGTCCAGAGCTGGGTATTCAGGTTGTTGGCATCAACGACTTACTGCCACCTGAGTACATGGCCTACATGCTCAAGTACGACACCATGCACGGCGCCTTCAAGGGCACCGTTGACGTGCAAGATGGCAATCTGGTCGTAAATGGTAACACCGTCCGCGTCACTGCCGAGCGCGATCCTGCTCAATTAAAGTGGGGTGATATTGGCGCTGAGTACGTTGTTGAGTCCACTGGTTTATTCTTAACCGACGAGAAGGCCCGTAAGCACATTGAGGCTGGTGCCAAGCGCGTTGTGATGTCTGCTCCTTCCAAGGACAGCACCCCAATGTTCGTGGTCGGTGTTAACGACAAGACCGTTAGGCTTAATGAGCACCATCCACTCCACCACCGCTACTCAGCGTACTGTTGACGGCCCATCCTTAAAGGATTGGCGTGGTGGCCGTGCTGCTGCTCAAAACATTATCCCATCCTCCACTGGCGCTGCTAAGGCTGTGGGCAAGGTCATTCCAGAGTTACTGGGCAAGTTAACTGGTATGTCCTTCCGCGTTCCAACCTGCGACGTGTCCGTGGTTGACTTAACCTGCACCCTGAAGAAGCCAGCTAAGTACTCCGAGATCTGCGAGTGCTTAAAGGAGGCCTCTGAGGGCTCGATGAAGGGCGTTTTAGCCTACACCGCTGACGCCGTTGTGTCCTCTGACTTCTTAGGCAACACCCACACCTCCATCTTTGATGAGACCGCTGGTATTGCCTTAACCGACAACTTTGTGAAGTTAGTCTCTTGGTACGACAACGAGATCGGCTACTCCAACAAGGTTCTCGAGTTAATCCGCTCTATGGCTGATTCTGGCAAGTAATTTAGGGCGCAAGCTTTAGATACTTACCTCGAGCAAAAAGAAAGGGGCTGCGGCCCCTTTCTTTTTGTCTGCTGTTTGCCTCTTCTTTGCTCTTCCCCTGCCTTTTCCTCTTCCCGCCTGCTCTTTTATCTGCGCATTCTCTTTTACAGCGCCCGCCCCGTTGCTAGCTATAAGCCACAGCTAAGCGTTTGCCCTGTATAATGGCCCGTGCCTTATCATTGGCTTATCGTTGTTTTTAGAGAATCTCGCATGACCTCCGTAAAAAAGACCGTTCTGACTGCTGTTATCACCGCCGCTTTTACGGTGGGCGTTGCTTATCTGGCCTTTTTTAGCCACGACTCTTTTGCCGCCACTACAGAAAACACCACCAACACTGCGCCTGAGAGCGCCGTCACCGCTCCTGACAGCGAGGGCACACAGACGCCTAACGTGCAAAACAACCAAGACACCATTGGCCAAAGCGTGGGTAAGGGCATCGATCAAGCGATTCAGGACTTTAACCAGCTCTCAGAAAAGTTTAACCAGAACCTCGATCAGTTCTCCTCTGAGTTTGCCCAAGGCTTCAATGAGTTTTCGCAGAGCTTAGAAAAGGGTTTAGAAGACGCCTCCCGCTCATGGGAAGAGACCAAAAAGGACTTAAGTGAACGCTTTGCCGCCATCCAGCGCGAGAACGATGGTGAAATGAGCTCCTCTGCCGACCCTTACGGCTATATCCGCACGGTGCAGCGCGGCGTGTTAGCGCAGTACTCGCCTAATGTCACCGTAGGTGGGGTGATGCACGCTTACTCTGACTGTACACCACACACTAAGCGCTGGGAGAACTTTACAACGGTCTCAGGCGAGAATCTGGTGATCTTCTCTTGCACCCTGCCACAGGCCGCAGAGCAATTTAAAGCCATTGCCCCTGAGCCAAAGAGCGGCTTAAGCTCGCTGTTTCAAAGTGCTGATGAGGAACTGCAAACACAGGCTGCCCAAGAGGTAAAGACCGCTGACTTAGTAGTCATCTTTGCCATGAGTAAGGTCGACAGCAGCGCCTTTACGCCGCAGAACTTCTACCTGCACGTGAGCTTTGCGCAAGGTGGGGGCAGCGATGTGGACTTAGACCTGTCGCAACTGCAAGCTCTCTACGCTAACCAGCAATTACTGCCAGCGGTTGCCAGCAATGAGGTAAGTAAGAGCGCCCTGCTGCAGGAGCTGGTCACTGCTTACCAAGAGGTGCAGGCTAACCGTCAACAGAATCCAAACTCAGTGCAGTAATAGCGCGTTGGTGCAGGCAAACAGCATTAGCGCCATCGCCACGCGCACTACTCCAGCTACTCCCTACCGCCACGCCAGATTGCCAACACGACATGGTGAGCCCCATCTCATCTTAGGAGCTGCTCTCGGTCTTATTGCCTCCAGCAGTGCTACCCCTACAGGTAAGAAGCGTCTTGAAGAAGCGTCAAGCATGAACGTCAGAGCGCCTTATCTAAAGCAAGGCTGCCGACAAAGGAGCGAGTGACTTAAGATATGAGGTGCTCACCTGCCCCTCAATCTCAAGGTGAGTAGCATTGCCATCACGCCCTCACCGCGCCCGCCCCGCCGCTGCGCTCCTTACCTTCGCTGCCTCCGCCTCTATCCTGCCCCTTTGTTGTGCCTCATTCTACAGGGCTCACACTTTAGGCCTCTTCCCCTGTACCTCTGCCCAGAGGCTGTGCAGACCTATGTCCCAGCTAAGCTTTTGCCCCTATACTGTTAGCATCGTGCTCTGGCAGCTTTGCTTGTTTGCTTGCATGCTTGCCAGTTGCTGCACAGTTTCTTTTTCATGGGAGCTTTTCCCCTGATGGCGCTTCACCTGTGGTGAGGCTCATGACGGTGGACGTCTACTTATGGGCATTATTCTCTACATACTTATGCAGGTCGCGGTCTTAGTGGTAGTCGGCATCGTCGGCTCCATTATTATGGCCGTACTGGGAATCAGGATTTCTCCGCAAGCCTATGGCGGCTTATTCGTAATGTGCGCCATCTTTGGCTGTGTGGGCTCCATTATTTCGCTTTTTCTCTCCAAGAGCATGTGTATCCGCGCCTATGGCGTGCAAATCATTGCCACCTGTACGGTCGCGTGCCACCTGTGACTAGACAGCAAGCATAGAGTTATCCTCTTGGTTAGCGGCATTCAGCCCCGTTGCTGCGCTACGTGGTGTT
>CASEBB010000229.1 GCA_949286015.1 uncultured Succinivibrionaceae bacterium | reverse complement strand
AGGACGTGTGTACGCTGTGCTTGGCTAAAGCCCCAAAACTAACTGTCGGCTAACCCCACTCTTACGAATGGGGCATGCGCCGACAACTCTAGGTCAACCACCACCACCACCACTACCAAGCAGAGGCGGCCTCTGGGCGTTGTAACTGAAGAGACTCAAGTTCTCTTTTGTAGTCACAAGATGCGTAAAAATCGCAACAAGCACGCTAGCGGTGGTGTTTGGCCCGTGGTGACAGCCAAATAGGACGTACAGGGTGGCACAATGTAAAGTCCAAAGCTTAGCCTGCACCGTGCCTGTGCTAAAATCAACGCCCCTAGAGCTTTAGGCCTAAAAGCTCCTCTCACATGTCATGGTGCTTGCGCCTTAGAAAGGGCTCTCTTAACGGCGGCGTTTGCAGGGCCTGTTTGGGGTACTTTTTTGGGGATCCTCTTTTGATAGAACTGAAAAACATTGAGAAGGTGTACAACCAAGGCACAGCCAAAGAAGTGCGTGCCTTAAAGGGCATTACACTTTCCATTGAAAAAGGCGAGATCTTTGGTGTTATCGGCCTCTCGGGGGCAGGTAAGTCCACGCTGATTCGTCATATCAACATGTTGGAGCGTCCAACATCGGGCTCCGTGATCGTCAATGGCGAAGACATAACCGCCATGGATGAGGTCAAACTGCGTGAGGCCCGCCGTCACATTGGTATGATCTTCCAGAGCTTCAATCTGCTCTCCTCAGCTACCGTGGCGGAGAACATTGCCTTCCCTTTAAAGCTTGAGGGCAAAAAAGAGCAGGCGGAAATTGATCAGCGCGTCAAAGAGCTCTTAGAGTTAGTGGGCTTAGAGGACAAGGCAGACATGTACCCAGCCCAGCTCTCTGGCGGTCAAAAGCAGAGAGTGGGTATCGCCCGTGCCTTAGCCAACAATCCAAAGATCCTGCTGTGTGATGAGGCAACCTCGGCCTTAGACCCAAAGACCACGACCTCCATCTTGCAGCTTCTGTTAAAGCTGCGCGCACAACTTAATCTCACTATTGTCATCATTACCCACCAAATGGAAGTGATTAAGGAGTGCTGCGATCGCGTCGCCGTGATCGATGGTGGTGTTATCTCCGAGATGGGCACGACCTTAGAGCTCTTTACCGATCCACAGCAAGCGCTGACCAAGCGCTTAGTCTCAGCAGCAGTGCGTCGTGGCCTGCCAGAGCTCTTACGTCACACTGAAATTGAGCCGCAGTACTCTGATGGTGCTAAGGCCGTAGTCGAGCTCTTGTTCTTAGGCCCTAAGGCGGATGCCCCTGTGATTGTGGATGTGGCCATCGAGTGCAAGGTCAAGATCAGTATGCTCGGCGGTAGCATTGACCACATTCAAAATGAGCCTTTTGGCTTAATGGTGGTCGAGGTGGGCGGCTCACGCTCTGAGATTGAGCATGCCTTAAGTGAGTTGCGCGCCCGTGTCCACAAAGTGGACATCTTAGGCTACGACAAGCGCAAGCAGCTGGCTGATTTCTAAGCGAGGGTGCCAAAGTTATGTTTTCTGGTGATTGGACGCCATATTTAAAGATGGCTTCACTGTTGTGGGATGCCACCTTAGAGACCATTTACATGGTGGGCGCCTCTTCGCTCATCTCGATCATCTTTGGTGTGCCGCTGGGCGTGTTGTTGCTCGTGACCTCTAAGGGTTATTTCTTTGAGCACCTCATGTTTTATCGGGTGTTAGGTGCCATTGTGAATGCGCTGCGCTCGATTCCCTTTATCATCTTAATGGTGGCGATTAGCCCGCTTACCAAGCTCATTGTGGGCTCGTCGATTGGTACCACTGCGGTGATTGTGCCTCTGGTGGTAGCCACCATTCCTTTTACGGGCCGCTTAGTGGAGACGAGCTTGCGCACGGTACCAGGTGGCTTAATCGAGGCCGCCACATCAATGGGTGCTAGTCCATGGCAGATTGTGCGTAAGGTCTTGATCCCTGAGGCCATGCCGGAGCTGATTCAAAACTTTACGATCACAGTCATTGTCATTATTGGCTGCTCGGCTATGGCTGGTGCCATTGGTGGTGGCGGTTTAGGCGACGTGGCCATTCGCTATGGTTACATGCGCTTCCGTCTGGACATGATGATTGGCACGGTGGTGATCCTGATCTTAATGGTGCAGCTGGTACAGTGGGTTGGTGACTACCTCACCCGTAAGTGTGACCACCGTTAAGCGTTATACACGGCTCTAAGCGCACAACTCTTAGCAGCTAAATTCTCGGGAGAGCGCTGCAACCTCTCAGCATGCCTGCGGTGCGGCTGGGAGGGATAGCTGCGCTCAAGCTGTCACGCTTTTGCCTATCTTGAACCACAACACAGAGCATGCGCTCAGTGATGCTCACTACCACAGCAAAAACATGATGTTTATCGGCGTTAACGATAAGCGGTAGCTGTTGCTGCTCAGCGATTCATTTCTGATTCGGTGTGCTTGCGTGCTGATTGGGTATGACAGCGTGCAAACTCATCGCCCCTAAGTTAAGCGGTGCTAAGCTCTTTATATCCAGTTCCCTGAAGCGACATCCGACGGGACTCAAAGGCAAAGCCGAGGGCTGTGGGCAAGCTTAGCTTAAAAGGGACGCGCAAAGACAGCAAAGACAAGGTAAGGTGGAAAGGGACGGGAAGCTGAGCCGTAAAAGTCGCGGCAGTACACCTGCCGCTGACTTTAGGCTTGATAGTATGCAAATGCATAAGTAATCCACCACAAAACCGCGATGGTTACCCTTAGCTAACCTAATAGCTGTTAGCTGTCGACAACTTGATGGCTAATGTTACAA
>CASEBB010000228.1 GCA_949286015.1 uncultured Succinivibrionaceae bacterium | reverse complement strand
TGAGGATGTGTATACGCTGTGCTTGGCTAAAGCCCCAATACTAACTGTCGGCTAACCCCACTCTTACGAGTGGGGCATGCGCCGACAACTCTAGGTCAATCCTACGCAGCGTTAGCAGCGCCCGCCCCTGTGCTCGTTGCAATATGATGTAGCTGCTTGAGAAGCTTTACGATGTAGTTCTCCGCAAAAGTGCATGTCGGCGCCATTATCTTAAGAGTGCGCTCCAGCCACTACCTACCTACCTACCTACCTCCAAGTCTGGTCTTTTGGGATGCCTCACTTACCCCAAGGGCTACCGCTTCCGTCTTATTCCCTGCCCCCCAGTCTGTGCTGAAATAAAAACTGCAGCACCAAACGGCTGCCGCTTCAAGGCACTTACCCGCGCCGTATCATAAGCGCAAAGACTTAGCGCTTCTTCAAAGAGGCTCTTAATGCGGGAGCAAGCACGCTTTCTCCCGCATTGAGCGCAAAGGCTTAGCGCTTCTTTTTGCCTTTGCCCTTGGCCGCATTACGCTTGAGCTTAGCCTCTTCACGTTTGACGTTAAGCTCCTTAGCCTTTTGGAGCCACTCCTGATCCCAGCCCTCAGGCAGCGGCTCATGCCACGCCTCTACCAGCTTGTAGAAGTCGTACTTGTCGTAGTCTTCCACATCCTTGTTTTGATGCTGGCCAAAAGGAATCTGAATACAGTCGGCAATATCCAAGCTGCTAAAGTCGTAGCCGTTCTCGCCCGCAACTAACGACACCACAATGGCATCACCGTGAATGAGGCCAACCTGCTCGCCCTGCTCCTCCTCATCGCGACTATCGACATAGGAGAAGAGCGGGCTTGGCATCACAAACTTCAGATCATTACCCTTGATGACCACACGCTCAATGATCAGTGGGTAATTGTTTTTGAGCTTAGTGCGGGTAAAGTCGTTCTGATGCACCGAGTCGGTAAAGGTGTAAGTCTTGTACTCAGGATCACGGTTGCGGCGACGAGCTTCCTGCTCATTCTTCATGTCCACAATGGCATCAGCAACCAAGTCTCTGATGTCAGCGACAAACTGATCAAAGTCACTAAGCTGCTCGCGTAAGTCTTGCAGACTCGAGATCATGTCTGCCACCGTGATATCAGGCGTTTCCTGAATCAGGACCTCAATGAGCTTAAATGGCGCGGCCGCATTGTCAGTTGCCTCTTTCGCCCCAAACTCAGGCAGAATCAGCTCAAAGACAAAGAACGCGTCATTAACAAAGGTCATCTCCTCACCTGTCTCATCTTGCGAGAAAGGCGAGATGTTATCGCAAGGGCAATAGTGCGCGTTAAACACCAGCTGCTTTAACTCCTCGTTGCTTAACAGCTCACGATACCAGCGCACAGTTGGGTGGTCAGCAAAGGAGCCAGCATACACGTGCTTAATGCCTACGGCATAGCCCCTCTGATAAGGCGGATCGATGTCAATACCAAAGCCCTCGATACCCAGATTGCCGAGGTCGCCCTTGGCATCTAAGGAGTACCAGAACACCGACTTGCCATCAGGGAAAATGACGACGTTACTGAAGCGTAAACGGCCATAGAGGTTCTCAGGGCCCATCGACGCTAAATTCTGGCGCATACCTAAGGCTAAGCGCTGCTCCATGCTCAGGTGGCCTAAGTACTCGTAGACGATGACGTCACGCATCACGTCAGTTAAGCCCTCATCGACGCCTGCATTAAGCTGACGATAGAGGTCGGCAAGGCGCCATAAGAAGCAGGTCGAGTCCTTGTAAAAGCCCTCAATAAAGCTCACCTTGAGCTCACGCCCCTTGTAGCGGCGGTTTTGCTCCAGCTGCTCTTTAAAGCTCGTCACCCATTGGCTGACACGGTGCTCTAAGGCCGGAACCTTAGCGGCCTCAGCTTGGGCTGCAGTGGCGCTGTAGTAAGAAGCAGCACTCTCTGCTGGCGTCTTCTTTTCATATTTCTCCGCTACCTTAGCTTGGGTTTGCTGCACCGGATCCGTTTCAGGAACTACTGGGGATGGCTCTACTTCATCCTTTTTGCCCTTTTCACTCTTCTTCGCTTGCTGCTGGGCAGCCTTGCGCTCCGCTTTAAGTTGCAGGCGCTTTTGGCGTGCTTCTTCGGCCTCGGCTTTTTGCTTGGCCTGCTCTTCACGCTGCTTTACCTTGATGTACTCATTAAACTTTGGCAGCAGGCTTTGCGTGGTCTGTTGCGCAAACTCACGATCCGGCATGAGCAGAGGAAAATAGTCATCGACGAGGATGCTCTCCATTGGATCCAATGGATTGTCCATGGTCAAGAACATCTGCGCTAGAGGTGATTCCATACCGTCGTAATGTAAACCACCGAGATCGTCGTTGTGGTTAGCGGCGTAATGGAACATTTGGCCAGAGATGTAGCAGAAGTCGTAGTACTGCTCCATGCGCTCTAAATCGAGATCAAAGGTGATCTCATGCGCCTCAGGGTGGTGCTGTAAGTTTTTGAGGCCCTTAATCTGGCACAAGACGCGATCGATAAGCGTAGACGTCAGTTGAGACATAAATCTCCCACATAGCCAAAAAGATTTGCTAAGTATCTCTCAAGCACTTAGCAGCAGATGCCAACCCTATGCGTACAGGGTAAGCAGCCGTGCTTAGAAGTAGAGACCAGCGCTTTCTTTAGCAGCGGCAGCTGCGGCCATAAACTTTGGCCCAGCCACAAAAAACTTTTATGACGCTAGTGAAGGATTCGGAAATTACATTAATCACGCCTGTCCCCTGCCCCTAATTGATCACATTCATGCGCCTGCACGACTATGGATGTGGTTCCTCGTTAATTTTCGAATCTACCACTAGTCTGCTCGCTTACGCACAGTGAAGCGAGACAGGGTCAGAAAAGCTGCAGCATGCCTCTTTATTTGCTCCAAAGAGGCCAGCGCCGCCTGCATCAGCTTAACCATAGAGCAGATCACTCTCCATCACCCTAAGATTAGTGACTACACAGAGTGCCACGACGGTGTATAGCTCAATAGATAACGCATAGCGCATGCCGTGTGCAAAAACCACAGCCACTATTACGATGAAAGCAGCACGCGCGGGCTTTAGCGGTTTTACCACAGCGGCCTCCGGCAAAGACAAAAGCTGACAGGTACAGCCTTGTGCTGCTTAAAGGTTCTGAGCAGCAGTAGCTTTCGCTCCTGTCTTATTTCAGTGCTACCTTAATCAGGGCGGGACGCGCTGTGTAGACGGCACTGCGCATACAGACAGTCATGCGCTGTAAGCTGACTGCTGACGTAGCAAGAGCTACGCTTACGCAGCTTACGCAGGAGTAAGCCAGAACAAGACAAGACAGAACAGGACAACCTACCACTTATTACCAAAAGTTTCCTCCCTACAGTGTCAGGGACTGTTGTCCACGTCAGCTCTCTGCACTAAAGCGCTTAAAATCCGCGTTTCTTCCTGACACGACAAGAGCGCAGCGAGTGATCCTAACAGGGGGATAACACTTTTAGTAAAGCGGTGAGGCGTGGTGCTCGGTTCAATGTAATAAGCGGGGGGTCGTTTTCACATGCAACAAAATCACTATGGCCGAAGCTCTGGCTTACTCTAATAGCCCCTAGATAAAAATTAGTAGATACAGCAAACCATATTGACGATGGCATGGTATTTCAGTATCATATGATGATAATGGCTTAGTGTATCTTCTGTTTTCATTGTTTATGGAGGGAAAAGGGGATCAAACAATTTACACTTATCCCCTTTTACAATTTT
>CASEBB010000227.1 GCA_949286015.1 uncultured Succinivibrionaceae bacterium | reverse complement strand
ATATCCCATAAATACGCCTATATGGCAAGCATAGCGTGGTACATGATGTGGGGATATCATACCAAACAAATACGGGCAATTTAGATGCGTCGGCTCTGGGTACTGCATAATGGTGCCATCCAAGATGTGCTCAGCAATCTCACAAGCCGTTTGTGGGCTCACGGTAAACCACTCTTGTGGTTTGTACTGCTTACCCGTAGCTTTGTCGGTAAGCGTCACGTTAAAGCGATGCTCCCAGAGCAGAGCATGGACGAGGCGCTCAAATTTATAAGGATCAAAGTCAGTACACGGGTATTCACGCACGACGCGCACAGGGGCATAGAGGTAGGTGGAACTGTGCTCGGCGTTCTTGATGCGTTCTGCTACCGTGGTAGTACAAAAGCCAATCTTGACCAGCTCACTGTGTTGCTGGAATTGGGTCAGCACAGGGTTAGTGCTTAGAGACTGGAGAATGTAGAGATAGCCCTTAGCTTTCCCCTGTTCCAGAGCCTCCTGCTCTTGTCTTTGCTGCTCTTCTATCTCTTGAGCAGCGCTCAGCTTTTGCGCGCACGCCAGTAAAAAGCTCGTGCCTTTATCCGTGGTGGCATAAAAAGCGGCACCTTCACTGTCTTTGATCAGCGACTCTAAAAACGAGTAATTCCATGGGGGGTATTGGGTGGAGTTGTTGTAGACCACCTTCACGCGGTAGCTGGGCTTATTGTTCTGGTTTCTGATCTTCTCCGTGTAATCCACATCACTTCTGGCAATCAGCGCCACCAGTCCCTTTAAGAGGTAAAACTGACCAAGCCGTAGTTTCTGCTCCCTGTACTCAGTAACAGGGGTGGTGGCGAGATCGCCACTGCGCAACAGCTCCACGCAGCGTGACATGAGCGGCTCGTAGGTATCGTAGTCAAGGCAAAGGCCTGCTTGCGCAGAATCCACTGCTTTTTGCCGTGGTTTATAGGCATTGGCGCTCTCTGGCTGTAGCTTAAACTGTGGCTGGATTTGCACAGCGGCCTCGATATCAGCAAACAGCCCTAAAGCATCACCCTCCGCAAAGATGTCATCGATGCTCTGATAGATCTTTGGTGGTGTTGGCTGGGTCGTAGCAGGAGTAGCCTGTGAGGCGGCTGTGGTGATGGTGGCAGCACTCTTCTGCGCAGTAGCAGTAGCCTTAGCAGTAGCGTTAGCAGTAGTAGTAGACAGTGACTGTGACTGTGACTGCAGTGCCAGTTGCTGCGGTGTTTGGCTCTTACTGCTGTGAGTCTGTACCTGTGCTGTGGTGCTCTGTGCAGTGAGTTTGGCTTTAGTCTTGGTGTCTGCTGTCTCTCCAGTGTCTGGTACCACACTCACCGCCGCGTCCAGAGATGACTTACTACTGGGCGTAACCGCCTCTTTCTCTGACTCCTTAGACGCTAGCATGCCTTGTACTTGCGCGCGGATTTCTTGCGCTTCCAGAGGGTAGTTCTGCTGCAGGCTGGCCCATGCTACAGCCGCAAGCTTGTCTGCAAAGTCTTTGCAGGCAGCTTGTGACTCTGGCAGGTGCTTATGCCTTGCGACAAAGTCCAGCACCTGCTGCGCACTCTCAGCTACTTGTGGCGACTTAATGTGCTTGAGAGGATTAACCTTGACGTCGGCAAAGAGGTGTAAGCCCCCTGCAGCGTCATCTGCAGCAAAGAGCTCATCTAAATTACGAGGCCGTTTCTGTGCTTGCGCGCTAAGTGTTAGCTTCATGTCTTCTGTCCCTTTCTGTGCCTTATTGCCTGTGGTTTGGCAGCGCCCGCCCCTAAGCCCTCTAAGGGCTACGACGGACGCTACGCCTCCTGAGGTGAGTACTACACTGTGCTGCTGCTTGATGCTTGTTGGCTGAGCTTTTGGGCCTTCTTTTGGCGCAAATATGCGTAGACCTCAGCTAAGCGTTTTTCGTAGTCATTGACGCTGTTAGGGTTAGGCACGCGGTTGTGCTCGGCAATGAACTTGTTAAGCGCTGGCCACAGTAAGCAGGCCTCTTCCTCAGAGACCTTGGCGCGCTTGGCTACAACTTGGTCTTGGATGGCGTGGAAAGTCGCCTCGTCAAGATTGCGGGAGATAAAGTCATGGGCATCTTGGAACGGGTTGATCGCTAAGATCAGGTTGATGTCCAGATCATCGACATTGATGAACTTCTCCGAGAACTTGAGCAGAGCATTGTTGTCGATCACTACATCATTGTGAGTACGACGCTGCTTAGCGCTATCGGCGCTCTCCTTGCTGCTGTCTCCGTTACCGCTGTTACCGCCATTCCCCCCAAGACCGCTGTTACCACTATCGCCCTTGCTGTCACCACCATTAGAGTTAGGGGTGGTGGTGGTGGTCTCAGACTCAGGGGCAGTGTTAGAGTCAGGCTGCTTTGCTTTTTCCTCCGCAATTAGCTTCTTTAAGGCGGCAGGGATGTTCAGCTGGGTCAAGACCGCTGTGGACAGGGTATCGATGTCGCTATCGGAGAGCCCCCGCTCCGCGAACATCTCGCGAATGATCTGGGGAATGCTCTTCGTCCAGAGCAGCTCGTTTATGCCTTGCCCATTGCTGAACAATGCCTCTCTGACGTTTTGCTCGGAGGTTAAGAGCTTCTCCACAATGTCAGGGACATCGTTCTCCAAGATATCTTTGACCGCTGGGCTCAGTGGAGCCTTCTCATCATCGTTAATGTTAATGGTGAGGTCAGGTTGGGTCTTATCCCCACCCTTATGGTCAGGGGTGTTGGCACCTTGCTCCTCATCTCTGCGGACACGGAAGTGCACATTAGGGGCTAAGACCTGCTCCATAAGCAGCGAGAGGGAGATAGCCTTGAGGAGGCTATTGACCTAGAGTTGTCGGCGCATGCCCCACTCGTAAGAGTGGGGTTAGCCGACAGTTAGTATTGGGGCTTTAGCCAAGTACAGCGTATACACATCCTCAGCCTTTGAGGGATCGTTTTGTGGTACCAAGCACGTAGGAGTATAATTAGAGATGTGATCGTAGAAGAGGTGATGTCAAG
>CASEBB010000226.1 GCA_949286015.1 uncultured Succinivibrionaceae bacterium | reverse complement strand
AAGTACATTAGGAGCCAACAAAGGCCGATGTAACTCCCACGTTAGCCGCTTTCATCCCTACGCTTACGCATAGGGAATTTCGCGGCTGTTAGTTAAAGCTCACCGCCTTCTCTACAGTCAGATTGCGCTACATATCGAGCAAGCGCACCTCAGAAGGCAGGCGCCCTAATAAGCCAAAGAAGGCCCGCACGTTTTACTCAGTAGGCGACGGAACGTGTGGCACCAAACCAAACACTCTCTCACGCATTCTTTTCTTGAAGCGCAGCGCAATCATGTCTGGCGTCAGGAGATCAGAGGCCGCTTCATCCTCATAAAGATCCATCATCGTCCCATGGATCTGGTAAAAGCAAACCGGCAAGAAGCTTGAGAAGTTCACCAGACGGTAATACGGACGCGTCTGTTGCTGCTCACTTGTATTGTCAGAGGCCAATGTGAACTTAGGCTTGTTGGTTTTTTCTTCATCAGAGTCATCCTCAATAGGGCGCAGAGCTTTGTCGACCCACTTTAGGTCCGTGGTTATGATGATAGGGGCTTACCACCTACCCTCACGCTCATCGCGCCGTGAAGCGAGGCTCTTTGGAGGTTGCCTACCATGCTTCCTTTAGCACTTAACCCTACAGCTACAAAAAAACCCGCGCCACCACTCCTCCTTGCCCACATAGCAAGGAACAACAGCGACACGGGTATTGTAACAGGCTCCACCTCAAGCTCGCTGCGGCGCAACTTTTAGTGGCACCATCTTCAAGGAGCACAACCTCAGCCAAGGCTGAGGCTTAAGCAGTGGCTTAAGCTTAGGACTCCTTCTCCACCTGATTGAACTCCAGCTCCACTGGAGTCGAGCGACCAAAGATGGCGATCGAAACCGTTAAGCGGTTCTTCTCGTAGTCCACCTTCTCCACCGTGCCCGTGAAGTCCTTAAAGGCACCTTCCGTCGCACGTACCAGCTCACCGACCTCAAACTCATTGCGTGGACGTGGCGTATCCGAGACCTCCTTTAAGCGATCTAAGATGCGCTCGGCCTCAGCATTGGTAATTGGCAGCGGACGCTCTGGGGTACCACCCACGAAGTTTAAGACGCGATCCGTGTGCTTCACCAGCTGCCACGAATCGGAGGTCATCTTCATCTCTAAGAGCACATAGCCAGGGAAGAACTTACGCTCCGTCTCACGGAAACGACCATTGCTCGCCGTAGCGTTATCACGCACACGCTCCTTTGGCACTAAGATGCGACCAAAGTAGTCTTCCATGTGCTCTAAGTGCACACGCTCAGAAATAGCCTGCGCCACACGCTGCTCAAAGCCCGAGAAAGCCTGCAGCACGTACCAGCGCATTGGTACCTCGCTCGGATCCTTCGACTCGAGACGTGGGTTCATGTTCTTAAGATCGAGCTTCTTCTTGGTAGAAGTTCTGGTCTTTTTCTTCTCTTTGCGCTCGCCTTCTTCGCTCTTAGCCTTAGCAATGAGGTCATCAAAAGGAGAACCGGAGTCAGTCGCCTTCTGCGCCGTCTCTGCTTCCTCATCAGATAAGAATGGAGCCTCTGCGCCCCCCACATCATCCAGCATAGGCGCATCAAAGCTCTCTGGAGCGCTGCTCTTAGCGGTCTCTTGAGCCTTTACAGCTTGCTCTTGAGACTCTAACTCTGCACTCTCAGTCTTGTTCTCAAAATCGGACATGACGCGACCTCGCTTAGATGGTAATCACGCGCACGATCTGCAAGAACACCAGATCGCACAGGTACAAGAACACACTGACAATACAGACCGTCACAAAGACGATTAAGGTCGTTTGCATAGCCTCATTGCGCGATGGCCACACGACCTTACGCAATTCTGTGTACGAGCTCCGGCCAAAGGACACCAGCTTCTTACCGGTTGATGTCAATAAGGTCAGAGCTAAGCCCACTAAGATGGTCACGATCACAATTGCCACGCGGCCTAAGCGGGCAAAGGAGGACTCATCAACCATCATGAACTGGGTGTAATAGTAATTACCACCAATTGCGGCCACGATTAAAGCAAGAGCCAGCAGCCACAGCACGCCATCAAATGGATTGCCAGCTTTGGCGTTCTTCTTGTCAGTCTTGACCACCTCAGCTTTTTTGGCTGGGGCCACTTGTAAATCTTTCTTGGACTTAGTGGCTACCGCCTTAGAGGTCGTAGCTTTGGCCTTCTTGTTACCGGCAGCGGCAGCGGCGGCCTTGCCAGTATTCTTGTTATCGCTCATGGAAAAGAAACCCTGACACCCTACCCAAGATGTCTTAGCTTGAGTAGCGCTTGGCAAATAGTGCTTCGCAAAATCTGTTGCCACTTGACCTCCTCACGCAAAAGTAAGGAGAGTTTTCACTGCGGCTCACTCCTGCGTGGCCCAGTATGGCTCATGGCACCACAGACGGCGCTAGGCTGAAAACATCAAGTCAAAGGCAATATTGGCGGTAGTGCAGTTGGGCCTAACCAAAGTAAAGTTACGCGCAAACTACATCTTCGAGGTTACGCGCTTTTACCTCCTCTTAAGGCAAAAGTTCAGCACCTCACTGGGCCGTTACCCAAAAGCCAAAAAATACCCGATCCCAGCAGTTTAGTCAACCGCAAAGAAGGGGGCTAATGGGCGCTAGCACCTTGCCACAAACAAAAAAGCCGCAGCCAGATTCCACCTGCATGGAAACCTGCTCTGCGGCTTTTAGCTCTCACCTTCTGCCAACGTAGTAGATCAGGCCGCTGGCAGACAAGGAGAAGCCATTATTCGAGGATCGTGGAGACCACGCCAGCGCCCACAGTACGGCCACCCTCACGGATAGCGAAGCGCTCGCCAGCAGCCATGGCCACTGGGTGGATTAAGGTCACAGTCATCTTGGTGTTGTCGCCAGGCATCACCATCTCCACACCCTCACCTAAGTCGATAGAACCGGTGATGTCGGTGGTGCGGAAGAAGAACTGTGGACGATAGCCCTTGAAGAATGGGGTGTGACGGCCGCCCTCATCCTTGGATAACACGTACACCTCACCCTCGAACTTGGTGTGTGGGGTGATGGTGCCAGGGGCAGCTAACACCTGACCACGCTCGACGTCCTCACGCTTGGTGCCACGTAACAGCACACCAACG
>CASEBB010000225.1 GCA_949286015.1 uncultured Succinivibrionaceae bacterium | reverse complement strand
TTTAGTTTACTGGGGACAGTAGAACCCCAGACACAAGCACTTTTATCACAAGAGAGAGTGGCCTTTTAGCTAAAATTGCGGCGCGAATCTCCCACTAGGTCAACACCACGCTCACGCATGCCCTCTAAAGACAAACGCGTGATCTTGTAGATCGCATCAGCGCCATAGAGGTCATCCGTGAATCTCACTACCAGATCCCGCATGTAGTTGAGATCCGCAAACTTCAGCGTGTGTGTCTGCCGAGCTATCTCCATTGACTCAAAATCAAAGGCAAAAGCGTCAAAGCGTGGGGTAGTGAACTTCAGCTGCAAATCAGGGGTTGAGGACGAAAAATCCAGACCATGATACTCAAACTGATTGCCTCGCGTCCACGGCTCAAACATCTGCAGATCCGCAAACAGCTTAGCTAAGGCCTGTTGTACCGCCACTTTGGAGGTGCCACCCTTATATGGCCCTGCTATACGCCACGCAGTGAAGACGTACCAAATGCGCAGGAACGTGTAATAGGTGCAGTTTTGCAGTGGCAACATGAACTGCGGCAATACCACGTTCAGCGGGATACGCTGCTGCATGTTTTTGAGGCTCTGCTCCCACTCTTGGGTAGAGTAGCCGCGCATGAACTCTAGCAGCGTCAGCAGCACTGCTGTAGGAAAGTCCACCGAGATGATGTAATTGAGCTTGTCGTTCCATGAGCTCGATTTGAGGTTCTCGTAGTGCTTGCCCATGAGCTTTTGGAACAGGTCGACCACCAGCGGCTCGTGCTCTAACTTAGAAAGCATCTCACTTTGCATCTGCGCAAAGCTGACATTGTTAAGCGCCACCTCCATTGGTAAAGACAAGTCCAGCTCACTGTTGAAAGGCTCAGTGGTAAAGACTGACGCCAGAGCCTCGCGACTTACAGGCGTATTAGCTGCAGTCACTTCCGCTTCCGCCATAGCCTCTGCAATGAAGTCAGCGGTGTCTTCTGCTGCGGTAGCTTTTGCAGCTTCTGCAGCTTCTGCAGCTTTATCCTGTAACTTCTTGAGGACAACGCCTATTCTCGCTGGTTCTTTGTTGTCATGTGTCTATCAAGGATCGTGACCATTTCGTTCAACAAACGAACCAAATTAGGTCACACCTTTTTAGTGCATCCCGCGCTTACGATAAAGAACCTCTCGCTTGCGCGGCTTTTTTGGCTTTGGCTGTTTTACGTGGCATGATGCAGGTGATCCTTCTTGGTAGAAATTGCTGGGAAAAGGAAAAAGCCCCCGTGCGCTCAGGGAGCAGAAACAGAGGTGATGATGGTAGTGATGGTGGTAGTGGTGGTGGGGGTGGCAGCGCACCTCGCAATGTCAGCACAGCATGGTGATGACGCCACGGCGTCAAGCGCCACGGCAAAGCACTAATGTTGGTGGCGCTGAAAGGCCCCAAGCAGGCGCTCCCCCAAAGGGATTTCCCCCATGGGACGGCGCCCTGAGCTTATGCGCAACTCGGCAGTAAGCAGTCTTGAGGGCCCACAAGCTGTCTTAGGCTAGAAGATAGCTGTGAGCTGTGGCTGTGGCTGTGGCTGTGGCTGCCTTGTGCCGTGCTGCTGCGGCACGCCACTACTTCTTCTCTGCCAGCAGCTGCTCTAAGCTTGCAGCTGCATCCTGAGGGTCGATCCGTTGGCCAAAGAGCCCCTCCTTGTTGCGCTGCATGTACAGCAGCATGTACTGAAGAGCAGGCTCACAGAACTGCGCAAAGTAGTGGAGAAAGATCGTCGTGTTATAGCACTTGTCGGCAACCATGCGCTCGTTAACCTTTTTGCTCTTGACCTTACCCTCTTTGAGCAGCTGCTGCCACACGAACTTGAAGAAACCTTCTCTGATTGCGCCCATGCCCATAGCACTGCAGAGTCTGCTCTCAATAGCACGATGCGCCGTAGTCTTAGTGGCGGTGCCATTGTGTCGCGCCAGATACTTTTCTTCCTCTTCGCGGTCATTCGCCAGAGAGAACTGATCGCAGGCGCAAATCAGTTGTTTGCGGTTCTCTCCCTCATTCACGTCAAGGGAGCTCACAAACACCGCTGGTTGTTTGCCCTCTTCTTGCGGCAAGTCAGAAAGCGCATGCAGCTCCTCAATGTCCAAGCCATCCTTGACGCTTCTAAAGAGGCTCTGGCACTGAGCATAATGGTGGTGATTGCGCCATGTTTCAGGAGACACTGGCTCTGCGATAGTGGTATCCACCCTACTGTAGATAGCGTAATGGGCACCAGCATCAACCACTGCTTTGGTGAACTGCTCGGCAAACTCGCAATCGATATCAAGCGTCATAAACAACGTGTTGGTAAGATCCACACCACCGAGCTTGAGCGACTGCAGCAACTTTTTGGTGCCCTCATACAGGTCACACCTCTCTTTGAGAGTAAACATGAGATCGCGCATGTGGGTGAGATCGTGAAAAGTCAAGACATAGAGCTTAGTGCAGACACCATAGAGATGGTAGACATCAAAGAAAAAGACCGTCATACGCGGCTGCGTGAAGGTCAGCTGCAGCTCAGGATTAGATTTTCCCAGCTGAATGCCGTGGTAGGAAAAGCGGTTGCCGCTAGCCCATGGCTGGAACATCTGCAAATCCGCAAACAGCTTACCCACCTCAAGCTGCGCCTCAAGGACGGAGCTACCACCTGCATAAAGCTCTTTATTGCGCCACAGATTGAAGATGTACCATGGCAGCAAAAAGGAGTAGTACGAGCAGGTCTTACAAGGAGGTAAGAGCAGAGGAAACAACACCTGCATCTGCGCACGTTTGTCCATCTGCAATAAATCATTGGACCAATCTTGCACCGAAACGTAGCCACGCAAATACTGCAGGAAAGACAAAAGTACCACCGTGGAAAAGTCTAGGCAAAAGATGGTGGCCTCGTTGGTGTTCCACGGTGAGTCCTCAAGACTCTTATAGTGCTGGCCCATGACCAGAGAAAAGAGCTGGACCAGCTTTGGCTCATGTTGCAGTTGTTTCAGAAAAGCTTGCTGAAATGGGCCTAAGTGCAGCCCGCTCACGATCTCTCTTTGCTCAGGATCATCCGCGACTAAGTTTTCAAACGGCTCTGTGTTGAAAACTGAGGCCAGCTCGTCGTGACTGACAAGCGGTTGCGCCGCCGAGTCCTGATCCCCTTGCTCCACAGCAGGAGGGTTTAGGGCCGCCGCCACAATTGCTAATTTCTCTTCTTGAGTCTTGGCTCCCCCAACAGCTAAAGTCAGCTCTGCGATCTTCTTTAGTTGCTCAAAGGCCGCATTGAGATCTTGCTTGTCTTGCTTTGGCTTAGCAGCTTTGCGTTTACGCGATGACATGGTGCAGGTGATCCTTGATGTGTGGGAGAAGTACCCGTCTGCTCCGAGAAAAGAGACAGGGAATATTGTAGTGTGGTGGTGTTGGTGGTGTGTGATGTGGCGGTGGCGGTGGCGGTGGCTACAGTTTAACCCGTCGCCCCCAACAATCAAGAGTGGGGCCGAGCGAAGCTTAAAGCAAAGGACAGCGGAACCAAGCACCACAGCGGGAAGCGCTCTGCCACGGTGGCAAGGCAAAGCTTTGCGCTGGTAGGACGCAAAGCGCCATGATGCTTGATGCTTACCCCAATGTGCCTGAGAGCGTATCTTAAGCGTAAGCGGCGCGACAGCAAGCTTACCGCCCTCCGCTCATCGTCCACCGTCCACTCTCTTGGGTGTCAGCATGGCTACAAGAGACTAGCTGCAAGCGCATGGCTGCAAGCTGCTGCTGCTACGCACAGCCCCAGCATAGATCTGTGACCGCCTTGGCCGCGCTGCGGCTACTTATTTACCAGCAGCTTCTTCAAGCTGGCCTCAACATCCTTGAGGGCAATGCGTTGGCCAAAGAGGCCTTCCTTGTTGCGCTGCATGTACAGCAGCATGTACTTCAGGGCTGGCTCACAGAACTGCGCAAAGTAGTGGAGAAAGAGCGTCATGTCAGAGAACTTGTTAACAAGCATGCGCTCGTTAACCTTTTTGCTTCTGACCTGCCCCGCTTCGAGCAGCTGCTGCCACACGAACTGGTAAAAGCTCTCCTTGATTGCACCCAAGCCCATCTCGCTATTGACCTGGTGCTCCACGGCACGCTGACCACTCAGCTGATGAGAGGTGCGACTGTGCTTGTTAATCAGATACTCCTCATCAGATCTGGCATAGTGAAGTCTCCATGTGCTTACGCACATGGCTTCCTCCCGTTTTAATAGGGAGGGTCCTGAACAAGAATACA
>CASEBB010000224.1 GCA_949286015.1 uncultured Succinivibrionaceae bacterium | reverse complement strand
CGGTGCGACCTTAGGTGTGGAAGCTAAGACTGGTAGCTTCAGCTTTGGCTTAGGCGTCAACTACACCGGCTCCTCTAATGCCGATGAGTACGGCGTCAACGCTAACGCTCGTTTCGTCTTCTAAGACCTCACGGTCTTAAGACCAAAGGCTGAGCAAAGTGACCTTTGCTCAGATTACAGCCAGCAGCTGGGGTACAGGCCACTTACTGTAAGTGCGTACTGCCCATGCTGGCTGTAGTTACCAAGGTATGGGGGCATGGTCGTGACCTAAGCTCAGCTTTCTGGTCATGACTATGCCCCCTATTTTTCCTTAAGAACAGCTTAAGTGCTGAGGTAAAACAACATGTCAGAGCCAAAGCCAAAGCCAAAGACAACGCCCAAGCCAGAGGCTGAGTCGCAGCAGGATAGTGCACAGGCCAAGGATCAGGTGCCAGATCAGGTGCCATCAGAGCTTCATAAGAGGCTTGAGGTCTTGCAGGCTAACTGCCAACAACTGCGTGAGTATGAAGAGCAACTCTCAGACTACAAGCCAAATCCATATGCTCAAGATCAGACGTGGGTTGATCTTTATGGGCTAAAAGTGGCTCAATTTGACCTCGCCACCACAAAACAAGAGTTTGCAAAGCTGCAAGAGCGTGCAAAGCTGCAAAAGCTTAAGGATCCAGAAGAGCCTGTAAAGGCAGAAGATCTAGCCGAGCTTGATGCGCGCAAAGAGGGGCGCATAGACCAATTCGTACAGGACTCCATTACTGCTCTGGAAGATATAGCTCGACGCCATGGACTACCTGAGGATCTTCCTCGTAACATTGAGAATGTAACAGAAGCCATTGCCACGGACGGTGCAGATCTCATTGAAGAGGTAGCTGCTATGCGAGAGCAAGCAGATGAGTCTGGTAATCAAGACCTGCGCGCCAGCATCGATCAGTATGATGCTGCGTTGCAGAAATTGGTGCCACATGAGTCGTTCGACGACTATAGTGGCGTCAATACTGATTATGATGACGACTACGACGAGAACGCTGATGACGATGACGATGGTGATGATAACGAGCGCTAACAGCCAACACTTTGGGTAATGGCGCCTCTTCCCTACCACTCATCCTTAACCGTCCGTATAAAGCAGCTGTGTGCACAGCACCCAGCTACTGCTAACACCAAGGGTGCACCGCCAGCAGGTAGTGCGCCCTTTTTGTTTGGGGGCAGAGGTCATTGCGCCCTTTGCTGCTGACACGGTGTTGAAACCAAAACAGCGCTGAGCTTTTCAACGCTCAGGGCTAACTGCTCTTAGCAGAGTATGCTGCTGCCCGTAGGTAACCTAAAAGCGCCTGACGGCGCATTATCTCGAGAGTAGCGCCTGAGCAAACTCCTACTCTCAGGGTAAAACACCTGATTGTAGGCAGTTACCTCCTTTGAGATGTGCTTTTTGGGATACTCACGCAGCCCTGCTGCCTTGCTGCCACCTGCAGTACTCACGATGGTCGCACTAAGCTCACAGCATGAAGTTAGTAGGCTGCCACACACGCTAACAGCGCCCGCCCCACAAGGTGCTTGCAGCCACCACGCCCAGCCTTTGACCTTTAGTCCTGAGTAGGTGTGCCCAGCCACTATCGCTGTGCTATGCTCTCTCCACAGGACTGACAAGCTAAGCTGCTCCTACAGTGCAGCCTACCTTACAGCAGCTTTATCACTCTTGAGGAGAGCTCTATCCCATGTCTAAAGCAACCTCATCCCCTCTTGCCGGTGCACAGCCAGATATCGCTCACCACAGCAAGGCAGAACCAGCACCGCAACCAGATCAGAACAACACCTCCAGCGAGGACAGCTACGACAAGCTTAATGAGACCACCTTGCAAGCCATTAAGGAAGCAGAGGAAATGAAGCGCACTCACTTTGCTCATGCTCAGGCCTTTTCCTGTGTGGATGAGTTTATGGCTTACATGCTGTCTCCTGACAGCAAGGACGAAACGGCTTAGTGCTTGTTTTCTCCTGTGCGGACGCGGAGCAGTAGCTGTGCAGCAGCCAAACTAACTCGTGGTGGCTATGCCGCTATCGAATCGCGCAGCTCTGGCGGCACTTAAGGCGCTCTGGTGCTTGCTGCCCTCACAGCATCACGCTGTTTCCTTTCCTAACGCGTTATCGCTACGGTGAAGCCTACTGCCAAGCAGTTCGGAGACAGCAGCAGGGACTGGCTCAGCGCGGAGTTCTGAGACAACCTCACCTCTGGTACGACCTTAGGGGTGGCGGCTAAGACTGGTAGCTTCAGCTTTGGCTGAGGAGGCAACTACACCGGCTACTTTCATGCCGCTGAGTACGGCGTCAATGCTAATGCTCGTTGCGTCTGCTCAGACCTAACGTCATACCCCAAACTAACACTTAAGACAGCAGCGCACTTGGCGCTCTCCACTCTCGCCACGCTCTCAACTCCCATCGCGCTTTCTACGCCCTGCTGTCAGCAAAGGGCACGGTGCGGTGTAAGACCAGAGCCGCCACTGCTGGGTGGTAGGCAACTCCTGAAAGGATGATCACCGTCTAAGCGACAACACGCAATGTATAATGCCTCTTGCTTGCCTTGAACCAGCAATGCCTTCTGTCTTCTGCATTTATTAACCAAAAGCTGCTGCTGCTCAACCACAGCTCTTTGGTCAGAGGCCTGTACTATGTCCCCTAATACGAATGCGCAAATTGACTCTACCCTAACCTCTGGGCACGCTCCGAGCGACAGCAATAAGTCCCTCCTTACGCGCCAGCCCCAACACCAGCGTCATACCGAGACTCCTGAAAGTATCAACAAGGTTACTTTTAGTGATAGTTGTGGTTAGCCACAATATCGCATGTTTATGGGGTTTTAGTGGGTTATCTAAAGAGCATCACACCTTTTTTGGTACTTTCAGGGAGACTGGCGATGAATACGACAACTACGAGCCTAATGAGGAAACGCTGCAGGCCATAAAGGAAGCTGAAGAAGCAGAGCGCACTAACTTTGCCAACGTCAAGCTCTACTCTAATGCCAGCGATATCTTAGAGGATTTGTTTCCCAAGGAATGAGTGCTCTCAAGTGACGGCAGTAAGGCTAAACGGCTGGTACGCACCACATCTCGAGATGCATGGTGCCGGTGAGCCTGATCGTATCTTCAGCAAGGGCACGCATGCTGGCCTTAAACGCCGTTATCGCTTAAGTCAGGATCCAACCACGCTGCTCATCCCGTTTGGCCTTGTACTCACTTGCTACGACTTGCAACCTGCCTCTGCGTTGCGAAACTCAGCTGCTACCACCAATATCCATCTTTAGGCGCAAACAAAAACCACCACAGCATATAGCTCTCCACGCTCTTGCCACACACTTTGAGACCAAGCCGCTGCTGCAACCACAAAGCAGCAGAGCTTTACGCTCAGTGACAGCAAGCCCTTTACCTCAAGCCCATGCAAGCTGCCCCACCACGAGTAGTCGTCTAAACGCCAAGCACAGTGCAAGCCAGCAACCACCGCTGTCTCTGTGTGCTATCCCTTGAGCTACCACCATCCGCATCTTTTCCCGCCTCTTACCCAGTTAACCTCGAGAGCAGCGCAGCCAGCCCACGACACTCGTTACCCCACCGCCAAGCTCCTTTGCGCTACCAGCTGCCGCCATCTTTACTTTGAGAGCAGCAACTCCGGCTTACCGTCCGTTCTCCCTGCCGCAACCCGCCAGCCATATTGACCCAAGCGCCCATCCTCCTCTCTCGCTTCCTGCCCTGTGCACGCGCAGAAAATTTTTTTCACGCCACTATTGCAGCAAAACGTAGATACATAAAAACCGTGTAATTTCGGCACTGCTAGCTGCTAAAATCCCTTAAAGAGAGTGTTGGCAAATTTTTGTAATAATTATCTTTAGCTGGCATAGTGATTGCTTTTTTTTTTTTAGTCAAGTTTTTGGATTAGTTGAGTCTTTAAATTATCCGCTTTTGCCAACCTCTCATCAAGCGCATATACATGCGGTTTTCTGGGGTAACGCCCTGCGTTGTGCTGACTATGCCGGACTATGCTCTGATACTTAGTCACGGCGTGCCGCGCTGTTTTGCAGCCTGCTAATGCAAAAAGCTGGAGCTCTTTTTCACAGAGCTACAGCTGAGCAGACACCGCTGACGCCCGCAGCCTGATACAGGGACATGCTACCTACCGTAGCGTAGCTCCCCACGCCTCTTTGCTCTCCTTTCTGCGCTCTCCTATGCCACCTCTCTGGCTATGTGGTGGTAGGAGCGCTGTAAGCTGTGAGAGCCTAACGCCTAACCGCTTTGTGCTTGTATGCTTGCCTATCGCGTTGACAAAAGCCTTTCTTTCTTTCTTTTTGGCGTTCACCACCTCTTCTCTAGAGCGGGGCCACTGCCGTGTAGCATTAGCAGCAGTGTCGTACCTCCCCCTACCTGTGTTAGGGGGGCGAGGTTAGCCCCAGCTGTGACCTGTCTTTTCTCGGCGCCACAGTTAAGCTCTCTTGCTCGCCCTTGCTAAAAGTCGGACTTATCGTGGGCTGGGTTTAATCACGCTTGTTCAGCTCCCCTACAGCAGCTGCGGCGTGCCTACAGCACAGCCCCCCACGCGGTAAGTAGCGCTGTCTCCTCTTTACCTTTCCTTATGACGTGCGCTAACGCGTACTGTTTTTCTCGCTGGCAACACCCGCCAGTAGTGGTGCCTGTGCCTATGTGGCATGGTGCGCTGCTAAGGGCAGGGCCGCAGTCCAAGTGCTTCTACCTTTCTGCTCTAATCACCACTGCTGCTAAGCGCCAAAAGCTGGGCGCCTGCGTGCCGTGTGTCTAGAGCTGGGACTACCGCCAGTGGGATCAACACACGCTCACCGTCTGCTATCTACCACCTGTTCTTTATCCCCTGCTGTGACGCAAGGTCACAGCTGCCCAGCCCTGCCCTGTGTACTGCGTAATCGGAGTCTTAGCACCACGCTCAGACATCGCAACGCTCTACTCAGCTGTGCGCCTATACAGTGCTGCAGCGCAGCAGCGCGGGCTGCACTCACCACACCACATGACCACGCGCGCCTGAGGGCACAACCTGAGTCGCCCCTGTGTGGTGGGGTCATGCATGGTGATTGATGTTGATAAAGAGCACCTCCTGTCACGGGCTGTAACCATCCCCTCCGCAGGAGGATAGCAGGAGTAAGACCGAGCAAATGCCACCGCCACCAGCTAAGCGTGATCAGTCACTGTTATCCCGCGCATGGCGCGGTGGTGGCAGCGCCAGCTTAGCTGTAAGCGCCAGAGCAAGAGCAAGAAACTGATGATAGCGGGCCGCTTTTCCTTTCGATCGTCTTGACTGACTGAGTCTGCTTGCCGACGGCCCGCGCACCCTTCCTTTGTGGTGACGCCTCTCACGACGTGGTCTTTGGAGAGAAATCCCCTTGTGCTGCAAGGATACATCGCAGCGGCATGGCGCCCTGCTCCGGCAGCGGGGGATTTCTGACCCGTCGTTTACTGTACAAACAAACTGATGAAGCAAACCAACAACGCGCTGAAGTTTTTACTCGCTCAGTATCGCGCTATCTTTAAGAATGCCTACGTAAAGGGCCTCGCCACTGCTGTGGTGGTCACGGCTGGTTTGGCTGTGGCTGCGCAACCTGCGAATGCGGTAGATATCACTGGAGGCGCCGACTCTTGGGATGCAGTTGTTGCTGAAACCAACGACGCAGCAGTGTCTGCTCCTGATACTACCTTAGTTAATAACAAGTACTACAACAACATCACCGTGCAAAGCGGTGGCTCGATCGTTCAAAGCTCTGCTGCCACCATCGGCGTTAAGGGCGACTTTACCATCGAGAGCGGTGGTAGCGTCACCTTAAGCACCGCCAACTCTCACATTGCTGGCTACAATTGGGGTAATAGCGACGACTCCCATGTTCTCCAAAATAAGCATTGAAATGGCTTAAATATAGGGTTTTATGGACAAGGCTGTGGGGTTGCTATTTTGCCTAAAACAAGGCATAGTGCTTA
>CASEBB010000223.1 GCA_949286015.1 uncultured Succinivibrionaceae bacterium | reverse complement strand
TTCTACCTCTGTCCTGCCCGTATCTGCGCCACTACTTGGGCAGAATCACGCTGATTTTGTCAGAGCTAATTATAAATGAGGAACTCCGCAGGTCACGTTGTGAGCAAGGTGGCGAGAGATCAGGTGTTACCAACAGCAGCACAAGTTGCGGGACAAGAGTTGCGGGGTAAGGTGTTAGAGGAGGCGAAGGGAACAGAGCAAAGTGCCATACCCAAGTAGAAAGTCTTGGCAGACCACAGGCGGGAAAGCCCTAACCACAAGGAAGATCTGCGGCGAGCTACTTTTAGCTGAGGAGGGAGCAGGCAAAGCGCAAGAAAAGCAATTGCTGCTTATGGATGGCTGGTACTGACAGTCACCAAGAAGAAGAAGAAGAAGAAGAAGAAGAGCAGGACAGGAGCTGACAGTAGCTGACAGGAAGAGGAGAGGACAGGAAGCAGTGCGCGCTGCTATCAAGGAAAATACAGGGATGACAAGACAGGGGCTTGTGAGCAAAACCTGGCGCAAGCTCAGGCAGCCTTGAGCCTACGTCGTTACAGGAGGTGGCACCGTCTAAACAGCACCACATCCTGTGCTTTGATGCCGTAGCCTCAAGAGCCACTGCCAGCGCCCGTCTTAGGCGTGTGCCTCACTACAGGCGCTTACCTTACGCCTTAGAGATCAAGACCTCTGCTCTGCTTGTACTTAGCATCTCTAAGAGAAGCTTCCTCACGGCCCACTGTCATGGTTGAGGTCAGCTCGCGCACAAAGACATCCTTATCGATATCCTCAAGGTTCTGCGTAAGCTTACGGCGCCAGTTTGGATACTCTCTAAAGGTACCTGGCACATTGACTGGCTTTAAGACGCCAATCCAGTCCTCAATCTGTGACGAGAACAACGCACAAGAGCCACGGCACATGTGACGCTCTAAGCCCTTTACTAAGTCGTGCGTCATCTCAGGGATGTCAGAAGCGCGGTGTGGCACCTCATCACCTACCGAGCCTAAGCCATGCAGGCTATCTAAGATGCGCTGCTTCGCATCATCGCGCTGCACCCGCAGCGACTTAGCTACTTCCTCGGTGTAAATACCCAGAGACTGCCCCAGCTCTAAGTCATAATTTGACCACCAGCCCACTAACGTGGCCATATCATGCGTGGTCAGAGCCGACAGCGCTTGTGGCTCATAGTCCTGAGGCGCAATAAAGCCACCGTCATAGGCACGCTCACCAAAGAAGAGCTTATAGGAGTAAGCGCCAACCTCCTTTAAGGCCACACGCAGCTCCATTGGGATGGTGCCTAAATCCTCGGCAATGATGAGGCACTTATGGCGCTGTGACTCCAGAGCTAAGATGCCTAACCAGTCGTGAATATTGTTGTAGACGTAAGCACCCTCAGTTGGCTTGTGATTAACAGGCACCCACCAGAAGCGATAGAGACCGGCTGCATGGTCAATACGCAGAGCACCACAGGCGCGCATATTGGCACGGTACAGGTCAATAATCGCCTTGTACTGACTACGACGCAGCGCATGAGGCTCCATTGGCGCTAAGCCCCAAGACTGACCCAATGGGCCTAAGGTATCAGGTGGTGCACCGACCTCGGCCGCACCACGGTAGACGTGATCGGTATCAGCCCAAACGTCGCAGCTACCCTCGCTCACACCTACAGCTAAGTCACGGTAGGTGCCTAAGATCATGCCCTCAGATTGCGCGGCGGCAAAGGCCTCATCAAGCTGCTCATGAGCAAGGAACTGTAAGTAGCAGTAGAAGTAGACCTGCTCCTTATTCTTCTCACGCCATTGCTCCACAAATGGGCTATTGCAGTCCTGATACTCTTTAGGGAACTTCTGCCAGCCCCAAGCATTGATGCCCTTAGCGTAGAGCTCGTACTGTAAGGCATCGTAGGTAGCCATATTAAGGAGTGCTGGGCCGCCTTGAGCGATGAAATCAAGGAACTGCTTGGAGCGATTGGAGCGCTTGTCGAGCATGCGCTTCATATCAAAGATCATGTGTAAGACCTTAAGCTTGAGGTCTAACACCGCCTTGTAATCGACATACTCACGATCACGTAAGGCTTGCAGCTTCTTGGCAAAGGCAGGGGATTGCACCAGCTCACGGGCCTTTGGCGAGTTTAAGAACTCAGGCACGTTGTTGACGCTGATGTAAATGATGTTAAGCCAGCGACGAGATGATGGCGAGTATGGGCTCACCATATCAGGATCAGGATTAGCAGGATAGCCAGCATGCAGTGGGTTTAAGCCCACGAACTCGCCGCCACGATCGTGCACGATCTTTAAGACTTGCTTTAAGTCATTGAAGTCACCCACGCCCCAGTTATTGCGGGAACGTAAGGTGTAAAGTTGTACCGAAGCACCCCAGAGCTTCTTACCCTGCTGCATTGGCGCAGGCACGTAGCACTTTAATGGGGTCAGAATCAGCAGCTGGTCAATGGACTCATGCTTGACCACACCATCGGTAATGGTGAGCTTAAAGTGGTGATAGCCCAGTGGTAACTGGCCACCGTCACAGCAAGAAACGCCCTGATCTGAGGCTAAGGAAGAACCGGCTGGAGTTAAAGAGACAGCTTTGCTCACCGCACTACCGGCGACGTTGCTGTTTTTAGCAGCACTCTTGGCTGCGGGTAAGGTGCAAGTAGCAAAGAGCAGCTCGTTTGGCAGGATGAAGCGGCGGGTATCGTAAACACGATCTTGCACCGTCTCAAAGGAGGCGATTTCGATATCGGAGAGGAGGTCGTGGCCTTGGTAAATGGTGCCGTCTTCTAAGGTTAAAGTCCAATCTACGACGGCGCTCTCAGATAAACGCTCTGGAGTGCGAATCATAATGAAAGGACGCTCACCCTCACGAATCACGGTCACAGGATCGATGAGATCGCGGTATGGCTGTAATTCTTCTTTCAGGACGCGCTCTTGTAAGGTCTCTTCGTCAGAGAGGTCGTAGCCCATAGCCTCTAAGGTAGCGCGGCGGGCTTCAGGTGTGATTACGGTGTACTTGCCGTCGGCGTCGATAAAGTCGCGCGCGAGTCCCATACGGTCGGCAAATTTATCAATATCAAACATACAAACAAACCACTAAACAAGAACACCGTGGCAGGTAGCACCTGGTTCCAGTGTTTCTTCTGCGACTGGTGCAAGGGACGGCAGCTTTGCAAAAAGCAGCGGTCTTTGTCCTTGGTTGTGAAGTCTCCATGTGCTTACGCACATGGCTTCCTCCCGTTTTAATAGGGAGGGGCCTGAACAAGAATACAATCCTACCTCAGCACCGTTCCAAACAA
>CASEBB010000222.1 GCA_949286015.1 uncultured Succinivibrionaceae bacterium | reverse complement strand
AAGTTCCCTTGCTTTGGCCCATATTACCTTTAAGTAGGTGACCAAGAAACGCCTTATTTACGGGCTTTATAAAATTAGCCTAGACCTCCTCACGGTCGGTTACAGGTGCTGTGCTGATGGCTTGCACCCTTGGCGCTGACGCGATGTCAGAGGCTCCCGCCCCTAACAACCTTGGCTTAGGGCTTCGCCCTAAGAACCCTGTAAGCACTCCTCCAACATCCAGAAAATCCCAATCACATCACATTCCTGCCCACAAAACTTGTATAATAGAGCACTTTTGGACGCCACCCACGTGGCCGCGCCTTCCTTCTGTCTTGCAGAGTGCTCTTTATCATGCCTAATCCAATGCTTACGATCGCCGTGCGTGCCGCCCGTGCTGCCGGTAACCTCATCTCCCGTAACCTCGGTCAGGGTACCTTCTCCGTCGAAGAAAAAGCCAAAAACGACTTGGTTACCGATATCGATAAGGAATGCGAGCGCACCGTCGCCTCCATCCTCCTCAAGGCCTACCGCGATCACAGCATCTTAGGCGAAGAAAACCAAGTCCAAGGTAATAAGGACTCCGAATATAAGTGGATCATCGACCCAATCGACGGTACCACTAACTTCGTCAAGGGCATCCCGCACAGCTCTGTCTCCATCGCCCTGCAACATAAGGGTATCACCACCGTCGGTGTCGTCTACGACCCAATCGCCAATGAGCTCTTTACCGCCGCTCGGGGTGAGGGTGCCTACATGAACGGCCACCGTATCCGCGTCTCCTCCTTACAGTCCTTAGACAGCGCAATCGTCTGCACCGCCTTCCCAGTACGCTATCGCGAGCGTATGAATGACTACCTGCCACTGTTTGCTAAGCTCATTAACAACTGCGCGGATGTGCGTCGCACCGGTTGTGCCAGCTTAGACCTGTGCTACACCGCTTGTGGTCGCTTTGATGCCTACTTAGAGCAGGGCTTAAAGCCATGGGACTTCTCCGCTGGTGAGCTGATTGTGCGTGAGGCGGGTGGTATTGCCACCGACTTTATGGGCACCCCAAACTTTACCCGTACCGGTAACATCGTGGTGGGTAACCCATACTTAGTGCAGGCTCTGCTCAATAAGGTCTGCGACCCACAAAACTTAGCAGGCACGCTGCGCTAAAAAAAGCGTCCTCTCCTCCACAAAATCGAGCCCGCCGCTTTCAGCGTCTGCACGGTACCCCAGTGCATCCGTACCCTCTCACTGCTGAAAGCCCACTCCGGCAGCCCCTGCAACAAGCGGCTGCCGCTTACCCCTGCCCTCACCTCTCTCCCCCAATCTCAAGCCCCGCGTCAGCTCCCTACCCCCAGCCTCAAGGCGACTCACTACACAAAGGACTCTTCTCCAAGTTTAGTGGATACCACTACTGAGCCTCACACCTGTAGGCAAGCACATAAGCCGTGGTTATTGGGTTTAATGGTGCACCGCCCGCAGATAGGCTTAAACGCACCTGCACCATGCATCTCGAGGTGTGGCGTTGCCAGCACTCATCCCACGTGCAAGCTCAAGCTCCTCTGCATGCCATTAACGCCCATACCGCCCGTGTGCCACGCCTTCTGCTCTCTTCCGTGTTATCGCCATTCATGGCAAGCTCACGGTAAGTTGCTCTGCCTGCACCTCTGCCCACCTCCAAGTGAAAAGGCTGTATAGCACAACAGCCCCGCATTCTGTGCCCCATATTACGTGCACGTGCCCGTCTCTATCCCCGCGTTTCATTCTCGCCACCAACCACATACAGACATGATTGTATGTAACACCGCGTCATTCTCAATTTCAAAATGAGTATTACTACAACAGGGCTTACCGACATTTCTGGCGCTTATATATCATTGTAACTGGGAAAAATCGTCGCTTTATAGCGCGCTCTTAGTTTCCAATAATGCTAAGATGACTGAATGGGCTGTGTGCTCAATTTTGCTTTGCCTGTACTCAATCCATTGATATAGGCCGTTCTTCTTTTCTCACCACACAGGGTAAGGGGGACGTATGTTACCGTTAGATCACAACCATCTCTTCCAGCGTTGCTGTCACAGCTTCGCTGCCGCGCCACCACTATCACGACCACAGGCGACGGCAGCAACAACGCACTCCACCACGTCGTCTTTTTGTGACTCCATCCAAACCACGCAAGGCTATATCTTAGGGATGCTGGTGGGCCATGAGGATCCCTTAAGTGCCGACAGTATCACCAACTTTGTCCACGCCATCAATGCTGACTTTGCCTTAAGCGCCGCTGATTTGCAGGTGTACCACACTCTGGCCTCTGCGCTCAAACAAGAGTTGCAGATGCAGCGCCTCCATCTCTTTGTGTCCACGGCTACAGAAGAGCCGCAGGTCACAACGCGCTGTCGGCAGCTAAGCAACATTGCCATTGGCTTTATCATTGGCTTTAGGCGGGCACGCGCTTGTGCTGCGTACAAGGCCTATGACAAGCAAACGGGACAGACCACCGCTGCCTGTGACATCCCTTGCGTCGTTGTAGATGACGACAGAAAGCTCTCTGAGCGCTATCTCCGTGACCGGCGCACGGTGCGACGCTTAGCCGAGCGCTTCCCTTCCAAAACCATTGCCCACCAAACAGTGGATGCCGATACCTCGCAGCTACAGGACATCATGACCTACCTCTATGAGCATGTGCCTGCACCGGCGGTGGTCAGCGTCTCCTAAAAAGAAGCTGCTGAGAATAGAGCCTCACGGCTCAGCTCATAGCAACTTTACCAAAACTCCTATGTCACTTATTTCTCCGGCTGCCACTGCGCTGTAGTGGCAGCTTTTTTTGTCTCTGAGCAACCTCTGGGTGTGGAGCTTATCCTGAGGGCTGACGCTCTAACCTCAAAGGCAACAGCGATAACACGCTGATACTCTTGGTATTTGTCTTGAGGTAGCCTCTGGGGTTGAACCTTATCGTCAGGGCTAACGCCCATTACCCAAAGTGTGAGTCCCTGCAGCTAAGAGGCCTGTAGACACTCACAGCAGTGCTTTTAGTGTGGCGAAGCGCCAAGGAGAACTTTTCTCCTTGCTCCTTTAGAGTATTTTCCCCCTGTATTATTGGCTTAAAATCGCCCTTTGCGGTGAGGGCAGCCATTGATGCAGCAACCTGATAGAGAGCATCGAGCGTCGCTACCGCGACGTATCTTGAGGTTGGTTAATCACAAGTAGCTTTAGCCCAGTCTACTGTCTAAAGAGGTGGTGAAGTCTCCATGTGCTTACGCACATGGCTTCCTCCCGTTTTAATAGGGAGGGTCCTGAACAAGAATACAATCCTACCTCAGCACCGTTCCAAAC
>CASEBB010000221.1 GCA_949286015.1 uncultured Succinivibrionaceae bacterium | reverse complement strand
GGATGTGTGTACGCTGTGCTTGGCTAAAGCCCCAATACTAAATGTCGGCTAACCCCACTCTTACGAGTGGGGCATGCGCCGACAACTCTAGGTCAAACTTAGGAATCACGATGCGGAAGATGGTGTAGAAGACAATCGCGACCACGAGACCAACTGGAATAACCATCCATGGGTTCTGAGCCAGTGGGGTCTGCGAGGAGAAGAAGAGGTCTAAGAAGCCAGCGGAGAAGGAGAAACCAGCACGAATTGGCAGCATCACGGTGATAGCTGCGGTAATGCCGGTTAAGACAGCATAGAGCACATAGAGGCCTGGTGCTAAGAACATGAAGGCAAACTCTAATGGCTCGGTCACGCCCGTAAAGAAGGAGCAGAATGCCGCCGAGGCAAACAGACCTAAGACCGCCTTTTTACGACCTGGCTTAGCGCATTGGTACATGGCTAAGGCCGCCGCTGGCAGACCAAACATCATCACTGGGAAGAAGCCGGTCATGTACATACCGGTGACACCGTACTCGCCCGTGCCCGCCCAGAACTTGGTGAGGTCAGAGATACCAGCCACATCGAACCAGAACACGGCGTTTAAGGCGTGGTGCATGCCAAATGGAATCAGCAGACGGTTTAAGAAAGCGTAAATACCGGCACCAACTGCACCTAAGGACACCACCGACTCACCTAAGGTGACTAAGCCGTTGTAGACCAGAGGCCAGACAAAGAAGAGCGCGGCAGCTAAGACAATCGAAACTAAGGCCGTAACGATTGCTACCGAGCGCTTGCCAGAGAAGAAGGCAAGGAAGTCAGGTAACTTGGTAGTGCTAAAGCGGTTATAGCAGGTGGCACCAATGAGACCGCAGATAATACCAATGAATTGGTTATTGACCTTGGAGAAAGCCGGATCGGCTTCAGCACCGGTAAGTACCGCAATAAAGCTGGCGCTTAACAGGGTCTGTACCACGAACCATGAGACAATACCAGCTAAGGCTGGAGTACCGTCTTGCTCTTTGGCCATACCTACGGCCACGTCAATGGCAAAGAGCACCGACATGTTGTTGATGATGGCACCACCAGCTTGGACGAAGAACGTACCTAAGATCACCGCAAAGGTATGTCCGGCTTCACCACCTTGCATGGTGGTTGGTGCGAGTAAGTAAGTAAGTAAGTAAGTAACCTAAGCCCATTAAAATGCCAGCTACAGGCAAGCAGGCTACAGGAAGCATCAGCGATTTACCTAATCGCTGGAGGTACTTCATCATAGAAAAACATCCTCACCAAAGGTAGCAGAGGCTCTTGCGTTTTTTGGGTGCACCGCGCGGGGTTGCGGTTTTGGTTTGAGCGAAGAGTTGAGAAGCACAGTGCAGCAAAAACCAAGAAAGCAGGGCTACCGAGCAATCTCCAGTGTGCGCCTTGGTACAGCTTGATAGAGCGGGTATAGTCCGAAAGCGACTATGTACTTGCTGTTTCTTGCGTACCTAGACGTAAGCTACAGCAAATTATCTAAAAGTGGTGGGCATAGCGCAAAAGGGGGATGGCAAAAGTGTGCTGACGCCCACATCCTTGGAGAAAAATTTCATAAATACGCGTTTGCGGTCACATTTTGGGTGAGATGGATTCGCGCTTTATGACAGGTTGTGCATCACTTGCAGCACTATGGCAGAAAAATGTTGGGCTGGGTGGTAGGGGCGCTGGCGGCGTAGTGCTTAAGGTTAATTTGGAATAATTTTTCACAAATACTGGAGTGCGTACCACGATAGCGGACTGTGGGGCGGCAGCTAGACTTTAAGCGGTGCCAAACAGAGAGGGCGTCGAGATTACTACCAAAAGTAAGACACCCTTTAAGGTTCATGGCTATAGCATCTAGCAAAGGAAAATAGAGCTATTTGCGGGTGGTGAAACTTTAAGTGATATTGGTGCGGTGCGGACACAGGGGGCGGTGAGGTAAGGCTAGAGGCAAGGGCAAGCTGCACTAAGCAGCGTGGAAAGCCGAGAGCAAGGAGAAAAAGGTAGGAGAGAGAAAGAGAGGGAGAGCAACAAACTGGCTCAAGGGCAGGGTGCAGGACTGAAAAGAAGGCAGAAAAGAGGGCAAAACTCATGGCCGCTTGTCAGCATGGCGCTGTCTTTACCTTGCTTAAGGTAATGGCGTAGCGTGCTGGTTTGCTGCTTAATGGCCATTGCGACACTGGCGTGCTGCATGGCACTGCACGCGGGCTCTATTGCGGGGCCCGCATGTCAGCAGCGCAGTCGTCAGCAGCGCAGCCACCGCGTGGTGACTGCGTTGCTTGGTGGAGCGCAGGAGACAGTAGGGGACTACATGTTCTCCTTTAAGAACTTCTCTACTGCCGCCGCAGCCTCGGCCTCATCTGGGCCCTCAAACTTCAAGGTCATTTCCTCACCTTGCTGGATTGCCAGCTTCATGACGAGCAGTAAGCGCTTGCCATCAATGAGGTTGTCACCCTTACCCATTTGGCAGGTGCTCTTAAAGCTGGCAATGAGCTTTACCAGCTGGCCTGCTGGACGAGCGTGAATGCCGCGTGGGTCGGTAATGGTATAAACAACAGTTTGCATTCCTCAAAAACCAGCACGTGGGTGCTGTTCCTCCTAACCTATCATCTTTGCTACCTCTGCCCCAACTTAAGGTGAGTACCTCGGTGGGGTAGAGTTAGGGAGTGGAGAGTGGAGAGCGTAGTCCTAACTGGAGTCATTCAGTTAGTGCTGCGCTGCAAGGGCGGCAGTGACCTGCGGATTGTCGTTGTGGCACTCCGCTTCACTTAAGCAAATGCGCTCGCGTAGGGCTAATACCGCACTTGGCGAAACCGAGAGCTCATCATATCCCATAGCCACAAAGGTGTCAGTAAGCTCAGGATCTGCTGCCAGCTCACCACAGATGCCAACAGGGATGCCTGCCGCATGCGCATTTAAGGCAATCTGCCGTAAGAGCTCTAACACCGCTTCATGGTGCGGATCAAAGAACTCTCCTAAGTTTTGGTTTTGGCGATCGCAAGCGGTGGTGTACTGGGTGAGGTCGTTGGTGCCTACCGAGAAGAAGTCCACATGATGCGCTAAATCCCGCGACAAGATAGCCGCCGCTGGGGTTTCGATCATGATGCCGATCTTTGGCCGTTTGTACTCCACTTGCTGCGCTTTTAGCTCTTGCTCGACCTCATCACATAAGGCCTTAGCGCGCTCGACCTCATTTAAGCGGGTCACCATCGGCAGCATGATAGTACTCAAATGCATAAGTACTCCACCACCCAGAGCCTAAGCTGCTTGGGGAGCTTAATGCTGGTAAGGCGAACTGTTGACATGACCAAATGGCATG
>CASEBB010000220.1 GCA_949286015.1 uncultured Succinivibrionaceae bacterium | reverse complement strand
GCTGGCTAGATCATTATAGATCAAACATAGGCACACTATAGGGCGGTGACGGCGGCGGTGTGTTTAGAGTGCGATTTCACCTCTTTTTACATAGAACCTAGCCTGTCTCCTGTGCGAGGATACACACGATGCACCAAGCGCTGTTTGTCTTAATCGATATCGGTGGTACTGCCATTAAGCATGGCATCGCCACCAGCGACGGTCAGCTCCTCGAGCGCCACGAAATCCCTACCGAAGCCCACTTAAGCGGCGGGCCTGGCATCGTCAGCAAGGTGGAGCGTATCTGCAAAGAAGCCCAAACGCGCTTTGGTGCGCAGGTTACCGGCGTCGCTATCTCTACTGCCGGTATGGTCGATCCTGATACCTGCACCATTATCTACGCCTTGCCAGACGCCATTCCTGATTACACTGGCGTCGACTACGCTAAGGTCGTCACCCAAGGCTTTGGCCTGCCATGTGAGGTCGAAAACGACGTCAATTGCGCCGCTTTAGGCGAGATGTGGCAAGGAGCCGGTAAGGGCTGCCGCAGCGTCTTTTGTATGACCATTGGCACCTCGATTGGAGGCGCCATGATCGTCGATGGTAAGCTCGTCAGCGGTGCCTCCCACAGCGCCGGTGAGATCGCATATATGCGCGTACCTGGCGGCATGCTCCATGAGCTCGCCTCTACCACCTTCTTAGTCAAGCAGTACTGTGAGCTGCAACATTTAAGCGGTGATTTAGCCGCTGCGGTCAATGGTAAGGTCATCTTTGATGCGGCCGAGGCTAACGAACCAAACGCTACCAAGGCTATTGCCCAGTTAGTCGAGCACTTAAGTGACGGCATCACAAATGTCGTTGCTGCGCAGAATCCAGAGGCGGTGATCTTAGGTGGTGGCATTATGGCCCGCAGTGACTACTTAAGACCACGCTTAGAGGCGGCCTTAAAGGGCAAGCTCAGAGACATTGTCTTTGCGGCGACCAGAATCGAGTTTGCCCAGCTGCAAAACGATGCAGGCATGCTTGGCGCCTTATACCACTTCAAGCAGCGCCACGGCCTTCTCTAATCTCAGTTACGTGCAGCCGCGCTACTCACTTGCTACTGATGCTTATGTCTTCTGCTCTGTGCTTGAGTGTGCTCAGACGGCACATGACCAGAGCAACGCGACGTAAACGTTTACGCAGCTGAGGCTATATTGCGCTGGAAAACCACTGAGCACGGCATCTTTGGCCGCGACAGCGGGCCATCCCAACGCTCTTACTTGCACCATGTGCAGCTTGCACGAATCCCATAAAAGAGCCCATGCTCACAAAGTGCTCAATATTGTCAGCTAAACTACAATTATGGCACACGCAGTGCGCTATAATGTTGCCAGTTGCAAGAGATACGCTTTTTAGTGTAAACGCTTACGGCTACTGCGCACTCTTTCCTCAAGTTCGCAGTTTAGGGTAGCTACCAATGCCCTACGGACTTAGACCGCCGCAAAGGGTCTATCGGTATTTTCCTCAATATCGATTCCTCCTAGTCAGTGTAATTCCTCAACACTGATCCTACTAAAGCGAAAAAGGCGCAAACCTCACGGTCTGCGCCTTTATTTTTTCTAGCTTAAGCACAGCAGCTAAGGCTCTCTGTGCCTTGGCTGCCATACCTTAGTCTTTTCCACACACCGCGAGCGTGGCACCTCACTGCCAACAACTCGCGCCACCGTAACCAAAGTAGCGCTCTGTCACACCCACAAAACGCCGCTTGTGCTTGTTTGTGGTTACGGATAAGTCGAGCTTTTTACTTGACAGAGACCTTCACCACGACCTTGACCACATCCACGCTCTTATCACCATACATGATACGTGGTTGGTGGCCCTCCTCAGGTGGCACGATGGCAAACTCACCTGGCTTTAAGGTCACAGAGGTGTAGGACTCTGGAGTGCTCAGATAAACCATATCTGAGGCTGGGTCTTCACGGGTAACTTCACAGTCCTTGCGCAGGCAAACGTTAAAGGTCTCAATGCCCTGAGCGAGGTACTGGATGTCGAAATAATCGTTATGGGCCTCGAAAGCGATCTGGTCAAAAGGCACCGTGCTGTAGCGCTGCACTAAGGCAAAGGCGCCGTCGCAGATGTCGTAGCGGCCATTTTCCAGCTTGGTGGCGTCGTGCTCTTGCAGCCACTTAAAGCTCTGACGGAACTTGTCAGCGAGGTAATCGTACTTGGTAGCCAGCTCCAGCGAAGTAGCTAACATGGGTTGTGCTCCTGTGTGGTGTGGAAATGAGAGATGAGCTAGCTTCTGCTCCCTGAGGAAATGGTTTGAGCTCCAATCTCCCGCTAAGAAGCGCAGAGAAATACAGCTGCTATGGCTTGCCGGACATAACAGCAGCACTTTCCACGCAGCTCAGGCAGGAAGCGCGAAGCTAGCTGGAATCAAGGAACATTTTAGCTGAAAAAACAGGCAAAAACCCGCATAGTGGTTAGCTTTTGCGGGGTAAGACGCGTTTTTTCTGCGGCTGGAGGGCAGAGATACAAACAGAGCACGATTTTCACTTGTGTTGCTGGCTGCTGCGCTGCAAATACCGACCATAGCGGCTAGAGTGACGGTATGTACAGTCGCTTACAGTGAAGTTAGGGCGCTGTGTGTTAAGGCTCATTAGGGCTCATTGGGCTCAGTGAATATGAATTCCCCCCACCCCTATAGACTCCATTCATAGCAGCGCCCCCATGGTCTCCAAGCTCGCTCCACTACCCCAGCGCTATAATAAATCACTGCCTCTACTTGCCTGTTTTGTGTTCACGCGCGCCGCTGTCACGCTTATCACCAACCTCAAGGAGGGTGGTATGTCTACCAATGCCCATCACCAAGACAACAATGCTGCGGCGAAGCAGCATTCAGCTCCAACCTCTAAAGGTGCTACCCCGCCTCACGCTCCTGCGCACATCGGAGAAAAAGCAGCTTTTGGCGGCGGTATGGCCGAGGGCGTCTCCTTCTTTGAGCGCAACAGCCAACACGACAAATACCACTCGCCGCAAGGCCACGGCTTTGCCGCCGAAGATGCCAATGCCTTAAATGACATGCTTCATGGGCGCCACGTGGAAAAGGTGGGCACCAGCAATGAGCTCAATGGTGCCGATCGCATCGTAGATAACGTCAAAATCCAAGTTAAGTACTGCCAAGACGCCCAAAGCACCTTTGAGGCGCTCTTTGATCTGATGGGGGCCTGCGCATACCCCACTCGTAAGAGTGGGGATAAGCAGGCCAAGAGTGTCCGCTGCACATATAACGCTACGGCGTTATGATACACATGTGACTAACGTCACAAAATTTAAGTGACTGATCCCATATAGGCCATAGCCCATGTAACATCAAAGGTATTAGTTTGAAT
>CASEBB010000219.1 GCA_949286015.1 uncultured Succinivibrionaceae bacterium | reverse complement strand
TTTGTGATAAGCGCAATAGCGCTTACGCTGTCACCCCGCAATACTGGGTTCCTGCCCATTTGGTAATGGATAAACTTAATAATGCTATGGGGGGGGGCAAGTATATAAATTATACTGCACTGATGACGGTGGCGTAACAGCGGATGCTGATACGGGCGCTGGCGAAAACAGGCAAGCGCAGACGGGTGAGAGGGAGAGTTTTGAGGTCTTAGTAGCAGCCACAGGGGCTGCGGACGGGGCGCTAGGGAAAGCGCGCGGCTGGATGCTGGCATGGCGTGATATTGCATCAGCAACCAATGAGCGCACGGTCATTGTTAGTGTGTTGCCTTGCGTTGGTATGGGCAATTCCGCTGGTGTGTTATTGACGCCTTTTACTGATCACAAAGCAGCTTGCTTACTAGCAGTGCTAAACAGCTTAGTGGTAGATTACATCGATCGTTGTAAACAATCTGGGGCGCATGTAAATTTATTCATTTTTAAGCAGCTGCCTGTGCTGCCACCAGATGCTTTTACCCCACAGGATGTAGCGTTTATCTGTGAGCGCGTAGCCAAGCTCACCCGTAATGCCGATGACATCAACGCAGTGTGGCTAACAGACTACCCAAGCTACTCTTTCCAAGAGCCAAAGGAGCGCCTGCGCATTAGAGCTGAGCTTGATGCCTACATTGCGCGCATGTATGGTCTCACACGTGATGAGCTCAGGTATATCCTTGATCCAAAGGAGCTCATGGGGGACGATTTCCCAGCGGAGACGTTTACTGTGCTCAAGGACAAGGAGCAGAAGCTCTACAGTGAGTATCTTACAAAGAGCTTAGTGCTGGAGGCGTTTGATGCGCTGTAAGCAGGTACCCTAAAGGCCTAAGGCATGGGGTGCACATGGCGCTAAACGCTGTGCGTAATGGGACTACGAGCAAGTAGGGGGTTAGGATGATGAGGGGAAGGAGGAGGCGTTAGAGGTAGTGCGGGCTCTTGCGCAGGCATGATACGCCGTAAGAACAAGACAAGGAGAGGGAGAGCTGCTGCAAGTGCAGCAGAGCGGGGCTTGAGGGGAGCCCCGCTCTCATGGGCCCTTGAGGGGAAGGCCCTAATTAGGGAAAACCACAGCTCCAAGCGCAAGCTTTACGCTAAACACCTCTGGTAGAGGCTCTAAAGCTCTGTGACGTGTGCTGTGCGCGCCTCAGCATAGCCTTACGGCTAGCGCGGGCGTTGTTGTGTTTAGCTGAGCTATTAGCTTAGCTTAAGGCCGCCAGTAAGGCCTCGACCTTGTCCGTTTGCTCCCATGGGAAGTTGTCACGGCCAAAGTGACCATAAGCCGCTGTCTGGCGATAAATTGGACGCTCTAAGTCGAGCATCTTGATGAGGCCGTATGGACGTAAGTCAAAGACCTCATTGACGACTTGGGCGATTTTATTGTCGTCATACTTGCCCGTACCAAAGGTGTTAACCGAAATCGATACTGGCTTGGCCACACCAATAGCATAGGACACCTGCAGCTCGCACTTCTTGGCTAACTTTGCAGCCACAATGTTCTTGGCCACATAGCGGGCGGCGTAAGCAGCCGAGCGATCGACCTTGGATGGATCCTTACCAGAGAAAGCACCGCCACCGTGACGGGCCGCACCACCGTAGGTATCCACAATGATCTTACGGCCAGTTAAGCCGCAATCACCAACTGGGCCACCAATCACAAAGCGACCGGTAGGGTTGATAAAGTACTTGGTGTCAGGGGTTAATAACTTGGCAGGGATGACCTTTTTGATGATCTCCTCTTGCACACCTTCGATCACGGTGCTTAAGGAGATATCAGGAGAGTGCTGGGTAGAGAGCACCACGGTGTCTACGTGCGAGATCGACTCGTCATCATTGTAGGCAAAGGTGATTTGGCTCTTAGCATCTGGGCGTAACCATGGCAGCACACCTAAGCGGCGTACCTCGGATTGACGCTTGACCAGCATGTGGGCATAAGTAATGGCCGCAGGCATCAGCACAGCGGTCTCATCGCAGGCATAACCGAACATTAAGCCCTGATCACCGGCGCCCTGATCCTCTGGATTTTGGCGATCCACACCTTGATTAATGTCAGGAGATTGCTTGCCTAAGGCATTTAAGAAGGCGCAGTAGTTACCGTCGAAGCCGACCTCGGTGGAGTTATAGCCGATCTCGCAGACCGTCTTACGTACCACTTTTTCTAAGTCGACGTTAGCGTGCGAGGTAACTTCACCGGCGATGATCACCATACCGGTCTTTACTAAGGTCTCACAAGCAACGCGTGCCTTGTGATCTTGGGCGAGGATGGCATCGAGGATCGAATCAGAGATTTGATCCGCAACTTTGTCTGGATGTCCCTCAGACACCGATTCAGACGTAAAGAGTCTTGACATTTAAAATCCCCCAAATGTCGAGAATGTTGGGTGCTCACGTACCGTATAGCCGCTTATCTGGCATGGTCAAATAAGGCAAAGCCAAAGATGACAAAGCCACAGACAGGGTGTGAGCACAAGCGCGAGTGCCTTGTACAGTAGTGCTCAAAGAGCAGGTGAGGTACAGACAAGGGCTCTTATTTTGGCTTAAATAAGCCAAAAACAAGTTCACCATTATAAGCGATAACGCCTCTTAACAGCAAATTGCGGTCATGAGCTGACATGATCCTTTTGTAAGCACAGCGGCAGGCCACAAGAACTTTGTGCTTTTTTTAGAGACATGCGATAAACATGCGGCAGAGGTGCGATAAAAACACGCATTGCACACACGCGCGGCTACAGCGCGGCGGGCTTGATGGGCGGCATTAAGCGCAAAGATGGTTATGGTAAGGGGGATAGGGTGGTAGGTAGGTAGGTAGGTAGGGGCAGCCCATTCCAGCCATGAGGAACAAACTGGCGGCTGTAGATAGCTGCAAGGTAGTCGCGAGTAGTGGCTCAAGCCTCGACACGGCAGATCGTATCTGCCTTATGCCTTACAGTGCGGTGGCATAGCGCTCAGAACGGTGTTGCGTTTTTTTCTCAATAAAGATGCTCCAGCGCGCGCAGGGTGAGAGTGGTTGTGGTGGGCACGACTGTGTGCGGAAAAGCCCATAGATAGCGCGGTGGGCAGGCGTAATAAGCTTTAACTAGGGGCTTTGTTGTAGCTGGTAGTGAGCACAGATCTCATTGTGTTCAAGCCTTTTACAGGCGCTTTTGCACCTACCACCAAGGTGCAGTGCCGCAATTTCGGTAAAACAGTCTTACAATGTGCGCACCAAAATGGATAACCACCAAGCAGTTAGGCGCAACTTAAGCTGCGAACTTAAGTGGCCAACTGCTGCTAACTGGGACTACGGCCCCAGCTTATTATTGCCCTTGGAGGTGACCTCCTCACGGCATTTTCTGACCCGCTCAGAATCCCACATCTATAGGTGCGTAATGAACTACCGCAGACTTCCGTCTGCGGTTTCACAGTGCTAACTCTGCTTTTACACAGTGTTAACACTGCTTTTTTCTAGTGGCGAGCCGCTATCTGA
>CASEBB010000218.1 GCA_949286015.1 uncultured Succinivibrionaceae bacterium | reverse complement strand
AACACCACGTAGCGCAGCAACGGGGCTGAATGCCGCTAACCAAGAGGATAACTCTATGCTTGCTGTCTAGTCACAGGTGGCACGCGACCGTACAGGTGGAAACACGGTACTGCTGCTGTTGAGTTTCTGTTGCGTCTTTTTGCTCTTGCTGTCTTTGGGTACCTTTGATGGCTTTGCCCCATTGGGTGAGAGTACGCAGCAACGCGCGCAGGCGCAGCGCATGAAGGCCGTAACTAAGGCGCAGACGCTCAAGCTGGCCATTGTGATCGATGAAGATAAAGCCCATACGACGCAAATCTTGCACGGAGTGGAGTTGGCTGTAGAGCTGGTCAATGAGCAAGGTGGCGCTTTAGGCAAAAAGCTGGAATTGGTGACCTTGCAAGGGGCGGCAAATCAACAGCTGTATTGTGAGCGCGTGCAGCAAGTGTGTGATCAGTATGAAGTCGCTGCCTTAATTGGGCCGCTGAGTACGGATACCTTAAGCAGTGCACGGGCGTTAACGCAATTTGCGGCTTTACCTTTGGTGTCACCGGTGACGGTGGTGCCTGATACCTTGCCGGTGTTGCAGCCTGATAATTACGTGACCTTTTTTCCTGCGCTATCCTTGTGGGTAGAGGCGGTGCTTAACCACATGCACGGGCATGGCGTGCAGAATTTGCTGATCATTAGCCCCCAAAGTGGCTCCTATGGCGATATCTTCTCGGCAGCTTTGGAGAGAAGCGCGGGTAATGAGTTAGAGCAGGTGCTGCGGATTAATTTTCAAGAGCCGCTGCGGATGAGAGAGCTGCGGCGCGCGATTGTGAACTACGACTTGCTGCATGCTCCTGACAGCGCTTTGTTGTTTGCAGGTGAGATCGAGGACTTACCTGAGCTCTTGGAGCTCTTGTCACAGGTAGAGCTACGGGATGTTCCTTTGTATGGCACCGATAATTTGGTGCCACCACTGGGGTATGCCCTGTGTTCAGAGCAGGGGACGTTTTATCTGCCGGAAGTGAGCTTTACGGCGCCGTTTGCGCGTTATGAGGAGTTTGTGACACGTTTTGCGACCAAGTACGGCTATACTCCCGATTTTCATGGCGTGTTAGGGGCAGAGTGTATCTTTGCACTGGCGCAGGCTTTAGAGGATGAGGGTCATTACGATCCTGTCGCTGTAGTGCAGGCGCTTAAGGCTCTTACAGAGCCGCAGCCTACACTGCGCCCTGCGCAACAGCAGTCAGCACAGCTGCATCCGACAAGCACCAGTGCGCATGGAGTACAGATTAAGGTCATGCCGGTGCCAGCCTTTGTTCCTGCAAAAGAGTAAGGCAGAGGGATGGCTGCTCTAAAAGGTGAAAGTGCTGGGGGCAGAGTTCTCTATCTCACCCCTGCTCTGACCTCACCTAATAGCTACCCCATAAGACGCAGGTATCAGCACAAGAAACGGGTATAATGAGGCCGTTTTAGCGCGCTTAGAGCGCTCTGTTTCCCTTACTTCTGCCGGAGAACGTGATGTCAAAGCAGTTTGCTGTCATTATCATGGGTTCAGACTCGGATTTGCCTTTAGTGGAAAACACCCTAAAGGTCTTAAAGGGCTTTGACATTCAGTACGAAGTGCGTGTCGCTTCGGCACATCGCACCCCAGAGGTGGTCTCTTCTTACGTCGCTGATGCCGAGGCTCGTGGTGCGGCGGTCTTTATCTGTGCTGCTGGCTTAGCAGCGCACTTAGCCGGTGCCGTAGCAGCGCGTACCACCCGTCCGGTGATCGGTATTCCTGTCGACGGCGGCCCATTAAACGGTGTGGACGCCCTTTACTCGACGGTGATGATGCCAGGTGGCATCCCTGTAGCGACGGTGGCTGTGGGTAAGGCCGGTGCTAAGAACGCTGGCTATTTAGCTGCGCAGATCATGGCCTTAGTGGATGCGGACTTAGATGCCCGTGTTAAGGCCGATCGTAAGGCTGCCGCGCAAGAGGTGATGGCTAAGGACGCTGCCCTGCAAGAGAAGTTAAAGGCGCTGTAAGCAGCTTGCGGCTATTACAGCCGCTCACGGATCACGTGTGCTGCGTGCAGCTACGCTAAGCTAAGCTAAGTAAGCTACGCGGCACTCAGCGCAAGAAAAGAGGACAGGCAGGAGCTTGTCCTTTTTTCTTTGGTGGTAGTACTGACATTGGGCAGTTAGCACGCTTTTGTTTTTCCTGATAAATAAGCTGTTTCTGCTTTACGCCGCTAAACGATAGCCACCACTCTGAAGCTTGAGATGGGGGCACGCTCAGCTTTAAGGCTAGCGCCTTACTCTTGAGTGTTAGGCGTAAGGAGAGCCACTCTGAGGTAAAGACCGTATCTTAGCGGTTTTTGCAAAATCAGCTTTAACTCCTCTACGTCAGAGCTTTACCTCAGCTCCATCTCCGTTCCATCTTCGCCCTTTCCCCGCTTCACCTGTGTTGTTTAGCAGGCTCTCTCCTCTGTGTGGTTACAGACCTTATGCCTCAAGATTTCTCTCCTAACTTGCTCTCATTGCCAGAGAGCGTGCGTTTTAAAGTCCAAGAGGGCGCCCAAACTCTACGTGAGGGGGGGGTCATCGTTTGTCCTACCGAGGGCGTGTACGGTCTCTCTGCACGCGTTTCCTGCCCCAGCGCCATTGCCCGTGTCATTGAGCTGAAAAAGCGCGCGCACAACAAGGGACTCATTGTGGTGGCAGCTGATGTGGCCATGCTCGAGGGCATTATTAGCTTTGCTGCCCTGAGTGCAGATTCACTGCGCCTTTTACATGAGAAGTGGCCTGGGCACGCCACGTTTATTGTGCCAACACACGCGCAAGTGGATCCCTTACTTACAGGTGGCCGTAATACGCTGGCGGTGCGCGTCACTGCTTTTCCCCTGCTGGCAGCCTTATGTCGTGAGGTGGGGGAGCCGATTATCTCCACAAGCGCTAATATCTCTGGTTCTGAGCCTTTGCAGAGCATCGAGGAGTTGCGGGCGACTTTTGCTAGTGGTGTGGATTACATCTTAGATGAGCCTTGCCAAGGCCTGCACAAGCCAAGCACAATTTATGATGCGGTTAGTGGCGTTATCCTGCGTGCCTAAGGCGGAGCCCTGTGCTCTGGTTGGGTGTTGGCTGGCAAGGAGCACAAGCCGGTTGTATCAATAGCAGCAACTAAGATCAGAGACAAGCCTGATGCGAGCTTGGTTGTGGCAACATGTTGTAGCCGCGCATCCTCGCTGGCATACAACACAAGGTGGTGCGTGCGTGAGCTGATTGCTGTGAGATGATATGATGTGGGTAGTTGCTAAGAGGAGCAAACCATGCAACGGCACGAACTGAGATGTGCCCGTAGGATCACTGGAGAAAAAGCGCAACTGTTGTGAAGCTTTTACCAGTTTTTTGCCAGATTCTTTGAGTTGCTTCGGCTGACTGTCTTTCTCAGCTGTACAGCAAGTTTGCTTTGAGGGGGGGTAACTACCTCGGCTTGCTGGAGGAGATAACCAAGTTAACCATCGACTCCACTAACGATGTGAGCTGGAAAAGCAAGAGTCAAGACGGCAAGGACGGTAT
>CASEBB010000217.1 GCA_949286015.1 uncultured Succinivibrionaceae bacterium | reverse complement strand
TGGACTATCAAGGGCACGCAAGTGTCACGCCTACTTTTGCCGAAAAGGCTTCTTCTGGTCCAGGAGAATCCCCAGTCGTAAGACTGGGGAGGCTTCAATATGACCCTCGAAGCCACCGATGAGTACGAGGGTACCAGCATCTACAAGAGCACCTTCAATGTATTCAATGGCGCTAACTCTTGCTCCTTTGAGGGTGAGTGCGTGTTATATCCGCTGTTCAATCGCGTAAACTGCTCCAGTGGCAGCTTTATGGACGACACCTACGAGACGCTGACCGGCCATTTCAACAATGGCGTGCTGACTTTTGATGAGGGCGACTTCCCACTGTCCTGTGGTGCTGGCGTCTCGCTGTTAGTGGACTACGCACGCAAGTAACGTAGAGCTATACCACAAGTGTAAGCCTCTTGCCATCTTGGGGCTGCGGCGCTGTTTCTCTATCGTCTACGTTCCCAGAAATAAGCGGTCAGTAGAGATAGTGGCTTAAGAGGTCAGTGGTGACCAAAAACGCCTGACGGCGCCTTATCTCAAGAGTAGCACCTCAGCAAACACCTACTCTCGAGATAAAACACCCAATTGTAGACAACTCCCTCCTTTGGGAAAGGCAAAAGGCGGCAGCTCCCTAAAAGCATGGGTACTGCCGCCTTTATTGCAAAGGAGTGTCGCAGCGGCACTTACTCCCCACCGCAGCAAAGCAGCGCAGCGCAGTGCAGCGCACGCCGCCTCCTGCCGAGAAGTCAGTGACCGTTGAGCTTAGAGCTTACTTCCCCTGCTCTTTGTGCTCCTTTTGCTCCTTGAGCTCATTCTCTTCCGCTGGCACAAAGATCTCCTTAATCTTCTGCCACAGCGTCACATACCACGGCTCATTGTCATCGTGCTCCACCACGGTATTTAAGCGCGTGCAAATACGGTGGTAAATCGTACCCTCCGTCTCTGCATCACCCCAATCTAAGGTGGTTAAGAGCTTCATGGCCTCAGTGACGTGATTGACCGTAAAGATGTGGAATTTACCCGCCCTCACAGCATTAACCACCGCAGGACGCAGCACCAGCTGCTCCACACAGGAACTAGGGATGATCACACCCTGCGTCCCTGTAAAGCCGTGTAAGCGGCACACGCGATAGAAGCCTTCGATCTTCTCGTTAACGCCACCCACAGCCTGCACATCACCAAACTGATCGACTGCGCCGGTTACCGCTAAGTCCTGACGAATAGGCACACCTGCGATCACCGAGATCACCGCACACAAGCCTGTTAAGCTGGCACTATCACCATCAATCTCGCTATAGCTCTGCTCAAAGACGAGGCTAGCCGACACTGGCAGTGGTTGCTCCGCGCCAAACTCTTTGGTCAAAAAGCCATTGATGATCATCATGGCCTTAGCGTGGATTTGACCTGCCAACTCCGCCTTGCGCTCAATGTCGATCACATCGCCATCACCACCGACACGCAGCGAGGCGGTAATACGCACAGGCTCACCATACTCGTAAGAAGAGCCCAGCGTCTCAATGACCGAGAGGCCGTTAATTTGCCCGACCACAGCACCACGGGTGGCAATGAGCAATTGGCGATCACGGTGCTCTCTTAAGCTGGCCATGGCTAAGAGATTGTTACGAAAATCCTGCGCACACAGGGCCTTGAGCATATGCCGCCGCGTCACCACCATAGGGGATATTTGCACCGCATCTGGCGCCCCTGCTTCCGCTGCTGCCGCCGCGAGGTCTTGATCTAAGATCAGACCATGCTCCTTGTGCAGTGCTTTTTTGGAGTCTACAGGGTGACGCTGGGCATAAGCGCTAGCTGAGCACACTAAAGAGTAAATATTGCGCTCAGGTAAGCCAATGTAACGGCGATCACCACTTAAGCGGCACGCGTACATCGCCAAGAGCTCTAAAGCCGCTGTGGTAAAAGGCAGCACGCGGCCCGTGGAGCTTTGCTGGTAATGGGAAATCAAGCCTGCTAAAGTGATCAAAGCCCCGTTAGCGCTAAACTCCAAGACGATATCAGCATGTAAGGCGTTATCGGCATAAGGCCAGATCATGCTCAGCTGCGCCACGTCGGTAGCATCACCAGTTAAGATCAGCTTAAGCTTAGTGTTCTGCGATAAGCACGCCTCCAGCATACCGAGCCACTTTGGGTGGTCGATAAGATGCGTGCATGGCATCACCACCACGCTCGCGGTGGTGTCGTTAGTGACGATGCCGACCTCTTTATCATTACCAAAGAGCTCAAACTTGGTAGGAGCCATGGCAATGATAGGAGCAGGGCCGCCTAACTCGCGCACTAAGTCCTCAGCTGTCCCCATAGCATCAACCGCATTAGGTGTGCAGAGGATTAAGAGGCGCTCACTGTCTTGCTGTAAGAGAGCACGGGTCGCATTACGCGCACGCCACTGCATCGAGGCAAAGGTACGAGGAGGCACCAACTCTGAATTGAGGATCAATGCCTTTTGCAAGATCTTTACAGTGTTGGCTTCAGTTTCATCCACGATCTCGCCACCGGCGCGCACGGCAACGGTGGCTACCTCGATAGCATCCTTAAAGTGCTTCCTAGCCTGAGGCAGATCAGCCAGCTTCGGATATAAGTCCTCCGCCTCCAGCATGATTACCCCTTTTAACACCTCAGAGGTGGTGCCATCTTGACGGCGGAACTTAACGGTTTGCAAGGACGACCTCAAAAATCCCATCAAGTTGACGGTAATGCTCACCTAAATCGAGGCCATAGCCCACAATAAAGCCCTCCTCTAAAGTAAAGGCGTGGTAGGCAATGTCGACCTCAACTTGGCGACGCTCTTTTTTATCGATGCATACGGCAATCTTTACCGAGCGCGCACCTTTGGCGTACATGTGCTGCACGATCTCGTGCATGGTAAGGCCCGTGTCCACCACATCTTCCACCAAAAGCACATCAAGGCCCGTGACATCGAGCTCGACGTCCTTGATGAAATTGACCTTACCGGAGCTGTGATCAGTATTACCGTAGGAAGAAGCGCGCAGGGTGTCGATCACCATTTGGGGGTGGTCAATGGCACGAATCAAGTCAGAGAAGAAAGGAATTGCACCTTTGAGGATGCAGATGCAGCAGAGCTTCTTATCGTGGTAGTCAGCTGAGATTTCCTTACCCAGAGCCTGTACACGCTCTTGCAACTGCTCATGAGTAAAGACTGGTTTGAGTTCTTTGACCTGCAACTCTTCCATGATGCATCCCCTGTGGCGTAGCGGTGCTAGGCTAAGCTCCGACCAAGATTGCTGGCATAGCTTAGTTGGTGTGGTGCAGAGTGCACCTCACATGGTAGCGGGCATAGCCCAAACCATGAGCCTAACCGCCAAAAATGTTGCCACATTATAAGCTGAGCACGTGCTAAGTGTAAGCTCTGCGACAAATATCGCTGTGAGAAAGAATCTTCAGGGCACGTGCGCTGTGCTTGCGGTGGTGTCAGCTTCTAAGCAGCGCCTCAGGGCTGTCAACTTAAGGGCCGCATTGTTAAGTCATTTGACCTAACTTTAGGCGGCCGACTTGGTGCCACGAAGCACGTCACTCAGAAGCCCCAGCAT
>CASEBB010000216.1 GCA_949286015.1 uncultured Succinivibrionaceae bacterium | reverse complement strand
ATGTGTCTATCAAGGATCGTGACCATTTCGTTCAACAAACGAACCAAATTAGGTCACACCTTTTTAGTGCATCCCGCGCTTACGATAAAGAACCAAGCACAGGGCTTAACAAGGGAATTTTTAGACGAATGCCGTAAATAAGCCCAAAAGAATTTGCAGGACGTCACAAAGACGGTACGTGCCACGGAGGGGGGAGCAAGATGAGGTCGGCACAAGCGTAGTAAGAAAGGGCGGCTGGTGCTTAAGAACAGCAGCAGTCAAAGGAGGATGGGGCTATAGGTGCCAGAGTAATAACCCCGATAGGGTAGGGTAGGGTAGAGTAGGGTAGGGCGTAAGCGCGGCGAGCTGGGCTTGAGTAAGGCGCTGTGGCGCGTACCTAGCGCCTATTAAGACCAAGACAGGTAACTGACCAGCAGGAGGGGCATACGTTATGGTAACGTGCAGAAGGTCGGTAGAAAGGAGACTGGCGCGGCTAAGCAGCTCTTGCCTCTTACTTCTGTCAGCGGCGGGAGGGAGGTAACAGCTGTTTTAGCGTCAGCGGCAGGGCTACTGCAGATGAAGAGGCGTCTTTTGACGCCTCTGCGGATAGTTCTTGGGCCACTTTTAGGGCCGCTGCTGTCTGGTAGTGCCTCTGCATAGCAGCGTGGGCAGTGGCTGCAAGTTGAGAGCGCTGATGACTACTTTTGCTCTTGGGTAGCCTCTAAGCGCTGCTGCCAGTTGTAGAACAGCGTTGGCCAAATGCCCGCTGGCTTATCCTGCACATTGCGTAAGCCAAAGCCATGGGCTCCCTCACCAAACAGATGCATCTCCGTTGGGATGTTGTGGGCCTTTAGGGCATTGAACATCAGCAGGCTGTTTTGTACCGGCACGTCAGGATCGTCCACCGCGTGGACTAAGAAGGTAGGCACGGTGTACTCGTTAACCTGCTTATCAGCAGAGTAGGCATCAACTGTTGCAGCACTTGGGTTTTCACCGATGAGGCTGATACGGCTCTCTTGGTGGGTAATACCCTCTTGCATCGAGGCTACAGGGTAGATCATGGCCGCAAAATCAGGACGAGCGCTGAAGTCATCGATGACGTCGAGCTTATCGTAGGTGTGGCGGGTATAGCAGGTAGCGACTAAACCCGCTAAGCTACCACCGGCCGAGAAGCCCATAATGCCCACTTCCTTGAGGTTAAGTTGACCTGCCATGCTGCGCATCACACGGATAGCGCGCTGGGCATCAGCTAAAGGTGCATCTGAACCCTCGACGTGGTTGTCTTTTGGCAGACGGTAGTTAAGCACAGCAACGGTATAGCCCATTTGCGCAAAGACAGGGGCGAGCACCTCACCTTCCTTATCGATCACGGTACGCACATAGGCACCACCTGGGAAGAGGATTAAGCCGATGCCATTGGCCTTACCCTGTGGTGGGTAGTAAAAAGCCAGCTGTGGCTTTTGGGTACCAGTGTACATACGATCGCTTAACTGCCCCTCAGCTGCACGCTGCGTAATCTTTTCCTCAGCTGTGCTGGTGTCGTTAAGGGCACGCTCACCTGGCCAGATATAGACCGAATTAGCTGGAGCTACGCTGTCGTAGAGACGACCGTCTTCACCCATGGTGGCAGGTAAAGGGCTCACAATTCCCTGTAAGGAAGTGGCGGCAGTGGTGGTGGTGTTAGCTGTGGTCGAGTTGCAACCACTCAAAGCTACAGTCGTTAAGGCCGTGCCGAAGGCTACAGCTAACAATGACTTCTTGAGAAACATGACAATCACTCCTAAAAGTGTCAGACGCTTTGCTGACAGCGGGCAGTGAGCGCCGCCCTATTATAGACGCTCTTGGCGCTTAGACGCTCGTAGCGTGCTTAGGTATGGTAGGGACATCCTCACACACAAGCACCATCATGTAGTGTAAAGACGGTCACAGTTTAGATGTGGTTGCTCCTTGCCTGTAAGGCAGCATGGTAGCAACTGCGGCAGGAATGCAGCGCAAACCGCGCCTTGCTCTTTTGCGGCAGCGGCCGCTCTTGAGGTAGGAATAGACTGGAGAGGGCTGATGGAGAAAGGCAGGATGGGGACTATGCTTACAACGTGGCGGGATGGCGCTCTTGGGTAGCCTTAACCACCCAAGGGTCTGCTCTTAGCTACTGGCGGGGCGCAAGATGCTATGTGTTTGGTGGGGTGGGCTTCATAGCGCCGCACATGGGGAACATGGCCACAACTGCTGCTGTTGTGGCCAGTCCCAGCACCTTTAAGGCAGCATCTGCAGCGCCTTGTACATTGGCAGGTAGTGCTCCATAAAGGAGTTTACAAAGTCAGTAATGATCTTCTTTTGCTCCTTAGGATCAGTCACCTCCTTGCCCTCTTTGTTCATCGTGTTGCCATTTTTTTGGATGGCAGCAAACAGCTTCTCAATCACATCATGTGGCTTCAGCTGTGGCTCCTGTTGCAACAGGCTCAGGATTCTAAAGCCCACATCTTGGATATGGACGGCGCCCTGTAACACTGGCGAGGCTAAGGCGTGAATCTCCGCGATTTCCTTGCCGCGCAACAGCGCCTGATTAATCTTGAGGCAGCGCTCCTTGCTCTCTTTTGAGATATCGTTGGTAGCAGCTGCGAGCACGCCTACACAGAAGAGCGTGCGAATGCTCTCATAGAGATTCTCTAGCGTAAGTTTTGGGTTATTGCTCGCTAACAGCTTTTGCACCACGCTGCCCACACTGTGCGGCTTATAGTCGCTCATCAGCTCAAGGATTGGCTGGTAGATTTCCTTTTTAAAGCCCACCTGACCTAAGCGCGCATTGGTCTGGTAAGCAAACTCCTTGGCTGGGGTGGTCAGCACTAAGAGCAACTCATCAATCGCTGCCTCCTGCTGTGGCAATGCCAGTGGCATCTTGCCTTTAACAAAGAAGTCACGACGGAACTGCTGATTTACCATGAAATCGCGAATGCTCTCGTAGAGCGTGCTGCCACGATAAGGCGCTAAGAACTGTTGTTGCTCGGCGGTGAGGTTAAAGTTGTCGAGCAACTTGGTGCTGGTAGCGGAGCAAGCAAACGACATCTTGGCCCGATCAAGATTGGCGGCCATATCACTAAAGTGGATGATATCCCAATAGGAGTTGAGATACTCGCCCATCAGATAGTGGCCATCCATGGCTAAGACCTTATTAATGCGCTGCGGCAGGGTAGGATTGGCCTGCGTAGCCGCAGGGTTGGTCTGCAGCAAGCCTGCTAAAAAGCCACCAATGGCATGGAAGCGCTCGTTGTAATTGAGATCATCGGGCAGCTTGGCGCGGTTAAACTCGGCCATAAGCTGGCGTACCGGCTCAAAGGTGATAAAGCCAGGGGAGACGTTGTAGGAGATGTAAAGGACACCACCGACCTTCAGGTGATCACGGATGAAATCGACGAGGTAGCTTTGGTTCTCACGGCTGATCCACGACCAAATGCCATGAATACAGATGTAGTCAAACATTGGCAGGTCGTCACGCTGGGCAAAGTCACCAAAGGCCTCATCATGAAGCTTGACCTAGAGTTGTCGGCGCATGCCCCACTCGTAAGAGTGGGGTTAGCCGACATTTAGTATTGGGGCTTTAGCCAAGCACAGCGTACACACATCC
>CASEBB010000215.1 GCA_949286015.1 uncultured Succinivibrionaceae bacterium | reverse complement strand
AGCTGTGCTATGCAGCATGCATAGGGGGTTCTAAGTAGAAGCTGATTTAATTGAGGAAATTTATGTGATATCAATCACATATGATCATAACGCCGTACACTCTTTGCCAAAGGGCAGGGACGCACACCAAGAGCACCATAAAGCCATGGTGATGTTAACTTCGTGGAGAGGGGCGGTCTCACTGTTAGGACAACCCGACAAGAAGCGCCATAACAAACGGTTGCAGGGCAGTGCTGTGGGCACAACAGCTGCTCCCTTGTACACTACATACCATCAAGAAGAGTTTGCTTTTCTTGCCTTGCGCCGCTGCAGCCTATACGGGGCGCGTGGTGCCGCCACCTAGCCACAGGCATAACCATAGCCAGTAGAAAAAAGTAAGCAGTTGCCGCTGCCGTTATTGATGTACTGATAGCGCTTTGCGTTTGTTGCGCTGTAGAATATACCTAGGGATTTAGGCCCAAACCTAAGCAACAAAGGCAGGAAAGCAGCAGCAGCAACAACGGCATAAAGACGCGCTTTTGGTGGCACTGGCAGCAGAGGCTCAAGTGCACCAAAGGTGAGCTATGTTGTGTTTTGATGGCTGCAAGACCATCACTTGTGCAAATATAAGGCTATAATGCCTGCTAAGCTGCTACTTCTTTTGGCCAAAGAACGCCAGCGGCGCAGTGCTTTACATGTGTCGCTACAAGTGTTCCTCTGGCTTGAGAGCCCAGATTTGCTCTGGTTTTAGCCTATTTCTTGCAGCTACAAACGTTTCAGTACAGAGCCCGTTACGAGAGATTGGTTGGAGGTGGCCTGCTTAGTGTGCAGGGCTTTAACTTGTAGTTCTTGTGGCAGGGTGGCTTTGTTTCTGGTGTCAGATCGGGGTATAGCTTCAAAGAGGAGACTTTCTCCGTCTTGTATACAGGAGAGAGCTTGTCTTCGGACTATAACTGGCCACCTCACGCTAGGTGACAGGTGCGACGTGACCTTTTTCCTCGGTAAAACTGACTAATCGTCTTTTGCCTATGACCGTGGTAAGAGTCAGGAGCGAGACAGTCAGGTGCACCTTGGGTGCGAGTAGTTTCCTTTAGGAAATGCCGTTTCGAGTTGGCAAAGTGGCAGTAGTTGTCAGCTACTGTTGCTGCACCTTTGTCGTTACCTTCAGTTTCAGATTGCTTTGCGCTTTATTAGCCTCTACCGCCCCTGCGGTGGCACTAACAGATGCTGTAGTAGTGACGAGATGACAGCTCAGAGGGTGCACGGTCAGTTCTGATGCGCCTGTGTTAAGGAGAATGTATGTTCAAGCAGATGAGCATCAAAGCTAAGCTGCTCTCGGGTTTTGGCTTTGTAATATTGGTAGCTCTGTGCGTAGCGGGCATCGCCCTCTACTCTATGACTAACTCCTCTCGTGTAGGCAATGATATCCGCACGCTGATCACTCAGGATGTGGCTGATGTGTTCAGAGTGCATCGGGCATACAACAGCGTCCACGGGTGGATGCACCAATTGCAGGTGACCCCATCTCCTTCCTTGGTCAATGAGGGCTTGCAAAAGGTTCAAGCCTTATCTGACATCATTAACACCATCCCACGTGAGCACTTCCCAGAGGCTTCGAGCAAGACCGTAAATAACCTCGAAAATCTGGTGCGAACCATCAACAGCACCTCCTTTAAGACTTTGCTGCAAGCAGGCGAGTATAAGGAAGCTGACGCGGTTTTCTTAAAGGAAATCCTGCCTTACCTCATGGCTTCCAATTCGGCTTTGTCTGAGCTGATCTACTCTTACACCAACGACGTGACCGATTACGTGGTGCATTTGGATATGACCTCCTATGTCTACACCACGGCTACGATTACGCTGGTCGGTACGCTCATCGCCTTATTGATTTCTTACCTGCTCTACAACTACTTTGTCACGAGCACGATGCACATTAAGAGCATCGCCAAGAAGTTAGAGGAAGGCAATTTCGTTCTGCGCATCGAAGACAAGAATCTGCATAAGGACGAGTTTGGCGACATCTTCAGATCCTTCCGCGATACCGCCTATAACTTAAACCGTGCGGTGGCTCGTACCATTGCGATGTCCAATACCATTGAGACCAATTCCAAAACCTTAAATGAGGCCTCGGGTGCGGTGACCAGTGGTGCTAAGGACATTGAGCAGCGTGCCTTAACGGTGGCAGCTGCTTCTGATGAGATGGTGTCGACCACCTCTGATATCGCTAAGAATTGCCATGCGGCGCAAGAGACTTCAGAAACAGCGCGTGTTGAGACCAATAAGGGCGTAGATAAGGTGCGCGCTACGGTCGATAGCATTAAGGCGCAAGCTGATGCTACCCGTGATGATGCGGCTAAGGTGATAAAGCTTGCCGAGCAATCACAGCACATTAGCTCCATTGTGGGCACCATTGAGGATATCGCGGCGCAAACCAATCTGCTGGCTTTAAATGCTGCTATTGAGGCGGCTCGCGCTGGTGAGGCCGGTCGTGGCTTTGCCGTGGTGGCTGATGAAGTGCGTGCTCTTGCCAGCCGTACCTCGCAATCGACCAAGGAAATTTCGGCCATGGTCGCTGGGGTGCAAGCCGATGCTGAAGCCGCTACTACTTCGATGACGAGCTCGGTGGAGCAGATGAACGCGGTGGCACAGCAAGCAGCGGAATTGGAGAACAACCTCGACAATATCCGCGAGGCGGTGAACAACGTTAACGCGCAGATCATCCAGATCGCTACTGCTGCTGAAGAGCAGATTAACGCGACCTCCGAGATTTCCAACAATATGCAGGGCATTTCGGAGATGGCGCAGCAGTCGGTGGATGTGGCTGATAACGCTGCGGACGTGTCAGAGTACTGCAAGGACTTAATCGAGGGCCTGCTCAAGGAGTTAGACTTCTTCACTTTAAACGAGCGGGCTTTAAGGAAAGAGGATCTGACCTTCCAGCGTATTGATAAGCACGCCAGCCACGTGGTGCATGAGGAGACAAAGGCGGCACCTGCTACCAATGCCTAAGACTACCTTGTAGCAGCAGCTGCAACTGCAGCAGCTGCTGTTCACAGTAGCTGTTTAACCATTACACGCAAGACAGAGGGGCCTACGGGCCCTTTTGTTTTTTGGGGCGAGCGTGCTGTGAGCTCTTCTGACAGCGGGCAGTAGGCACCGTATTTATTTTTCCTGATAAATAATTTGCGTTTCTGATAGTCACCACGCAGCAGCTTGAGATGGGGCACGCTCAGCTTTAAGGCTAGCGCCTTACCCTTGAGTTGTTGTCATCAGTAGATCTTCTATCAACCCACTCGATCAGCACCACCGCCGCTCTAGAGCTGAGCTGTGTTTAACAGTGCTTAGCAGCGCTTGAACGCTGCCAGATGTGCGCGCTAGAAAGTGTGTCACGAGCTTTGCCCAGAGCTGATATTTTTCCTCACAAGCGCAGCTTGGCTCCGGCGTTCAGGTTCTATTTTTCCTGCCAAGCCTGCATTTGCACAGCATAGTTATTGCCTATTTGTGCTAAATCGGCTAAGGTAAACGCGCTTTTCTTAGTTTACTGGGGTCAGTAGACCCCCAGACACAAGCCCTTTTACCACAAGTGAGAGTGGCCTTTTAGCTAAAATTGCGGCTCGAATCTCCCACTAGAGCCTAGAGGAGAGAGCTGCACACTAACTGTCGTAAAAAAGTGCACGCTGAGCCCAGCTTGGCTGGTGGCTTGAGAGGGCCAAAAGCCGCTGCCGTGGCTAATTTGCGGCGTACTTTTTGCGTAGAAAAGCCGGATACTCTGCTTGTTCTCAACTTGAGGTGTATATGGTGGCAACCCTTTTTGGGGAAGTAATTCCTTAAGTGCGGTAACACCTGTACTTAAATTGCGCAATTGCTCCATTGCGCAAGAGCGCTGAGGCGCATAAAGTGCGACACCTGTAAGAAGAGGTGAGCAGTTTGAGGTAGCTAAAGTCACAGCCTCATGAGCTTTGCTTCACTTGCGCTGGTGGCTTTGGTCTGCTGCGTGTTCACGCTGAAAGAGGCTTTTAGCTAGGGATAAACATCAACTATAGCAAGCGCTCTGGTCTTGCACCGCTCTTGCTCCACCACGCACCAACCACGCGTGGTTTTGAGGGGAGACCAAGGACGCGCGGAGCCATGCTTGCTCTTTACAGCTTGAGCTGTTTTGCTGATTCTATTTTTCTCGCTTGAGCTGGTGTGGTTACCAGCTGGCGCTGCCTTATAAAGCAAGCGGGAACACTTACACTTGCGCTTTCTCTATAGACGCCTTTATACAGGTACCAGAGGAGGTAGAGAGGTTTGTGGGTGTAAGGTGGAATCTGCAAGGGAGCAGCGACTGCACGCTATAGCTGTGGTTTAGCAATAACGAGGATCACTACATCATGGGCCTGTTGAAGAATTTGAGTCTAAAGGGCAAGCTCTACGCGGGCTTTGGATTTGTCATATGCCTCTCTATAGTGATTGCCGGTATTGCCATCTACTCTATGGTGACTTCGAGCATCGTGGAGCGCGCCTTAAGCCGTGAAAGCAACACTGAGATGTCAAAGACCTACGAGGTCTACCGTAACTACAATACCGTGCACAGCTGGCTGCATCAGTTGCAGGTGCAAACTACGCCACAGCTGGTCGAGACAGGCTTAACGGCAACGCAAAAACTCAAGGCCTCGATTGCCCTGATGCAAGACTCCAACATCAATACGGATTTAGCCTCGCAAATGCGCCTTTCTATGGAGCAGTTATGCGATGCTATTCAGGGCTCGCGCTTTGAGACAGCTTTACGTTCCGGTCAGTATGAGCAGGCGCAGGTCTACTTCTTAAGTGACGTTTTGCCTTACTCCTCCAAGGCCAATGCTGCCTCGGTAGCCTTAGTGCTGTCTTATACCGACTATATTAGTAATGCTTTAACAGGCTTAAACACCAAATCCTTCATTTACGCGACTGTAGCAGTGACCATTGTCGGTGTGATCGCTGCGCTGGGCTTTGCCGCGTCCTTGTACATTTACATTTCGCGTAACACGCGCCGCATCATGACTTTTGCCAAAGAGCTGGAAAAGGGCAATTTCAGACTTGGTATTGATGCCTCACGTATCCACAACGACGAAATTGGCGACATCTACAGATCGTTCCTCAAGTTCACGTCCACCTTCAATCGCACCATTGCGCGCACTATTGCCGTTTCTAAAGAGTTAGAGGTGCAATCGCGTGATTTAAGCCATGCCTCGATGGCAATTAATGGTGGTGCGAGCACTGCTGAGAATCGGGCCTTAACGGTGGCTGCTGCCGCTGATGAGCTGGTATCTACAACCTCGGATATCGCTAACAACTGCCGTGCAGCGCAAGAGACTTCTGAGCATACCCGTCAGGATACCTTAGATGGTATGGATAAGGTGCGTGCTACTGTGGCGCGTATTAAGGAGCAAGCCGTCTACACCCGTGAGGATGCAGAAAAGGTCTTACGCTTAGCCGAGCAATCACAAAAGATTGGTTCGATTGTCAGCACCATTGATGACATCGCTGCGCAGACTAACTTGCTGGCCTTAAATGCTGCTATTGAGGCGGCTCGTGCTGGTGAGGCTGGTCGTGGCTTTGCCGTGGTGGCTGATGAAGTGCGTGCTCTTGCTAGCCGCACCTCGCAGTCGACTAAGGAAATCTCGGCCATGGTGACCACGGTTAAGTCTGACTCTGAGGCTGCGACCGAGTCGATGCACAACTCCGTGCAGCAAATGGAGGACATGGCGGAGCACGCTTCGGCCTTAGAGGAGACCTTAAACACCATCGTCAACTCGGTGAGCAACGTCAATACGCAAATTGTGCAGATTGCCGATGCTGCTAACCAGCAAACGTCTGCGACTTCGGAGATCTCGTCCAACATGCAGGGCATTACGGAAATGGCCCAGCAGTCGGTGGACGTCTCTGGCAATGCGGCCGATGTGGCTAACTACTGCTACAGCCTGATTGAGTCGCTGTTAAAAGAGCTGGAGTTCTTCCACTTGGATGTGGACGCCATAGATAAGAAGGTGCTGGAGATCAAGCGCTACTCTAAGGGTGACTTAGGCAAGTCCATTAGCCATGCGCAGAATGCTACGGAGCAGCTGGCTCGGGAGCAGGCTAATGATGCAACTAAGCAACAAGCTGCCTCTTAGTAAAGGCTAGCCTTTAAGCTCTGCTCTGTGGAGTGGGGCTGACAAGCCGTCCCAAACAGTTTGCCGTTATCATCGCGGTAAGGCTGTGTGGGGCGGCTTTGTTGTTTCTGGGGCAGAGAGAGTAAAAGACAGGGCGTAAGGTGACTGCGCGCGGGTATTGGGAGCAATACAGGCTCCTTATCTTGAAGTAGCGCCGCAGTAAACCCATGCTCTCAGGGTAAAACAGCCGCTTGTAGGCAGTTATCTCCTGTGGGATTTGCTTGGGGATACGCTCGTAGCGGGCAATGCCTTTAACGCCAAAAGAGATGGGGAGTCATAACCACAGCCGCAATGTAGTAGGGTAGGGACGTGCGCGCACAACATAGAGCCTTACGTTAGATGATGCCTGTATGTTGCGAGCCTGCAACTGTCTTGACGCTGCGAGCAGAGGCTTCAGAGTAGGTGGTGCGACTACACTGCCATCAGCAAGGGCGCGGCGGTTATTACTTGACCTAGAGTTGTCGGCGCATGCCCCACTCGTAAGAGTGGGGTTAGCCGACATTTAGTATTGGGGCTTTAGCCAAGCACAGCGTACACACATCCTC
>CASEBB010000214.1 GCA_949286015.1 uncultured Succinivibrionaceae bacterium | reverse complement strand
GTGGACTATCAAGGGCACGCAAGTGTCACGCCTACTTTTGCCGAAAAGGCTTCTTCTGGTCCAGGAGAATCCCCAGTCGTAAGACTGGGGAGGCTTCAACTCGATGTGCTCGATCCTGCCGAGGTGTTGTTAGCAGTAGGGCGCCCAGAGAATGGTCTGCGTAGTTCTGAGGTGGTGAATATCATTAACACCGTAAGTCAGCACACGGACTTAGTGGGCTTAACTGTAGCGGAGCACCTGCCTCAGGTCGAGATCATCTTGCAGCGAATTCTTTCACGTCTACCACTGCTGCAATAGGACGCAGTAGATCTCAGAAGCATTAGGACGGATCAAGCTCGCCACTCCGCTGTAGTGGCGTGGGCTTGCCTACAAAAGGCCACTGCGATGATGTAATCGTGGTGGCCTTTGGCGTTTATGGGGTGGAATATAGAGTAGAGAAAATCATCCCCATGTTCTGGCTGTTTCTGCTGCTTCTGCAGTGGATTGGCTTGGCATTAAGCCCTGCGATACTCCAGCTGGTACCAGTCTAAGCCCTGCCCCCAGTAGTCCTTGTGCCGCTGCACTAAGCAAAACCCCTGTTTCTCGTAAAAGCGGTACACCAGCTGTGAGGTGTTAACCACTACTTTGCTCACCCCCTGAGCTTTAAGCTCCTTAAGCCTAAAGTGCAGTAAATGGCTGCCCAGCCCCTGCCCTTGCCACTGAGGATGAATCATACCCCAGCAGAGTTTGCCCGTGGTCTTATCAGCGGCGATGCCAATACCGCCGCAGCCGACAATCGTACCTGCCATGAGCAGCACGTAGTGGGTGGCACCATACTCTGCTAAGTACTGCGCAAAATCAGCTTCCTCAGCAGGCGCAAAGTACTGCGGTGTATTGACGCGGAGTAGAGAGAGTACGGCTTCCTTATCGGCTGGGCGGTAGGTTCGTATTTCCATGAGATGCTCGGTACTTTGTAGGGAAATGCCGCTGTTTGAAGCCACAACAAGCAGCTGCCATACGTTGCTGTTTCTGACCATGGGCGTTAAGTTAGTGGTTCGCTTGGATTAGGGAGAGAGGCATTTACAAGCCACTTAATCGCGCTGGGTTTTAAGGCTAAAATGCCAATCGACCGGCCTAAAAGCCACTTTAAGTGGCGCTGATGCTGATGTTTAAGCGCTTTTGCTTAACTTAACGCCCATGGTTTCTGACAGCCTGTAGGGCGCTACCAACAAGGAACAAGTGCGCGCATAAGTGACGAATGCAAGGTTTAGTGCGCGTAACGTCCCATACCACACTTCACCTCGAGATGAATGGTGCAGGCGCGCCTGAGTCTATCATGAAGATGGAGCCTGCTTGCTTGCCTTAAAGTCCGTCATCTCTTAAGTCAGTCGTTTCCTCCTGTAGACCTTAATTTCTCTAAAACCTTGACAGTATCCTGTCCTTGGCAAGTCTGAAATTGGTCATTATTTAGGAAAATAATGCTATTGCATCACCGCACAGTTGCTAGCACCATATGGCGCTGCATCGTCGACGCAACCTCATTCTTGCTGGGGTAGAAATTGGTGAGTTTTCTCGGCAAATATGGCTCACAGAGAACTCGGCAAAAGCGTGCCAAGCATTGGCTAGCTTTTTATTATTTCTTTGCCTCAAGTTTTGCAGACTAAGATTAAGCAAAAAACAGCATGTTTATCTTGTTTTAGAGAAGCTAAACCATGCATAGTTTGCATAATATCCGCAAGATACTATCAAGATCCTAGAGAAATTAAGGTGTAGAGAAGGGTGGTGTGGTGCTCACTGGCAGCTGCTCGTAATTAAAGGTGCTGTCAGGCCTCTTTGGGCCCATTTGGGCTTGCTCCTAAGTGGAGCCCAGAAAAGCAAAAGGGCAGCGTGTGCTGCCCTTGCGTCTAGTGGGAAAAGCGCTTACAGCATCAAGCCCTATTTGTTGCTGCTTGCAGCCGTTGCCTCTGCCGATGCAGGTGCCTCAGCGCTTGGCTCAGCGGTAGCTGGCGCTGCCTCAGCAGTGACGGCTGGTGTGCTCTCGCTGCCGCTAGTCTCAACAGTAGTGCTGGTAGTAGCTGCTACTGTGGCCTCAGGGGCTGGCTCTGGAGTAGCTGGTGCTGGTGCAGGAGCAGCCGCCTCAACAGCGGTAGCTGCAGTGGTGGTAGCCACTGGCGCAGCGGCTTGAGCGGCAGAGCGCTTATCAACAGAGCTGATCTCTTCTTCGGTCATATGGCTTAAGCCAATGCGTAGGTACATGACCATAGACCAAATGGTGAGGATGGTAGCTACCGCGAGCAGACCTAAGGCCGCGTAAATCATGACCTCGTTATAGCGCCATACTAAGAGAGCGATAGCGGTCATTTGGATCGTGGTCTTCCACTTACCCACCCAGTTGACTGCTACCTGCGCGCGTTGGCCAATCTCCGCCATCCACTCGCGTAAGGCAGAAACCACAATCTCACGTGCGATGATCACCATGGCAGGGATGGTGACTAAGAGATTGATATGAGGGAAGAACTCACCTACGTGCACGCTGTAGTACTCAACAATTAAGACTAAAGCGGTGCAGACCATGATCTTGTCAGCTACAGGATCTAAGAAGGCGCCAAACTTAGTGGTTTGCTTTAAGCGACGGGCTAAATAGCCATCAAGCAAATCAGTTAAAGCTGCTACCACAAAGACAATAGCGGCAAACATATTGGAGCTGCTGCTTGGGTAGTAGAAGAGGCCGACAAAGACGGGGATTAAGATCACGCGCAGGAGCGTGAGTATGTTCGGCAAATTGTACATGAGAATAAACAATCCTACAGCCAGAAGGCGTCGCGGATGGTGCAGGTGGCAAGTGGCAAGGTAACCTAAAAGACCCCTAAACGCTGGCTAAAGCATGCTTTACCCTGCGTTTGAGAGCTGACGGGCATAGTTGTACCTAATGGTGAGTTTTAGGCCACCTAACGTGGCAAAAGCCACAAATGGTGAGATCAGAGCAGATCACAGCGGAGCTGGCTTGATAACAAGCTCTGTAGAGATTATAGGCGATAACGGGGCAGTGCTTACGCTTCAAATGGAAAAAAGCCGTAATGATATCTAAGTCGGTGGTGGTTGATGGGGGGAGAAAAAACAAAACCCAAGCAAGGTTGCCCCCGCTTGGGTTTAAGTGCCTTAAGGCATCTATCGCTTCACACGGCATGCGCTCTGGCATACCGTTTAAGTGAGGATCTTTAGATTACTGCTTCTTAGCAGCGGCAAAGGCGGCAGCCATTGCGTTAGGCACAGAAGCCTGCTGCGTGTTGTTCAGGGTCTCTAAAGCTTCCTTCTCCTCAGCCTCTTCCTTAGCGCGGATGGATAAGGTCACTTGGTGAGTCTTGCGATCGACATTGATGTACTTGGCCTCAACCTCGTCACCAACGTGCAGGACAGTGGAAGCATCCTCGATGCGGTCGCTGGAGATGTCGTTCACACGGATGTAACCGGTAACGCCCTCAGCTAACTTCACGGTAGCGCCACGAGCGTCGACTTCCTCAACCGTACCGGTTAATAAGTCGCCCTTGTGGTGACGCGATAAGTAGTCAGCAAATGGGTCATCAGCGATCTGCTTTAAGCCTAAGGAGATGCGCTCACGATCTGGGTCTACTTGTAAGACGATCGCGGTGATGTCATCACCCTTCTTGAACTCGCGGACGGCGTCCTCACCTTGTTGCTGCCAAGAGATGTCGGACATGTGGACTAAGCCATCGATGCCGCCATCTAAGCCGATGAAGATACCAAAGTCGGTGATGGACTTCACGCGGCCGTGGACACGGTCACCACGAGAGTGAGCTGCAGCGAACTCAATCCATGGATTTGGCTTGCACTGCTTTAAGCCTAAGGAGATACGACGACGATCCTCGTCGATCTCTAAGACGCGCACGGTAACGGTATCACCAACGGAGACCACCTTGGATGGGTGGATGTTCTTGTTGGTCCAATCCATCTCGGAGACATGGACTAAGCCCTCGACACCCTCAAGGATCTCGACGAAGCAGCCGTAGTCAGTTAAGTTGGTGACGCGGCCTTGGATATCGGAACCGACTGGGAAGCGAGCAGCGATGTTGCTCCATGGATCCTCGCCTAATTGCTTCAGGCCTAAGGACACACGTTGACGCTCGCGGTCAAACTTGAGAACCTTAACTTGGATCTCATCGCCGACAGAAACGATCTCGGATGGGTGCTTAACACGCTTCCAAGCCATATCGGTGATGTGTAATAAGCCATCGACGCCACCTAAGTCGACGAAAGCACCGTAGTCGGTCAGGTTCTTCACGATACCCTTAACGACTTGGCCCTCTTGTAAGGAGGCAAGGATGTTCTCGCGGTCAGCACTGTGCTCAGACTCGATCACGGCACGACGAGAAACGACCACGTTGTTGCGCTTCTGGTCGATCTTGATGACCTTGAATTGCAGCTCCTTACCCTCGAGGTGAGAAGTATCGCGCACAGGGCGGATATCAACTAAGGAGCCAGGTAAGAAGGCACGGATACCGCCCAGTTGTACGGTGAAGCCGCCCTTAACCTTACCATCGATAACGCCGGTAACAGACTCGCCGTCCTTGAAGGCCTCATCAAGGTGAGCCCAAGCTTCGTTGCGCTTAGCCTTCTCACGGGAGAGAAGAGTCTCGCCGTCACCAGACTCGATAGCCTCGAGCACGACAGAGACGGTATCGCCGATCTGGATGTCGACCTGGCCGTTGTCATCCTTAAATTGCTCGATAGGGACGATCGACTCAGACTTTAAGCCGGCGTCCAGACGAACGAAATCAGGGGTGATTTCCACTACAGTGGCTTGAATTTCTTCACCAGGGCGAGCCTTGTTTTGGTTAGACTCTTCAAAGAGTTCGGCAAAAGATTCCATTAAGGTTGAGGTTCCAAAAGCACCCTAAAGCATCCTACTTTAAGGAGGTTATGAGCTGAAGTGTCATCCGTGACACGATTAGTCGTAATCGCGTATTTTAGACAAAGCTTAAGAGCAGAGCAAGTGGGTGTTAAGAAAAAAGTGGTTCTTGCGATTTTTTTGGTGCTGACGGCGCGCTCCTCGAACGCTAAGGCGCAGCCCAGCAGCGCGCAGCTTATAAGACACCGTGCTGCTGTACACA
>CASEBB010000213.1 GCA_949286015.1 uncultured Succinivibrionaceae bacterium | reverse complement strand
GCTTCACGCGCTCGGTGAGTCGTGGTTTTCCTTGCTGTCCCCACGTCTTTACAAGTTTGAGCACAGCAATATTGTTTTCAGGTAACTCCGCAGGTCACGTTATAAAATTAGCCTAGACCTCCTCACGGTCGGCTACCACACAGAGTGCGCTGCAGGCCGTCCCTTAGCCACCGCCGTCGCTCTTTAGTCCCCCAATAAACAAAAAGGCCATGGTCACCTCCCTTGACGGGAAATCACCATGGCCTTTCTTCGCTTAAGTAGCTACACGCTACTGCTAAGAGAGCCTCAGCGCATTACTGTTGCGTCTTGCTCTCAGTAGTAGCCTCCGCAGCCGCGCTTGGTGCACTGGCGGCATCAGCAGGAGCGGCTGGAGCCGCTGGAGCAGCACCCTCAGTAGTAGCAGCAGTAGCAGTAGCTTCCGCAGCGGTGGTGGTGCCATCATCCTCAGCAGGAGCCTTCATCAGCTCCTCACTGTTGGTACGCACCGTCGTGCCAAACACCTGCGAACGTAACTGAGCGTTTTGTAAATCGCCATCGATGTTCGCACCAGCCACTAACTGCGATAACGCACGCTCTTGCATGGCCACCGCCACGTAGCGATTGGCTAAGTCACGTAAGCCCTGTAAGAAGCCTAAGTACATCTCTGCCGAGTGAATCGAAACGCGCTGACGGCCAATAATGTTGACTAAGCCCACCTGCGCACGGTCAATGTCACGGTTCAGCTTCTTCGCGTGCTTCACCATGGCCTCCACATTCTCCGCACTCTGCTCACGCGCAATAGTGTGCAGATCCTGCGAAATCAGGTGTAAGCGCTGGGTGATCTCTAAAAGGGTCGCTTGCATCTCCCCTTGGAAGATGCTGTGACGGTTAGCCACGTGCATCACTGCACGCTCCGTCATAAAGCGAATGGCCTTAGCCGCCTCACGCATATTGGAGAAGGTGAGGTAGAAGAAGTGCTTGGCATCCACCGTACTACCACTGCCAGTACCAGTCGTAGCCTTCTCATAGCTTGGGCGATACAGCGCTAAGGTGTAGTACTCCGAACGCACCTTAGAGACGTCATCTTCAATGTTCGAGGCCTTGTTAAAGTCGCGTCTTAACTTGAACTCGTTGTCATTGAAGAAGTTGATCATCACGCGATCAACCACCTCTAACTCTCGGTCAAAGTAGGTTGGCACCGCATTGGAGATAGAAGAAAGGATCTTGACGTTGTCGTCCTTGGCTTCGATCACCAGCTGCGTCGTCTCCGAGGTTGTCTCGCTCTTGAAGTTAGTGCGCACAATGATCGCGACGGCAATCACCATCAGGATCATGATCGACACGTAACCGGTCGCAAAGAACAGCCATGCAACCACTGCCGCAAAGATGAATGCAGACATGGCGGTTAAGAACCAGCCCGCAATCACGGTGATCACACCGGAAATACGGTACACCGCGCTCTCACGGCTCCACGCACCATCGGCAAAGGAGGTACCCATGGCCACCATAAAGGTCACGTAAGTGGTGGAAAGTGGCAGCTTTAAAGAGGTGGCAGAAGCAATTAAGATCGAGGCTAAAACGAGGTTGACCGAAGCACGCACATAGTCAAAAGGTAATTGCTCCTCACCCTTGACCACTGGGGCTTTGATGTAACGACGGCCAATAAAGGCAGCCAAGAACATTGGTAAAAAGCGCTTCGTCGCGCGCGCCACACCTAAACCAAAGCGGGTCACCACACGACCTGGAGTCGAAGCACCAAATTGCTCGTGCTCACCATGAGTCGAGCTCGAGAGGTTAATCGAGGTCTGAATCACGCGGTGGGCCTTCTTGGAGAACCACAGCGTCAGCACCATGACTAAACCAGAAATCAGTAAGAAAGCTGTTGGTGCCTTGGCATTTTGATTGAGCACATCCATCATCATGCCGTGTGGGTCAGGCTGGCCAGAGGCAAACCACGCCATAAGCGCATCTAAGGCCGCTAATGGCACACCCACGAAGTTCACCAGATCGTTACCGGCAAAGGAGAAAGCTAAAGCAAATGTACCGGCTAAGATGATAAGGCGGAAGACGTTGAGCTTTAAGAGCACCATGACCTGTCCCAGCAGCGTAAAGCCGATGAGCAGGATCCAGAGGATGGTCGTGGTGTGGGTATCAATGAAGGCGATGTACTCCGGCTTCATAAAGGAAGCGCCCTTAGCGCCCTTCATGACAAGGAAGTACACGATAGCGGTAATGGAGACACCGCTGAAGATGCCACCTAAGTAGCGGTAGGTATTCTGGAAGCGGAAGGAGAAGAACAGGCGGCAGATGAACTGCACGATAGCGCCGGAGAAGAACGCCACCACTACCGACACTAAAATCGCCGACACGATAGTCGTCGTGCGATCGGTTTTAATGTAGTCAAAAATCTCGGCGTAAGAGGCGCCTTGAGCACTGAGCTTATAGGCCGCAGCACAGACCGCCGCTCCTAAGAGCTCAAAGATGATAGAGACGGTGGTGGAGGTTGGCAGGCCCAAAGAGTTGAAGACGTTGAGCAAGAGCACGTCAGCGATCATCACCGCACAAGCGATAAAGAGGATGTCGTAAAGGGAGAACAGCTCTGGCCTAAACATACCGCTACGGGCTACTTCCATCATGCCAGAGGAGAAAGTAGCACCGATTAACACACCCAAGGAAGCGACCGTTAAGACCACCTTCATTGGGGCGATGCGGCTACCTACTGCGGAGTTAAGGAAGTTCACCGCGTCGTTGGACACGCCTACGAACAGGTCGATACAGGCTAGCAGGAGCAAGAAGCCCACTAATATGATGAAGATTGTTTCTATCATAGCTTTACACGAAATGAGGGTAGACCTCACCTTACTCCTAAGCTTAGACCTTAGCCTCTAGCTCCTAACCTGCCTTAATCAGGCTCTGGTCTTAAGATGCAGTGTGGCGACAAGTTATGAAAGACCAATCACCACTGCGCCCACCTTCCTAACAAGGAACAGCGCCTTGTTAAGTAACCGCAACCTGTCCTTACCACCTCTTTCTAGCCTTACTCTCCTTTGCCCACCATTGCCTCTTGCTTAAGCTTAAGCTTTAGCCAAAGCCTAGGCCTAAGCACCAAGCTAGGCTAACGCACCAGCTGATGCGCACAGAGGGCACCAACGAATCATACGCACACGCTAAGCTTGCACCTTACGCAGGTACTGGTATACACCGCCTCAGGAAGGAAACACTGTCCTGTGTAGGAACAAGCTTTGCCTGAGGCTTACGCACCTTCAACGCAGCACTGTTCTGCCGTAGAGCTGACACGCCGCGCCCTCTACAGACACATTTTGCCTTGGTACGGGCCAAGGAATAAGCTACGATTTAAGTGCAGACACCAGCAAGAGAAGACAAAAGACGGGTATTAACTAGAAACGAGCGACGTGATCAGGCCGTTGCAGCCAGTGACAAGTAAGAGCAAACTGGCAGTGACACACTCGGGATAAGATTGTTTATCCCCAGCGCCACCGCTTGAGCTAACGCTTACGTGAAAACAGGTGAACTGCTGCTTGTGACAAAGATCCTCACGGACTCCATCAGCAGGAGTTTGGCGTCAACATTAGGTGAAAAGAGAGCGCTTTTTCGCCCCATGTTGAGACGTATTGCCTTGTGGCAACGGCGCTAATCTTATCATAGGAAAGTGGCAAACCTGTATCAAAATGATGCAAAATTCTGTGGCAGATTTGGCCTAAACATAAGCTTTTAAGCGCTTTTAACGCGGGGCTAACACGCACTTAACACGTTCTTAACAATTGCCCTCATGACACAGGCGACAATAGGCACGGCGTCCCCCAAAAGGCTTAGTTTGTAGAGCTCATGACAGCAAAGAATGGCTTTCGTAAGCCTACGGCAAAGCAGGCGTCGCTAAGCGCCCGTGGCCGCAACACGACTCTGTACCGCGCCTTTAACCGCGACTTAAAAGAGGTGACGGCCCGCCGGTACTTTGTGTTTGACCTAGAGTTGTCGGCGCATGCCCCACTCGTAAGAGTGGGGTTAGCCGACATTTAGTATTGGGGCTTTAGCCAAGCACAGCGTACACACATCCT
>CASEBB010000212.1 GCA_949286015.1 uncultured Succinivibrionaceae bacterium | reverse complement strand
TTCATGTGTCTATCAAGGATCGTGACCATTTCGTTCAACAAACGAACCAAATTAGGTCACACCTTTTTAGTGCATCCCGCGCTTACGATAAAGAACCAATTCCCTGTAAGTTGCGACCGCTAAGTGCTGAGTACGCTCAACCTTAAGATAGGGCGCGCGGCGCGCCTTTGCGCCGCTCGGCTGCGCTTTACCTTAACGATATCCCCTGCTCTCGCCATAAAGCTGTCTGCTGCTTTACTCTCGTGGTGGCTTTTGCTGTGCCACAGGAGCAAAAAGGGATATCTACTGTGCACCGTAACGTAAGGCTGTGAGCCCCAGCCACGTGACGGGTAGGTGCTCACTTACTTTTCTACCAGCCAGAAAAAAGCCACTACCGCTTACCCCTCAGGGCTTACAGTAATGGCCTTCTTGGTAGCACCACTGTTTACCATGCCCCAGCCCTAAACCTAAAGGCGCTGGGTAATGGCTGCTGCGTGGTTATTACGATTGCAGCATCGATAAGGCAATCTGTGGACGCTGGTTAGCTTGTACCAGAATCGTTGCCGTAGCCTGCTGAATAATGTCCTGCTGCGTTAAGGTAGCAGTCTCTTCGGCCCAGTCGGTATCACGCAGAGTAGCACGTGCCGAATACACATTCTCCTCAACGTTCTCTTGGTTACGCACCGTGGCCTCTAAGCGGTTTTGCATCGCACCTAAGTCAGCACGCTTGCGGTCAACTGCGGTAATTAAATCATCGATACCAGCTAACACCGCTTGTGCCGCGCTTGGCGTCGAAAGATCAATGCCTGGCAGGTCGCTAGTACGGTTACTAAAGATTGCATCATAGCTAGCTGACACGCCACCATCGAGCTCATAGGTATCAGAACCAGCGTACTTAGCAGCTAAGGCTGCTAAGCCGTCCACATCCATTGGGTAGGTGAGATCCATCTCAATGATCGACGATGGGTCAGGGCCAACTTGGAAACGCACAATGCTGGCATTGCCGTTTAAGATGTCAGCACCACCAAAGGTGGTCTCATTGGCAATACGCTCGATTTCCTCAGTTAAGTCATCAACCTCAGCCTGAATACCTTGACGGTCGCTGTCAGTCATCGTACCAGTAGCAGATTGCACCGCCAGAGTACGAATACGCTGCAGCATGTTGGTGACCTCATCTAAGGCACCTTCGACCGTCTGCGCAAAAGCAATGGCGTCCTGCGCATTGCGATTGCCCTGATCTAAGCCGTTTAACTGCGTGGTGAGGTTGTTAGCCACCTGGATACCGGCGGCATCATCTTTAGCGCTGTTAATACGCAAGCCCGAGGACAGACGCTGATAAGAGATGTCTAACTTATCAGTGGCCTTTTGGGCAGCGCGCTGCGCGTAAAGGGAAGAAATGTTGGTGTTGATAAACAGTGGCATTAGCTAACTCCTGCACCGCAAAGGATACCCGTGTGACTGCTTACCAATACCTCTGTGCAAGCCGCAACCGAAGCTACTGCAATCCATTGGGGTACAGCTGTGTGTGTACAGCTCTAATTTTTCCTGCTCCCCTGAGCTCCACTAAAGGCTGCCACCTGCTCACTTGCGGTGAGAATACAAGGAGCAAACAGACTCCACTGAGCAGCCCTCAAGCGAGGAAAGACCAAGACAAACCCACACCGGTGAGTTTTTACCACGAGGCTGCAGCCGCACACAGCACTGCTACTCGGGACACCAGCACAAGCTGATCTTGCATTCAGGTGCAGCCTAAATTTAGCAGATTATATGCCACAGAGCCCATAGTGACGCCATTTGCCAGCTAACGTTAGCCTTAGCTCTGGCGCAAGTTGTCATACCCATCAGTAGTCTGATAAATAAGCCCTGTACGCATATGATTGGCAGCAGCACCTCAGCACCGAGTAAGCTCATGTATGGGCTTCATATCCCATGTAACAGCGCCCGCCCTGCCTTCACCCCTGTAAGGCACCCTGCCCTAACGTGGCTGTACGATCACTTGAGCGCGCCCTGTACCTTCGCTTGTAGCACTGCCTGTACGGCCTCTTACCGTGACCTAAGCGCTTTCCTGTGTGCGTCGTTGCTACCTTAGCGGTCAGCTTTAGCTGCTGCCCTAGCGGTCAGCCTTTACGCCCCTACCTCAATAAGCCTGCGCTCACCGCTACCACCCTCCCCCAGAGCTTGCTGTAACCCACCTACTTTCGGCCTATTTATCGGCCTCGTCCCTGCCCCCAGCCTAGCGTAATCATAAGAATGATGCTAAAATCTCGTGACTTTTTCCTTTACCGAGGGTTCTGATGGCGCAGTTCATCTTCACAATGAATCGAGTGGGCAAAGTGGTGCCCCCTAAACGACAGATCCTCCATAACATCTCTCTGTCGTTCTTCCCTGGAGCCAAAATCGGCGTCCTAGGCCTCAATGGCGCGGGTAAGTCCACCTTAATTAAGATCATGGCCGGTGTCGACCAAGATTATGAGGGTGAAGCCCGTCCACAACCTGGCATCAAGATCGGCTACCTCCCTCAAGAGCCTAAGCTTGACCCAGAAAAGACCGTCAAAGAGGTAGTCGAAGAGGCCTTCGGTGAAGTCACCGCCGCCTTAAAGCGCCTCGATGAGGTCTACGCCGCTTACGCCGAAGAAGATGCTGACTTCGATGCTCTGGCCAAAGAACAAGCCAAGCTCGAAGCTATCATCCAAGCTCACGACGGCCACAACTTAGAAAACCAAATCGATCGTGCTGCCGACGCCCTGCGCCTGCCTGCCTTCGATCGCCAAATCAAGGTTCTCTCTGGTGGTGAGCGCCGCCGTGTCGCGCTGTGCCGTCTGCTCTTAGAGCGCCCTGACATGCTGCTCCTTGACGAGCCTACCAACCACCTCGACGCCGAGTCGGTCGATTGGTTAGAGCAGTTCTTACATCAGTACCCTGGCACCGTGGTCGCTGTCACCCACGATCGTTACTTCTTAGATAATGTCGCGGGCTGGATCTTAGAGCTCGACCGTGGCGAGGGTATCCCATGGCAAGGCAACTACTCTAGCTGGCTGGAGCAAAAGGATCAGCGCTTACAGATTGAAGAGAACACCGAGAGTGCCCGCCGTCGTTCCATTGAGCGCGAGCTTGAGTGGGTGCGTCAAGGTGCCCGTGGTCGTCAGGCTAAGTCCAAGGCCCGCTTAAACCGCTTTGAAGAGCTCTCCTCTGTTGAGTACCAGCGCCGTAACGAAACTAACGAGCTCTACATTCCACCAGGGCCACGTTTGGGCGATACCGTGCTTGAGGTCAAGAACTTAAGCAAGGCTTACGGCGATCAGGTCTTAATCGACGACCTGTCCTTTACCCTGCCAAAGGGTGCCATTGTCGGTATCATCGGCCCTAACGGTGCCGGTAAGTCCACCCTCTTCCGCATGATCACTGGCATTGAAAAGCCTGATTCAGGTGAGATCAAGCTCGGTGATACCGTGGTGACGGCTTACGTCGAGCAGTTCCGTGACTCCATGAAGGACGATAACACCGTCTTTGAGGAGATCTCTAACGGTCAGGACATCCTGCGCATTGGCAACTACGAGATTCCATCGCGTGCCTACATCGGTCGTTTTAACTTTAAGAGCACCGATCAGCAAAAGCGCGTCGGTGACCTCTCTGGTGGTGAGCGCGGCCGTTTACAGCTGGCGAAGCTGTTACAGGTTGGTGGAAACTTACTGCTCTTAGACGAGCCTACCAACGACCTTGATGTTGAGACCTTACGTGCCTTAGAAAACGCGCTCTTAGAGTTCCCAGGCTCGGCCATGGTGATCTCGCACGATCGCTGGTTCTTAGACCGTATTGCCACCCACATCTTAGACTACGGTGATGAGGGTAAAGTCCGCTTCTTTGCTGGTAACTACACCGAGTATGAGGAGTGGAAGAAGAAAGAGTTAGGAGAGGAAGCTCAGCCACACCGTCTCAAGTTCAAGAAGGTCACTAAGTAGTCTCCTTCCGCTCTTTTGAGCTTTTTAGCTCTCTTGAGCATGCAAGTCTTGCGATTTGACCTAGAGTTGTCGGCGTATGCCCCACTCGTAAGAGTGGGGTTAGCCGACAGTTAGTATTGGGGCTTTAGCCAAGCACAGCGTATACACATCCTCAGCCTTTGAGGGATCGTTTTGT
>CASEBB010000211.1 GCA_949286015.1 uncultured Succinivibrionaceae bacterium | reverse complement strand
TGTTTGGAACGGTGCTGAGGTAGGATTGTATTCTTGTTCAGGACCCGCCCTATTAAAACGGGAGGAAGCCATGTGCGTAAGCACATGGAGACTTCACCTCAGTTCGCCTTGCTCTGTGTGGGGTAAGGCGAGCTTACAAGCAGCACTCCTAAAAGATAAAAAGCGCCGCAATGGGCGCTTTTTTCTTTTTGGGACGGTGCTGGTGTGCAGCATCTGGTGTGAGAGACGTGAGTACCCCAAAAAGCACCTCTCGAAGAAGGTAACTGCCTGCAAGCAGGGGTTTTACCCTGAGAGTAGGCCTTTGCTGAGGCGCCACTCTCGCGATAAGGCGCCGTCAGGCGCTTTGAGGTTACCTACTGAGAGACCGGCTATCTTAGGTACTTACAGCAGCACCTACCCGCAAAACAGCTCAAGGGCTAACGGCTAACAAGTGGCCTCACATCCACATGGTTGAACCTTGCGAGCACACCTGCTTGCTTTAGGGGCCGTGCTTAGCGCCCTAAGGTCAGCGGGTAAAAGAGGTACTGCCCAGGTGGCTTTAAGGAAGCCTTGGTAATGGCAAAGCCCGCCTTTTGGGCCGAGCGCAGCGCCTGAATATCACCAGTCACCGCGACCGTGGAGATGCCCTTTAAGTTGCCGAAGTTATAGGAGGCAATGGAGTAGCGCCGTAAGGCCGTAGCTAAGCCCTTGCCTTGCAGTTCAGACTCTACGCCCACATAGACCTCGTGCAAGATGCAATCTTGCACTTCAACTTCGTTGAACATGAAGCACTCATAGCCCACGATCTTGCCCGACTTGTCTAAAATCAGGGAGATGAGGTTAGGAGCATGGAAACGATACACCCACACCAGCCAATTGAGCATCGGCTGGCGAAAAAGCCTATAGTGCAGCCCCTCGATCTCTTTGAGGTACTTGGCTGAGCCTACGACAAAGGTATAGTCACCAAAGACCTGCTCATCCTTCTTGCGCTGCAGCCGCCGCGCAAGCTTGTGGTTGAGATGCCAGAGTTTGACGCCATGTTTGACATGGTCGAGCTCCATATGCCCCTCCTTTTGCGGTTGCGGTCACCTTTACTTACCCTATCCTTGCTCTCATACAAAGTTCGGCCCAACAGAGCTTTCCTAGTCTGTCCTGCCTCACAGCAGAGATCCCCTGTAACGCAGAGCTCAGGAATGAGTGATCTCATAAATGACGGAGTTCGGGCTGCGGGCTGGCAACGTCACACCACCACCTCGAGATGAATGGTACAGGTGATCCTCATCCTCTTTTAGGGATGGGCACCATACTTACCCTAAAGACCGTCATCTATAAAGTCAGTCGCTCCTAACCTTTAAGAGCCCAACGCTCATGAGAGCAAGCCCAAGCGCTGACCGTCAGCTGTTTTTAGAACGGAACAAAGAAATTACGCAGTGACTCAATTGGTGCGTGACCACGCGACTCTAAGAAGTCCAAGACCTTTACTGGGCTGGTGTTGATGATCTGCGTATAGCTTAACTCTGCCTCTTCGATCACCGCTTCAGCCTCACGGAAGTTACCTAAGAAGTAGCAGACGTGAGCATCACTACCCAGCGACACCACGTTACCAATCTCCTTGGCTAAGGCCGCGACCTTAACGCAGTTTGGATGGCTGCCCTTACGGGTATTAATGCCCGAGGAGGAATTGAGCTCAATGGCCACATTATTGGCCTTTGCGCACTCCATCACCTCGCGGAATTTGATAGGGTACATTGGGTTGCCAATGTGGGTGACAATATCCACCTTGCCCGACTCAATCACCTTAACGAGGAGCTTGGTGTTAGTGTCCTCATCCTGTGGTGGCAGATTTGGATGGAAACCGGCTAAAACGATGTCGAGGCGCTTTAAGTAGTAATTATCAAGGTCAATGGTGCCATTAGCACGCACATTAGCTTCCACACCACGCAGCACGGCAATGTTGTCGATCACATGTGGAATCACACGCAGATTGCCAAAGTGCCATGGCATGACACCATCCTCAAGGTCAGGGCCATGATCAGTGGTGGCAAACATGGAAATGCCGCTCTTATCAGCCTGCTGCACATACTCATTAATAGTGCTGTATGCGTGCGCACTGGCAACGGTGTGCGTGTGCAAATCAACCAAAAAACGCATCTGAAACCTCACAAAAAGAAACTTGTTGCTGCTCTTCTCTGCGCTGCGTCGAAGCTGGGAATAGAGCTGAGGAAGTAGTAGAGGCAGCCTACACCTACCAGCAGCCACACCATTCCTCTGTGGTAATAGTGAGAATGAGGCGGTGTTTGGTGGTACAAGCCTAGGAAAAGCAACGCTAATGCTAACCGTGCTTGCTGTTTGCAGCCAGCGTGCTTGCAGTAGTAACACCGCTTAGACTGACCGTGCAGCCTTAGTGGTCTTTACTACTCCACCGCAGAGGTGATCACCTCTGGTGTGCACTCTGGTGCGCCGCACTCTGCTACGTAGCACCACCTCTGATCTGTGCTCTGCTTCCACCTCCTGTGGCTGCGCTCTACTCCACCACCGTCTGCCAGTGCGGATCGCGATGGCAAGCAAAGCACATCTTGAGCTGCTCGTAAGTGCAGGTCGAAATGCGCAGCTCATCTAATGGGATCTCATCCTCGGCAAAGAAGCGCCGCTCACTGGTCTCAATGTTATCCACAAACTCACCAGGGCCCATGCGACACTCAATAAAGGTCTTTAAGCAGCCCATAATGGAGTCAGGCACATTGTGACGGCTCCGCTCTTGGACGGCAATGAGGCGCACGCCATACACGTCCATATTGGCCTCTTCGCGCACTTCCTTGACCACATTCTCAATCAAGGACAGGTTCTCATCGCACCAGCCGCCAGGGATATTCCACTTGCCCGAGAGCTTTTCCTTGACCATGAGGATACGCCCTTGGTCATCAAAGATCGCCGCACGGGTATCAATCTGTGGCGTTTTATAGCCCTCAGTGCACCAATTCTTTTTGATGATCTCTACCTGCTCATCAACGTAGCAAGCAGCCATTTGCGCAGCGATGTCTTGTAAGCGCTCATAGCGCTCACGATCAAAGCGATCCTTGCAGTACGCAAGGCCGATTTGACCAATAGCGTTAATCTCGCGAGCCCAGACGTGCAGCTGCGCAGCAAAGGACTCATCTTTATCCTTTTGCGTGCAGAGGTTCGCTACTTCCCACATGCTCTTTAAGTAGTGGTCACAGTAGAGGAAATCTTTACCATGGTAGCCCCACAGCGCTAAGGCAAAGTCGACCCCAGCTGAGCGTGCGGCTTGTAAGTCGGTGGCAGCATCACCAATAAAGAGGATCTCCTCACGCCTAGCACCGGTTTGCTCCATGTATAAGAGCAATGGATCTGGGTATGGCTTTGGGCGCTTGGTGTCATCGGCACAGATAACGCGCTCCATGAAAGGACGTACTGGCTCTGGTAAGACCTTACCCAGTGGGCCGCCCATATTGCAGTCACGCGAGCGCGAGGTCACGAGAGCCATGTGAAAGCCGCGCTCTTTTAAGAGCTCAAGCACAGGGATGACGTGAGGAAAGAGCTTAAATTCTTGGGCGTGGGTACGGATGAGAGCTTCCCACTGCTGGAGCATTTCAGGGATTTGCTCGTCAGACGCCCCCAACATACGTAGAGCATCGAGGCCTGGGATGCCAAAGATGGTATTGAGCTCATCGGTGGTCACTTGACGCTCAGGGCTATAGAGCTTGAGCATTTCCAACATACAGGCGTTGTTGACATCGTAGCTGTCGACTAAAGTGCCATCCACATCAAAAAGCAGATGCTTGTATTTGCTCATGAAAGCGATCCTACAACGGCCGAAGGTGCAAGGCGATGCTGTGTACCCAGACCAGAGACTGACAGAAAAAGCCTCTATCCCTTAAGACAGGGCCTCAGCTCATTATAGCGACTTGAAGCCTCCCCAGTCTTACGACTGGGGATTCTCCTGGACCAGAAGAAGCCTTTTCGGCAAAAGTAGGCGTGACACTTGCGTGCCCTTTATAGTCCACTTTTAACAGGCTCGCTGTAAAGTTCACCTTAAAAGGCTCGCCTTACTGCTCACCCCAGCAGAGCTTGCACTCTACTACGAATGTCAGTAGCACAGCGCACAGCTAGCTATGCGCTGCACCATGGAGCATAGC
>CASEBB010000210.1 GCA_949286015.1 uncultured Succinivibrionaceae bacterium | reverse complement strand
CGGTGCGACCTTAGGTGTGGAAGCTAAGACTGGTAGCTTCAGCTTTGGCTTAGGCGTCAACTACACCGGCTCCTCTAATGCCGATGAGTACGGCGTCAATGCCAATGCCCGTTTCGTCTTCTAAGACCTAACGACAGACAAGCTTTAACTTAACCTCTTAAGACAGCAGAGCACGGGCGCTCTCCACGCATCCGCGCCCTGCTGTCACAAAGGGTGCACGGCAAACAAAAACGCCTTTAGCGTGGGTTTGTAGCCCACGTTGAGTACGCTTGTTGGCTGTGCGCCCTTTTTACTTTTAAGGAGCAACCATGCTCAGCGCTAAGTTGTGGCCAACGTTTCCCTATCCTTAATCCCATCCTCAAGATACCATCTGGTTATTGGCAGACAAGCGCCTTTATCTTGAGCGTGCACAGCAGGAGCAGCGCAGCTGTAGCCACACCGCATATGTAACGACTCCCCCTTCGGATAATGACGGCTGCTTATGGGCTCTCCTCGGCCTTGCTATGCACAGCAAGTACAAGCACGATTCTCTTCCCATCTTCTCTGCCCATCATGTGGCAGCGACCTCACAGGTCGCTACTTACCCTACCCCTACCACCAGCGCTCCTCTCTTGTAGGTAATAGAGTATCCCCAAAAGCCAATCCCAAAGGCGGTCACTGCCTACCAGCAGCTGTTTTACCCCAAGAGTAAGTGCTTGCTGTGGCGCTACCTCGAGATAAGGCATCAGCAGACACTTTTGCGGTTACCAACGCAGGTATCATCGAGTAATGAGTGCTCTCATCACTGACGGATGCATGGTTGAGCGCTGGCAACAGCCTATACCTCGAGATAAATGGTGCTCTAGCCATAGCCTATATTTAGATGGGGCCTGCATGCTTGCCTTAAATGCCGTCATCTCTTAAGTCAGTCTCTCCTGACCAAGACCGTGATGCCCCCAAGCACCACCATCAAACAGGCGGCGACATCGCGCCACTGCAGCCCTTCCTACCAGCGGAAAATAATGGCCGTCTTCACCGCAAGAGCATGGCACCAAGCTCTGCTACCTCTGCTCCCACGGTGAGCTGTAAACAGCAGCTTTAACCTCAGGATGAGCCACAGAATCAGGATAATGACGCCAGCTGACACGCGTTCTCTACCAGCATCAGGTGCAAGTGACGGTTCTTAGGCATACATCCTCACAGCCACCTTACAGACAACTTACATAGCCCTGCTTAGCGCTATCAGCAGCGCATAAAAACCGACCCTGATGCCACCTCGGCTGTGGTAGCTTGTAATTTTTACAAGCGCAAGATTTCGGCATATATAAGCCGTTTCCGCCCCTTAATCTGACTGTAATTTTTTGCGTTGTCTGCAACCTTGCACACTCTTTGCGTTACCCAAGGCACACGTAGCCAAGACGGCAGCAGTCACTGAGGTCTCTCAGCTAGCGGTAGCACCAACACTGCTCTTAGCCTCCGGCGCTAATTGCACTGCCCTGCTACCAACGTGGTCACAGCTTCAATCTGCCGTGCCCCACAGACTGCTCTTACTGCCGCCCCCTTAGACATACAACATGCCCCGCTTCATGTTGTATCCAAAAGGGGTAATTTTGACGTGTTATTTTCCTAGATCATTAAAGAAATCTCTAGTGGAGCAGAGAGAGAGAGAGAGCTTAAACTCGCGCGATAAATGGCTTATTTATCGGATTTATTGAAGCTTTCTTTCTCTGGTATGCAAGTGTACTGGGCCCCTTTCAGGGCTCCTTTCTGAGCCATTGCAAATGAATTGGCATTGCATCTATGGCCCTGTATGTAAACACTAACGTGAGCTCTCTCAACGCGCAACGCAAGCTCACCAACGCCACTAATTCTCTCAACACCAGCTACCAGCGCTTAGCTTCGGGTCTTCGTATTAATTCCGCCAAGGATGACGCCGCTGGTTTACAAATCGCTGACCGTCTCACCGCGCAAATCAATGGCTTAAATCAAGGTAACCGTAACGCTAACGACGGTATCGCCTTAGCCCAGACGATCGAAGGTGCGCTCGACGAGACCACCAACATGCTGCAGCGCATTCGTACTCTGGCGGTGCAGGCTGCTACTGGTACCAATACCTCCGAAGATCGTGCATCTCTTCAAGATGAAGTAACGCAGCTGTGTGCGGAAATCACCCGTATTGCTAAAAAGACTACTTTTGCAGGTGCTGTATTACTCAACGCCACTGTGGCTACCAGCGAAACCTTAATGCGTGACAATGCAGCAGGTGAGAAAGAGTATTTCTTCCAAGTAGGCGCGAATTCTTACGACATGATCACGATGGGCATGGATGGTTTCACCATGCGCCAAATCGCCTCTCAAGTAGCACCTGAAATGAACAAAGGCACTGCTAATAGTGCTGGTGCTGCTGTTGGTGCCTTAACAGATTATGCCGCTGCTGGTCTGCTGGCAATGAGTATTGGCACAGGCTCTACTGGTGGTACTCTTGATGCGAAAATGGATCTGCGTTGGAGCGTAAGTGCTGCCTCCATGGCCCAAGCAACCTTAAATAACATCGACGCCTTTATCCAGTACGTTGATAGTGCTCGTTCTGAGCTTGGTGCTATCCAAAACCGTATGGAATCGACGATCCGCAATCAGTCCTCGATCTCTGAAAACGAGGCCGATGCTCGCTCGCGTATCCGTGATACCGACTTTGCGTCTGAGACTGCAACTCTGACTCAGAACAACATCATCCAGCAAGCTTCGCAGACCGTGCTGGCGCAAGCCAATCAGCGTCCTACCATTGCGCTGAGCCTCTTAGGCCAATAGTCTTAGGCCTCTAATCCTGCTATAAGTTACTACTTTCTTTGAAGCCGTATTCCTTCGCAGGTTACGGCTTTTTTGCCATCAGCAGCCTCCTCCCGCTTAAAGCAGGATTCTGTACCGCACCATTCCACGCACAGCGCTCAACATCACCGCCCCAACCAAGCCCTCAAAGGTAATTGCCCTTGCTGCGCTACCACCAGCGGTCATCACGTGAGGCAATCACTACCAGCGCCCGCCCCTTTATCTGCCCCAAAAACAAAGACGGCTTGAAGAATCAGCACCCTAGAGTGCTCTTCCTCAAGCCGTCCAGATTTGGGATAGTCGAGGCGCAATGTCGTACCCTTTGGGATAGTATAAAGGGCATTGCAGCGCTTTCTGTACTCTTAGAGCCCCTTAGTGCCAAAAAGTTCCCGCTCTTTGTAAAAAAGTGGCTCATGCCACAGCAAGCGCATGTTTACCGTCTTGGCTTGCACTTCTCTTAGCTTAGCCACACAATAGGCTGTGCCTTGTCCCTACCACTCTAACCTCTGCTCCCTTTGAGCCTCAGCCATCCAGCTACCACTAATGGCTTGTTTTGAGGAAAACGACCATGTTGCAAGCTGTTATCAAGAAAAAGTTCGCAACCGCGCCAGATGCTGCGGATGATGACGTATCTGCAGGCAGCAACGCTAAGCGCGAGGATACCCTTACATCTACCGTACTGGGTCTGCTGTTACAGCTGCCCGATAAGCTGCTCTGGCAGGTTCTCCATCAAGCCAGTAACCCAAAACTGCTACCAGAGGACGGTGGAGAGCTCCTCTCTTATGAGTTTTGGCCTCATTGGAGCGCAGCTGGTATTCAAAACGACGATGGCAGTGAGCGGCGCTTCGTGGAGCCAGACTTCTTCTTGCAGTTTGCCCACTGCGATCTTATTGGTGAAGCCAAATACGGCTCCCTGCAATATGAGCAGCAGTGGAGTAACGAAATCAGAGCCTATCACAACGAGTACGGCCGCGATAAGCTGTGCTTTCTGCTCGCTATCGGCGGCAATGATTACGCATCCAAGGGGGTAGAGGAAAATGCCAATGGAGTAAAAGTGATCAGGCTGGAGTGGTATGAACTCTTGCAGGCCTTACAGCGTGTATCCGTAAAGCAGGATGGTAGCGTCAAGCGCACACTCCAGTTTCTGCAGCAGGCTTTGGCCTACTTTGGCTTAGCCAGCTTCTCCTTTCTGGAGGAGCTACAACCATGGAATGACGTTGACCTAGAGTTGTCGGCGCATACCCCACTCGTAAGAGTGGGGTTAGCCGACATTTAGTATTGGGGCTTTAGCCAAGCACAGCGTACACACATCCTCAGCCTTTGAGGGATCGTTTTGTGGT
>CASEBB010000209.1 GCA_949286015.1 uncultured Succinivibrionaceae bacterium | reverse complement strand
ATGCTGGGGCTTCTGAGTGACGTGCTTCGTGGCACCAAGTCGTCCGCCTAAAGTTAGGTCAAATGACTTAACAATGCGGCCCTTAAGTTGACAGCCCTGACGCAGCCCACACCTCCTCTAAGGAGAAAACACCTGCTTGTAGGCAGTCACCTCATTGGGCATTTGCTTTTTGGGGTACGCTCTTTACCCCCAGAATCCTTGGTTAGAAGCACATGTACACAGCGCATGGTAGTGGTAGTATAGGACAGACAACATGCCCGCAAGTTGGCAATACGTTAGCACATACGCCCTTCCACTCACACTGCCTGCTGTAGGCACATCACGCCTGCTGTATGCAGCCTTTATCTTTAGGCCTGTCTGCCAGTACCAACCCCAGCCACTGATTAAACTCTGCAAGGAAAACTGCCCATGAAAACCCTTAGCACTCGCTCCAAATGGCTTTTGACCATTAGCATCAGTATGAGCTGCGGCATTTTATCTCTGAGCGGTGCACAGAAGCTGGCAGCCATGGTACGCGGCGATAGCGCTACCGGCTCTGTGGGGGAAGTGACACAACTTAAGCAGGACAATGTTGAGCTGCTCCAGCAGTTAGCTGACTACAAGGCGGCGCTGGGCACCATGCAAAACCAGCTTACGAAGAACCAGACTTTGCTCAAGCACATGCTGGAGCAAAAGCAGGCCCTGCTGCAAGCCAATAAGCATGGCTCTCTTGACAGTGCGTCAGAGCAAAAGCTCAAAGAGTACGAGCAATACATTGCTAAGCTGGAGAGCGAGATTGAGACGATTCGCCAATCGTACCTTGATAATGCGAAGTACCACAATGTACTCAACATTGATGTGGCGGAGTGATGACTGACCTGCTTGTACCCTCTAACCCCTCACCTCCCTGCTCCCTGCACCTTAGGCACCTTGCCACCTGTGAGTAGGAGTTTGCTCAGGCGCTTTGAGGCAATCTACGCCACCTAGCCAGCTGCAAGAGCCCGATTCCGATCTCTGCCTTACTGCCTCACCTTTGCAATAGGAGAAAATTCCCTTGGCCCACTTAAGCGCCCACTCCTCATGGATTTTAGCTCTTAGTCTCAGCTTAAGCTGTGGTGTTTTGTCACTAAGTGCCCCTGCCACCGCGCTGGCTGCAGAAGCAAAGGCAGCAGCGGACGCAGAGAACAGCAATATCGTTGCAAAGCTCCAGCACTTCTTTCCTCTGTATCGTGCGGTGCCCAGCGATCTTATTCTCCGTGCTGATATCACCCGCACCAGTGCGGGCACCGAAGCCAAGGTCTTAGGTGCAGCCAGTGGCATGCTCGATTGCCTCTTTAGTGATGCCGATAGTGGCGACTGCATGCAAGCCTCGGCACAATTGGGCACCAACACAGAGCTTACGGCCCAAGAGATTGTGGATATCCTTGAGCAAGGCTTTAGCACCCCTGAAGCGCGCTTTACCGCACTGCGTGATTATGTCACCCGCCTTGAGGATAAGGTCGTAAACCTCAACAAGGCCGCCACGCGCGTACATGAGACGCAAAGCCGTCAGTTCTCCGCACTCAAGAGCAAGATTCGTAACGGTGAGACTACGTCCTTTGAGCTCTACAAGAGCGCTGCTGACATCAATGTCAACCTTGAGCTCATGAAGGCCAATTTAGAGCGCTACCAATTTACCGTTGAGCAGGTAGAGCAAGCCCTGAGCATGCTCTTGGGGGCAGGCAAGACCACCATTGCGGAAGCACAAGCAAAGATGCAGCTTAAGGAGGTGCAGGACTGTGATGAGCAGATCACCACCTACGCTCTGCAAGTGGCGCGGCTCAATGACATTACCGCCACGTGGCAACAAGAACACGACCTGCTGTCCTTAACGGCGATTACCCAAGAAGCGCGCGAAGACGAGGGAGAGAGCCCGAACTTTATCTACCTGCTGATCAACAGCGCCGAAAGCGCGGCACAGAAGCTGACGGCGATGATTAAGGGCGACACAGCTACGGCAAGTGAGAGTGAGCCCGCATTAGAGATGGCACAGCGCAGTTCTGTGCAAAATGAGCTCTTACAAGAGCAAATGCAGAGCATCTACCAGCGTGACCAGCAGCAAATGCAGCTTGAGGGTGAGCTGTCGCAACTTAAGCAGGACAAGGTGAAGCTGCAAAAGCAATTGGCCTACTACGAGACGGCGATGGCCATGATGCAAAACCAACTTACGGAGAATCAGACACTGCTTCAGGACATGCAGGAGCAAAAGCAGGAACTGCTGCAAGCAAATCAGCAAGGCTCTCTGGACAGTAACGATAAGCACAAGCTTAAAGAGTATGAGCAGTACATTGCTAAGCTGGAGGGCGAGATTGAGTCGATTCGCAGCTCGTATCTTGATTACGCCGAGTACCGCAATGTGCTCAACATTGAGGTAGAGCAGTAGCCCAATGCCCACCTTGCTGCAACCGCCGCTGGCGTGGTACGCATGGTAACAGCGGCTCGTGGTAGCAGTGGTGGCATTAGTGGCAAAAGCCCTAACTACAGGCACTTTCCTCTTGGTGAGCCCCACTCCTCAAGATGATGTCCCACCCCATAATCACAAACCTCATGGTGGCAGCAAAACTCAGAGCGCCATAACAGCCTCACTAAGTGTGATGGGGGTAGTGGTTGTGGTTAAGTGCGCGGGTATGGCCCCAAACACCATCCGCCACCATCCGCCACAAACCTCGCGGCAAGTATACGCTGTAACTCGGGTGTGATTTTTGCCGCAAAGGCAGCGGATATGGCGTTGCAATCGGTGCCAGATTAGATCATAGGTGGTAGTATAGCCGGTGGTACATGTAAGCTAAAAGTGAATGTTGTACCCTTGGTAATGGCCTTATGTCCGCGCCCCGCGCTTCATTGCTGATGCGACTGATGCGGTGTGCTTTCTGACAAGCCCCTAGACTTTGAGGAAAGCCCTCTTTTGAGGTGAGAGGAAGCACAGCTGCAAACTTTTTGCTCTCAGCGGGGCGTAAGTTGTTGGATTTTGGGAAAACTGGCGATGACAGACAAAAAAGCTCAGCAGTTACACGCCTCACAAATTCAGCAGAAGATGCAGCAAATCTTAGATAAAGGCCAATACAAGGCTATTGAGGAGTTTGAGTCGTTTGATAAGCTCCGCAACGACAATCCTGTGTTTGCTGACCCCGAGCCTCCCAAGAAGCGCATTTCACAAACCCACAACTCGCCACTTGCACACGAAGTGGTGCGTATGATCCGTGATAAGGAAGGCTTAACTGGCGACGAGGGCTACTTTCTTCACACTAAGGAGCACCTGCAAAAGCGCGATGTGGAGTCGGGCTTACACCGCAGCTTCCCGTTAGACGCGCCTTTTGGTGACAAGTGCGTGGAGATGCTGCGCTATTTGATGTGGCTGGCCGAGCGCGGTGAGCCGCAGCTCTTTGATTACATGGGCGATGAGGTGATCTTCCTCGGCCCCTTCCAACAGCAAAATGTCTTTGGAAAAAGCGCCTATTATCAAGCCCTCAAGAGCGACAAGCTGGTGGCTTTCCATCGCTATGATGAAGAGTACGAGTTGGTGTATGCCACCGAGAACATGGGCTGTGTGATTGGCTCCTACATTGTGCTCACCTCTGAAGATGATGCTTTGCGCTTTGCGCGCAGAGAGCGGGGCACTGGGGTTTTTGCCAACCACAATGGCATTCCGTTCTTAGTGCATGCCCACATCTCCCACCCTGATATCCTGTCCATTGATGGTGAGGAGTTACCGGTTACTGCAACCTACGAGATGCAGCAGCTCCTCGAAACCATCAAGAACTGGTCGGCACAGGATGCGATGACCAAGCTCAAGAACCGCAACTTTTTAACCAACAACTACGCTGAGCTCAATGGTGCCTTCTTTGCGGGGAAGAAAAAGAAAAGCAGCCATCGCGGTGTGGGCATGGTCTTGTACTTCGACTTGGACAATTTCAAGAGCATCAACGACACCTTGGGCCATGAAAAGGGCGATGAGGCTATCATCAGCTTTGCCAACTCTTTACGGCAGGTCAGGGACAAGTTTATGCCACAGGGCCTCATCATCCGCATGGGCGGAGATGAGTTTGTGATGCTGGATAACACCACAGACTCAGGGCTGACCACTTAGTACGCCCTTAAATACGGGAAAAAGCTTGACATCGCAGTTTGCTATAGACACAATGCCTCCTAAACAATAACCATAAAAGA
>CASEBB010000208.1 GCA_949286015.1 uncultured Succinivibrionaceae bacterium | reverse complement strand
GCTCTTATTCCTCAGTTTGAACCTGAGCTGATCACAGTAGGATGGCACCTAAAAGCCAACAACTACCTCTTCACTGCAAATTGTCGGTGTGCATGCTCAGAGACTGCGCAGAAATCAGCGCAGGCGCCCCTTCTGCGGTGCGACCGTCAGCTTACTTCGGTGAACCAGCGACTTCTCAAAGCAATTAGGCAGCAATTTAACGGACAACAAACAGCTTAAACAAGCTGTTTTTTGTTTTTTTTTTTTTTTTTAAACATGCGCTAACACACAGAGCATTTAGCAAGTTGCCCCTGTTCTGGTCGTTCAAACAGCTACCTAGAGGCTTGGCGAACTAATTCTCTCCCAAGGCCAAAGGTGGTTGTTTCAGCCCACGAGCGCAATAGCGCTCTTCATAAGGGTTTTCAGCCGCACCAATAAGGCAATAGCTAATGCTATGCCTTATCGCGATGTGGTCTGAACAGGGGCTGTGTTAAGACCGCTTTGCCAAGGAAAGCGACTTTTACATGGCCTCGCACAAACTTAGTAAAACATACGTCGTGAGGCTTTTGGCATATGGCTATTTATGTCAATACCAACGTTTCTAGCTTAAACGGTCAACGCTTCCTTACCAACGCCAACAATGCGCTGAATACCACCTACCAGCGTTTATCCTCTGGTCTGCGCATCAACTCCGCTAAGGATGACGCCGCTGGCTTACAGATCGCTGACCGTCTGACCTCGCAGATCAATGGCTTAAACCAAGGTAACCGCAACACCAACGATGGTATTGCCTTAGCCCAGACCATTGAAGGCGGCATGGACGAAATCCACACCATGCTGCAAAGCATTCGTACTCTGGCAGTGCAGGCCGCTAACGGTACCAACACCGCCGAAGATCGCCAAGCCTTAGAGGATGAGGCTAATGCGCTGATCACGGAAATCAATCGTATTGCCCAGCAGACCACTTATGGTGGCAAGCTGGTATTAGATGGTGCTGATGGTACCAATGTTGGTTCCAAAACCATTTATAACAATAAAGGCACTGACGGCCAATTAACCTTACAGGTTGGTGCTAACTCCGGCGATAAGATCAGCTTTGATGTATCCTCCTTCAAGTTCAGCTCCATTATGAGTGCTGGTGGCGGTAAGACTAATGCCAGTGGTGGTTTTGTTGCTAGCAATGCAAAGCTGGCTAATGGCACTAAAGCCGTTGGTGTCAGCTTCAGCTCAGCATCCAGCGCCATGAAGGTGATTGAGTCGATGGACATTGCTATCCGGCAAGTTGATACACAACGCTCGGATTTAGGTGCCATCCAAAACCGTCTCGAGTCTACGATTCGTAACCAGTCCAACGTCGCCATCAATGAGGCTGATGCTCGTTCGCGTATCCAAGACGCTGACTTCGCTGAGGAGTCTGCTAACCTGTCGCAACAGAGCATCATTCAGCAGGCCGCTGCTTCCATGCTGATGCAAGCTAACATGCGTCCACAGTTAGGCTTAAGCCTGATCGGCTAATAGTCAGTAGCTTCTAAAAAGCTGTTAGACCAAGTTGTGGTAATACGGTAAGCGCCAATGAGGTGCCAAGTGGACACTAAAGTTGGCGCTTGCCTTGTGCCACACCACAGCTTTTACCAGATTCTATTATTCAAGAGAGGTGTTTGCCGCAAGGTGAGCACCTCTCTTTGTTTTTGCTCGGTATTTGCGGTTAGTGTGGTTTTGCCTCAAAAAAGGTAGAGATTCCAGCAACAGGGAAAAGTTGGCGCACAGAGCAGTGGTGAGTCTTAGATCGTAGGGGTCAGAGAGCTGGGTTAGTAAGCGCTGCTGTTTGCTGTGTGGTGGAGAATGCTGGCGGGAAAATAGGGCGGGAGAGCACTCAGAATCAGAGTAGGAGTGCATCTCAAAAGGCAGGATGGATCTGAGCTGTTGAGAGCTTAGCGCGGCTGTAAGGTGTAGTGGAAATAGACGCCACCACGTGGCCCACGCTGATAGCGGTTGTAAGGCAGTGGGTGCACATACTCGCGCACGTACCATGGCCGGTAGTAAAAGGGATCGTAATCGTAGAAGTTGCGCTCAGTACGCCGTGGCCCCGTGCCTAACTGCCACCATGCCTTGTTCTGCTTAATAGACGAGGTGTTGTAAGGCTCTGGAGCAGGGAAGTGGTCGCCTTCCTCTAAGCGTTGCCAGCGGCTGACATAACCCACATCCACTAACTTCTCTTGAGCGCGATGGGCTAAGGCCATGACCTCTTTGAGATCAAAGCTTTTTCTGAGGCCATCACCACCATGCTTTTCGCTATCATCGGTACTGGTGGTGGCGCCACCGGCGCCACTGACGTCACTCCCTGTTGGGTTAGCTGCGTTACGTTTACCTTGCTCCGAAGACTGCGGGGAGCGTTCTACTGAGGTCTGGTCAGGGTCTAAAACCTGTGACCGCCCCCTAAAGACGTTTTCTGTAGCCGGAGCTCCCTCGACATTGATAAACGAGGCCGTAGTCTCGTCGTAAACGAGGTCAGTGTTATCGAGAGCTTGGCGATAGACATCCTCATTGGCCTCCGTCCACGACGGCTGACCATTTTGCTCTGCTACCATCTGTTGGTAGAGATTGCTTTGCAGCTGATCGATGCCATAGTGAGGCCCATTAGCCAGCGCTTCGGTGGTAGATGAGGCAGCCATATCGCTCTCAGCAGAGGAGCTACAGGCACTAAGAGACAGTGCCACGACGCTACCGCATAGGGCCATGGCAAAGGCCCGTACATAGAGTTGCCACCGTGGTGGCTTGCTCGTGAGAGAGGCGCCCTTGTGCGGGCGTACAGTGAGCATCGCCATACTAAACTCCTTTTGTGACACCAGCCGAGAGCGTTTTCCCCTTGTGCGTGAGCAAAGCTACTTCCTTATCAGGTTTCTGCACCAAGGGGCTTAAACCAACCTAAAAGGCCGATTTTAAGCCAATCACATAGGGGGAAAATACTTTGAGGAACAGTGGGGGGAAAACGCCCTCCACCAGCCTCTATAGAGCGATGAGTGCTGGAAGAACACCTATATGGCATTCTACGCAAGAAAACATTGGCCAAACTTAGGCGTAATTGCGGTGCAGACGGTGTTTACAGCGGTGCAGAGACACCTTCTCTGCGTATGACTTGGCAGGAGCTCAGAGCAAGCTCTGCCGCTGTTTCTGGGCTTGTCCAGAGGTGTTCTGAGTCCAATACCTCTTGGCGTTGCAGCATGCCTGTAAATAGCGCTTTACGCCGCTTGTGAGGCTGCCTCGTAGAGTCTGAGAGTCTTTATCAGAGGCCTCAGAGGAAGCGTTTAGAGCCGTTACTGCGCCTTACCCGCAGCAGCTCATACCTGTAAGACGTCGTGCTCAGACTTGAGTGCTCACGTGTCGCCTGCAGCTGTGAGGCCGTAAACAGCTATACCAACTCCGCCCTGTAGTGCCCTTTAGCCACCTAAAAGTGAAAAACTTTTCATGCGTAAATACGGTATTTATCGGCTGTAATACCCTTTTGGCAACCTCGGTAAAGAAAAGAATGAAAAAAGTTGTTGACAGTCTCTTTTTCTGGTCTATAATGAGCGCCGTTGTCACGACGACAGCGCTTCGTTAAGCGGTGTTTAGGGGTATAGCCAAGTGGTAAGGCAACGGGTTTTGATCCCGTCATTTCCCTGGTTCGAGTCCAGGTACCCCTGCCATCCAGAACGAAATTTGCTGGGGCATAGCCAAGCGGTAAGGCAGCGGATTCTGATTCCGCCATTTCCAAGGTTCGAATCCTTGTGCCCCAGCCATTAATTTGTAGTGGCTATGTAGCTCAGTCGGTTAGAGCGCGGCACTCATAATGCTGAGGTCACTGGTTCGATTCCAGTCATAGCTACCATTAAGATGCAGACACTGAGCTCGAGAGGGTTCGGTGTTTTGTGTTTTTGGGGCCAGCAAAAATCAAAGTGGTCTTGTGCGTGGTGCTGGCGGTGCGTGGTTAGTGCGGGTGGTTGTAGGCAGTATAGCCTGCAGGTGCGTGATCCCTTTCTTAGCTGATGGTGTAACAGAGCAGAGCTGCGCTCTGTGTTGCACCGTCTCAGTATGTCCTGACCTTGGTCTCGTCTGACGCTCAGCGTCTTCCGCCGTGTTGTGTAAGCAGCGCGAGTTGGCGTTAACAGTGTCGCGCATGACGTTGTGGCTTCCTTGTAAGACCCACGCCCCAAACGCAGCATACTATGGCGGCATGTTGCTCCTCAGGGCAGTTGCCTTGCTTTGCGTGGTGCTACCACACTATTTGTAGTTTAAGGAGCGCTGCATGCCCTGCATCACGTACTCAAGGTTAGCGCTCTGCTTCTCTAAACTACTAATGCGCTCGTTAAAGTTGGTCAGCTCCTGTTGCAGGAAGCGATAGTCCGTGCCGGACTTGTTGACGATCGAGGACATGGTGGCCACCTCCGCATTGAGGCGGTTGTTGTTAGCCCGCAGTGCCTCTAACTCACGTGAGATGTCCAGCATGCTGTTCTGCATGCCATTGAGCTTGTTCTGGATGCTATGCACGTCCGTGTTGCTAGAGAGGTAGCGCAGCGAGTCCTTTTGATCCTTAATGGTAAAGGTCAGAAAGATCACCTGAATAGAGAGGGTGATAACGGCCAGAGATAAGGCTGCCGTAATGATAATGAGTGGCTTATTGCTTTTCACTTGTGCGCTGCAGCTCTTGGAGCTGCTCTCCTCGCAAATCAGGACTCAGAGAAAGAAAGGGTACTTAGCGCCCGCGCGCTCAAGCCAAAAGCTTAGCTTGGTTTGCTGCCGCGTGGCGTTGGCTCTTGCTACCCTACCGTTAGCAAGAGCAGGGCGGAGTGTGGGGAGTGTTGGCGATGCAAACCTGTCTCTGTGCGAGTCTCTATGAGCCTATATCCATGTAGAGGTGACCGTGATGCAGAGAGGCAGAGTAGGGAGTAGGTATTAACGTTGGGAGCAGTGTTGGTTGTGCTTTTGAGGGCTACGTGCTGCTGTGAGGGTACGTGCCCGTACTGGGAGTAGTTTAGAGCTCATAGCGGCGGCTTTTAGGGCTTCTACATGTAGCCATAGCTTATGTAGCCATACCATTGCTTGCAGCTCTATAAGTTTGCTAAGACAGCAAGCTGTTGCTTTTCTGCCGCGCGATGGGACTTTGCACTTACTGGACGTCACCGCATAGTGACCACATAAAGCTTAGTAAGTGACGCATCCCCTGTTGCTCTGATCGCCTTCAGCACTGACTATCATCAGCCTTGTACAGAGGTACAGTCGTGACCGTTAGTGCTGCTAAAGCGCATCCAAAATAGCACACCCATTTCTCAGTGCCAAACGGGAAAAGCAGAAAAGCAGATATGCGCCGCAAAGCTGTGGCTGCTTTTACCGTGCGCAGTCCTTTACGGGGCTGCTTTTGCGCCAAAAGAACGCAGCGTTTGGTTGTGCAGCTCCCCAAAATGGTGGAGCCACAACCACACTCTCCTGCGGCTCAGCTTCCTCTCACAGTCAGCGCAGCATCATTCTCAGCAGTACCATCAGCACCTACGAGTCTGGCTGGCTTGCGAAGCGCCACCATCCCATCACCATCACCGCTTCCTCAACACAGCTCCAACAGCTTTACCCCAAGCATTGGACGCAGCTCTGTGTGGTTGTTTCTGCCCTTTGTCATTACGCCGTGCCTCTTGAGCTTAGCGTCGCCTTGCTTGCAGCGCGGTATGCCCGTACATGCATCTCTGCTCTGCGCTGCCAGTGTTGCTTTGCTGCGAGCTGGTTACAAGCGGTAGCACTGGTGGTGTGGGGGATGCGGGCTCTACTCAGAATTTGTGGGTCACTTATGAGGTAATGGGACTGCTAATTGCTGATTAGCACTGGCCTTAGCCCAATCACCTAAGGCTGGAGCTTGAGCCTATACCCACAGAATCTGTGGAGAGCCGAAATGCGTAACCGCAGCTCTAAGGATAAGCCTCTCTTGGAGTAGCAGCCACAGTGGATGCACTCGCTGGACAGTAATCGTTTCTAAATGGCTAATGTGCTTCCTAAGTTTCGCTCCTCACGAAGCAGCAGCAGTTTTGGGAGGCTTTAGCCTTAGGACAAACTTAGGAAAAGCCCATAAATATGGGGTTTGTCACAATTTTTTATCAAAGTGAAAGATTTTTTTAAACCTACCAAAAGCTGATATTTAAGCCGCTACAGCCTCCCCTTAGGGTTAAACATAGGATAAACATAGCAAAAATCGCATTTCTGCTAAGTTTTGTCTAAGTGGGTCATGTTTTAATACAACCATCGCAGCGAGGTGAGCATCGCAACATAAAGCACCTTGCGGCCAGTGTGAGAGCGAAGTTTTGTCTCTTACATCTGTGCCGCTGCAATGAGTTCAACTGTAGTAAGTTTGCAGATTTCTTTGCGGTGCACTATCCCCACCTCACACCTTTGTGGATGCAGCTTGAGGCCGTGTAGTTTTAGGCCACAAACAGCAGTCGCACATGGCGTTATTCTCCATGGTTAGGCCAAAACTGCAATGTGCTGCAACCCACAGTGTTAACCCCCTTAAATGAGAGCCGTAAGGAGTAGTTATGAGCAAGTTATCTCATCTCGTTGGTGCCGCTGTTTTCGCTTTAGCTGGTAGCACTGCTGCCTTTGCCGCAGGCCCAGGTGGCTTCGGCCCTAGCAGCGCCGGCGCCGGTGCCCCACAGGGCTTTGCCCAACAGGCCGCCCCTAACACCGTCCAGTCCGTTATCAACAACGGCTACGACGACCAACGCGTTTTCTTAACCGGTAAGCTCACCAACTACTTAGGCCACGATCGCTACGAGTTTACTGACAACACCGGCAGCATCGAAGTCGAGCTCGATGATGACCGCGATTGGTCCTTCATCCGCAAGGGCGAACTCATCACCATCTTTGGCAAGATTGACCGCGACTACCACTCCATTAACATCGACGTTAAGGATGCCCGTCCAGCCGCTGCTGCCCCAGTTCGTAAGTAAGAGCCCAGCAGTTTAAGTTAGTGCCAAATTATTTTGCGACTGGGGTGGCGTTTTAGCCCACGCATTGCCCCAGTGGCACTAACAGAGGGCTACAATCAGTAAACCCCGCTTGGCGTTTTAACGAAGCCGCGTAATTCCCTATGCGTAAGCGTAGGTATGTAAGCGGCCAATACCAGCAAGAACTCCGCAATCTACATCATAAGATCTGATAGCGGCTCGCTACTAGAAAAAAGCAGTGTTAACACTGTGTAAAAGCAGAGTGAGCACTGTGAAACCGCAGACGGAAGTCTGCGGTAGTTCATATACCTTGTGCCAGCACTTGAGACTTCTAAGGTGCAGGCAACGCCAAGACAGCCCCCATCTTCCATGTCACAATATTCATCATGGGGGACATGCGATCAGATTTATTAGGGAGTCGAGCATGATTAAGAAGTTAAGCGCTTTAGTATTAGCCTCCGTCTTAGCGGCCTCCACCGCTGTGTTTGCTGCCCCTCCAGGCGCTCCAGGTGGCTTTGAGAACCAAGGTGGTTATGGCTATAACGACTACTACGGTGGCCCACGTGGCTTCGGCAATGAGCTGAACACTGTCGCTGCTGTCAAGAAGAATGCTAGCGACGATCAGCACGTCACCTTAACCGGCCGTTTAGTCAACTACTTAGGCCACGACCGCTACGAGTTTGCCGATAACACCGGCACCATCGAGGTCGAGCTGGATGATGACTACAACTGGTCGATGATCGCTAAGGGGCAGCTGATTCAAATCTTTGGTACCGTTGACCGCGACTTCTTCTTTACCAGCATTGACGTCAAGCGCGCCATCCCAGTTGACAACCTGCAAAACAACATGCAGCCACGCTAAGAAACTGGGCCTCGCGCCGTCTCCAAAAAACTGCTCCTAGGCGCCACCACTTAGTGTGGCGCTGCAACAGCCCGCAGGGTAACCCCAGCGGGCTTTGTTGTTTTTTGCCTTAAGAGGCGCCTGCAACGAGGAAGAGATGAGGTGGTGGCAGTGGTGTCTCTTCTTACAGACAGGCAGACAGGAAGGAGGTCTGATGCAGCTCGCGCAGTGCAGGCAATTGCCATAAGGCAGGTAGGCGCTGGCTGCTCACTAATCTATCTCATGAGGCGTGAACTTCTGCTCAGCAGAGCACAGCAGAGCGAGTGTGATAGCAGCAAAACAGTTAGCCGTGGTAAATCTTCAATATGTAGCGGTGGCCGTCCTTAACAAAGAAGGCTGGGTAGCTGTCGTTGTCAACAATACGCAGTAGATTGAACTGCTCTCCTAAGCTGCTTTGGAGATCGAGCTCACTGTCAGCGGGGCCACGTTTTGGGTAAAACGTACTCTCACCACTTTGCTCATGAGCCGTGAGCTCTGCGTAATGCTCGACAAAGTCCTTGCACATTTCGATGCACATCTGCGCTTGCTTTTCTCTAAGCTCAGCATTGAGCTCAAAACCAGTCAAGTGCAGCACCTTTTTGCTGTAATAAGGGCCGTTATCGGTAGCAGCATCTGCTTCAAACAAGGTGAAGACAATGTCGTTTTTGCCTTCGAGAACCTGCCAAAACAGCGGTGCCCAGCCCTTACCTTGAGGCAGATCAGCGGCGTGAATTACGATGTTATAACGGTGTTGCTTGAGGTAGGACTCTGGAATGATGCGGTGATAGGAGAGGATAAAGACGATATCGACATCAGAGCCGATGTCCTCATGCTTAAACATCAAAGGGCAAGCAAAGTACGAGGCTAACTCACTGGCATAAGGAATAAACCACTGGTTAGGTGAGGTCAGTACGACCAGCTTTAACCCTGAAGTCCCAGCGGCTGCTGTCTTGTTCTGGGTCTGCGTTCCTAAGTTATCCGTCTGTTCTGTCATCGTCGTGCCCTATGTTGCGGCGGTAGTTGCTGTGGCGTAAACAATTTGCGCCACTTAAGCTCTCCCACACAGAAGTCGGCGTGACCTTAGCGGAAATATAACAACAACAACATGTATCTATTATAAAAAGACATTACGCGTGGTATTAACCAGTAATGTAGGCAAAAGATGGCTCTCTGCTTACTGGCTTAACCCTTAGCTTGCAGCTGTTTTTGCATGGATACATGGAGAGGTTAGATAGATATATTGCACCACACTAGTGCATACAAGAGCTAATAAGGGTGCCCGTGCAACAGCCAATGCTTTGCGCAGCAGCAGCAGCATCTGCTGCCGAAGCAGCAACAATCAGCTTGTTGCGGGTGGGTGGGGGGGTGGGTGGGTGGGTGGGTAGGTAGGTGTGGCACTGTACCGCATGCTCTGTGCTGGGATGCACGATAGTAGGTATTTCGACCTGTGCGGTCGCCTGCCAAAAGTAGGCAAAGATAGTGTAATCTACTTTTGCAGCTCCTGTTTGCCGTAATTATAGGGAAACACATCATGGACACC
>CASEBB010000207.1 GCA_949286015.1 uncultured Succinivibrionaceae bacterium | reverse complement strand
AGGATGTGTGTACGCTGTGCTTGGCTAAAGCCCCAATACTAAATGTCGGCTAACCCCACTCTTACGAGTGGGGCATGCGCCGACAACTCTAGGTCAATCGTTCCTTAGTGCTGTTCCTCGAGGTGAGGTGTGGTGTGGTGTGGTGTGGTGTGGTGTGGTGTGGTGTGGTGTGGTGTGGTGTGGTGTGGTGTCACCACTGGTAGTAGCGGCGTACAAGGGAGCAATCGACCGCGCTCTGGGTGACTTCGGTGGTGCTCTTGCCAACACAAGCCATATGCTCCCTGATTAATAGTGATTTGGCGTACAGTGGCATGCTGGGCATTGGGTGCTGTTGTGCGCAGTGTGGCTTTGTGCTGCGTTGTAGAGGAGTTTAGTAGTGAGTGCACGGCGTGGGGAGCTCTATCGCTTTGAGCTCAAATTTAAAGAACCAGCTATGACTTCACGTGGTACCTACCACACCCATACGGTGTGGTATCCGGTGCTGCACTGGGATGGTAAGCTCGCTATAGGTGAGTGTGCGCCTTTACCTGACTTGAGTGTTGATTTCTTACTCCAAGGTCTTACTGAGGACAGCCGTCTACGTGGCTATGAGGCGCTATTGCGTGCGCACATGCAACAGCTGTGTGTAGCTCTGCGGCAGGGGCGGAACCCAGATGTGGATTCATTAAGACCTTACTCCGCGATACGCTTTAGTTTTGAGTGCCTCATGCAGTCTTATACGCGCCAGCAGCAAGAGTCAGTAGCTGGCTCTTCAGATGCGGGCGCCGCCTTGCTTTTTCCAAGCGCTTTTACTCAAGGCAGCCTCGACCTGCCTATCAATGGCCTCATCTGGATGGGCAGCTTTGAGGTTATGGCGCAGCGTATCGCAGAGAAGCTTGCTGAGGGCTATCGCTGCATTAAGCTGAAGATTGGCGCTATCGATTTTGCCCACGAGCTGCAGCTCTTAGAGCAATTACGCTCGCGTTTTAGCCCCGAGCAATTAGAGCTGCGCGTGGATGCTAATGGTGCTTTTAGCGCCGACGACGTAGAAGACAAGCTCAAAGCCCTCAGTGCTTTTCAACTGCACTCCATTGAGCAGCCAGTAAAGGATGAGCAATATAAGCTAATGGCTAAGCTCTGTGCCGAGAGTCCTATTGCCATTGGTCTCGATGAGGAACTCATTGGGGTAATCGGACGGCAACAAAAGATCAAGCTCCTTGACACCATTAAGCCCCAGTACCTCATCTTAAAGCCAAGCTTGCATGGTGGCTTAGGCGGCTGTGCGGAGTGGATTGAGCTGGCAAAAGAGCGTGGTATTGGCTACTGGGTGACCTCGGCCTTAGAGTCCAACATTGGCCTTAATGCTATTACGCAGTGGTGTGCGCTGCAAAACGTGACCATGCCGCAAGGCTTAGGCACGGGCCTGCTTTATACCAACAACGTCTTAAGCCCGCTCTCTATCCAGCACGCCAAGCTGCACTGCGACTTGTCAGCGGTGGGCAATTATGACGACTATGTACGTAAGTTTCTCGCCAGTGAGGCAACACTGGTGGACAGCTGGGATTTATAGCGGAGGGAGTCCTTACTCTAAAGTGTTAGCGTCTCTTATGAGGTTTGTAAGCTGCAATTGCGTAGGTTTAACGTTGGGGTAGGGGACAGTAGGTTAGCTTGTAGGAAGGCTGGTTGGTAGGCTGGGAGAGCGGTAGGGAGGTATGGTGGACTTTATTTTGGAGCGGCAGGCACAGATGATTTGCCTTGAGGGGCGGGTTTATCATCCTGCAGAGTTACCACAGCTGCAAAGTGAGCTGGAGCAACAGTTAGCGACAGTAGAGCCTAAGAGCGCTGCGTCGGAGCAGCTTCGCTTTAAACTGGAGCTTACAGCGTTTTTACGTGACTGGTTTGCTGAAAGCCCTACCTTAGAGGTTAAGACCTCTGGCTCTACCGGTGTCCCTAAGCGCATGCAGGTCAGCAAAGAGCGCATGATGCACAGTGCGCAGCTTACTTTAGAGTTTCTGCACTTACAGCGAGGCGATAGTGCTTTGCTGTGTATGCCGCTTGAGTACATCGCCGGTAAGATGGTGGTCGTGCGTGCCTTAGTAGGCGGTCTTGATCTCTACCCTGTAGCTCCATGTGGCCAGCCTTTAGCGCCAGTGCAGGGGCAGAAACACGCTAAGTTACCGCAGCCACTGAAGTTTGCGGCCATGATTCCTTTGCAGGTCTATAACTCCCTGCAAGATGAGAGGCAACGACAAGCGCTGCGTGAGATTGAGCAGCTCATTATTGGCGGTGGTGCCATTGATGAGTCCTTAGAGCAGGAGCTGAGCAGCTTCCCTCATTACGTGTGGAGCACCTACGGTATGACCGAGACGCTCTCGCACATTGCCTTACGCCGCGTTAATGGCCCAGAGGCTTCAGAGTACTACCAGCCTTTTGCCCACGTGCATTTAGAACTGTCAGCAGATGACACCTTAGTCATTGACGCCCCTTTGGTCGCAGAAGAGCGTTTTGTTACCAATGACATTGTGGTATTTAATGACAATGGGCAGTTCCGCATTAAGGGCCGTAAAGACAATGTCATTAACTCCGGTGGTGTTAAGCTGCAAATTGAGGAGCTCGAAGCCAAGATCAAAGCGCTGCAGCCTAAGTGGGACTTTCAGATTAGCTCCCAGCCTCACCCCAAGTTTGGTCAGATAGTGGTGCTCTTAGTGACCAGAGCTTCGCTGCATAGCGATAGCGCCGAGGGAGAGTTGGCAGCAGACCAGCTTGACGCCGTGCGTGCCATCATTAAAGACGCTTTACACAGCCTGCCACGTTACGAGCAACCAAAGCGCTTCCTGCTTGTAGAGGCCTTACCACGTACAGGGACGAATAAACCTGATCGGGCGCAAGCCAAGCTCTTAGCGGCACAGGCCACAGCAGAGCTGTAGGCAGGTACCATAAAAAGGCTTGACGGCTCCTATCTTGAGGTTTGCTCCTCGGCAAACAACTAATCTCAGGGTAAAACATCTGATTGTAGGCTGTTGCCTCCTTTGAGATTTGCTTTTCCTCTGGTTTTGGCTGCCATCTAAACGATGTGTCTGCTGCGTCGTACCGCTCAAAGATAAAAGCTAGCCTCCTCAAAGGTGGGGCGGGCGCTGTAAGCTCTAAGCCACACCAGTGTGGTCGCTGGTAGCGGTCAGGGCCAGCCACTTATAAGTAGGTGAGCGCTTACAGCCTGCTCTGCTTCGTTTCCAGTTATCGCTGGGCCTGCTCTCGGCGTATGATGGGCTATTCTTTCTTGGCTTTGCTTTTAGGTTCTTAGGTATGGCTAACGCAAGCGATTCCTCGGCAAATACCACTACCACCACGACCACAACCACTTCAGCTCTTATCACGGCCCTTGCGGCGGCCAATGCCGCTCCCGCTCCCATGCAGACTCTAAGCTCGACGACTACCGATCTGGGACGCTTTGCCCATGTCTCTGATCGCATCCGCGTCCATGGCGTCGAGCGCCCTTATGATTACGTCAGCATTCACTCTGGTGTTTGCATTTTGCCTATCTTTGCGGGCAAAGTCTGTCTGCTGCGCGAGTACCGCTATCCCATCAAGTCTTACCAGTACCAGCTGCCAGGTGGCTTTATCGATAATAATGAGGATGTTGCGGTAGCAGCCCGCCGTGAGCTGTATGAGGAGACCGGTCTGCATGCAGCTGTGGTACACGACTTAGGCTCGTTCTACCCATCCTTTGGCTCAACTAATGAGCAGATTTTCTTAGCAGCAGCGGAGTGCGACCGGCAGGATCAGCCACAGCGCGAGGTTTCTGAGGTTATTGAGACCTTTTTCTGTACCCCAGAAGAGGTAATGGACTTAGTGCGTGCCAATCGCTTCCAGCATGCGGCGGGCTTGGTAGCGCTCTTTAAGTACTTTTCCTTAGGCGTGCGTGGCACTGCGCAGCCTTAAGCTACTACTCTAAGCGGTAGTAGACCGCACAGGTCAGGTGCGCTGCTACTGCCATCTGCACCGCGCTGACTCTGCCTGCCAGAGTTCCCGCTACTGCCAGCAACGAGCAGCGCTCACTGTAAGTTCTTTTCCCGTGTGCGTACTCTGCACACGGGGTATAGCCTCTTTTCATCCGCGTGACGCCCTGCGCAAGGCTGCTGCCTGATTAATCGGGTTCCAGCTGAGGCGAGCACGCACACCGCTGACAGCTGCGCTTGCTGGCTCCAGATGGAGCTTTGAGCCCCCCTCTGCCTTACCCAAACCTCTCTACGCTTTAACCTTGCAGCCGCCCGTTTTGGCTCGGCCTAGCTCCTTACCGCGAGCCTCTCTTGGAGGTAGTTTCCTGCTGCTTAATAGTTCCCCATTTTTCACTGAGTTAGAGTGTGGTATCTAAGCGCCTGCGTGTACGGACACAATATACTTATTCCTCTCTAAAAGTTCCCCATAATCTGTATGCGCCAAATAGAATCTGCCCTTAAGAAAATGCACGCTACAACAGCTTGTGGATGTTGCTACTATTGCAGCACCTATTATGCAAATGCATAAGTAATCCACCACAAAACCGCGATGGTTACCCTTAGCTAACCTAATAGCTGTTAGCTGTCGACAACTTGATGGCTAATGTTACAA
>CASEBB010000206.1 GCA_949286015.1 uncultured Succinivibrionaceae bacterium | reverse complement strand
CTGTGGCCTCAAGATCCGTGGTGGAATCTTGCTTCAACGCATGTTTTGCCAAATGGCTGGCTGTATAAGCCACATCTTGCCAGGATCCGTTCAGCTCCCAAATTCTGAGTAGAGCCCGCCTTTGCTTCACAAGCGCACTCTCACTCAGCACCAAGGAACGACTGACTGAATTTATTGCAAGCAGGCGTGCGCTCCCCTCTTAGGGATGCTCTGGCTAACCAGCACCCTTTATCATCTCGAAGTGTAGGTCGTTGCCAGCTCTCAAGACAGCAGCTCTTCTTGGCTCCTCAGCACTGGCATTAAGATTGGCCTTTGTCAGCTATAATACGCACCAGACCTACCAGCAACAGAGCCCCAGAGCATTTCGGCTCTGACTCTTTTTCGTCGTGGGGAGATCTCTTTATGGCTAAGGCCAAAAAGCCAGAAAGTGGCGCCGCCAATAAAGCTGCAGCCGCTGGCAGTGACACCTATCTGGTGCCAGACCTCAAAAAAGGACAGGTGCATGAGCACGAGCTTGTGATTAAGCGCAGCCGCTTTATTACCTCTATTGCCCATACCGCCTCTGTCGATGAGGCCAAGGCCTTTATCGAGACTATCTCAGCACAGCACTCCGCAGCTAACCATAACTGCTTTGCCTTTAATGCCACCGCTCCAGGCTCAACCGCCTTTTGTGGTTGCTCCGATGACGGCGAGCCCAAAGGCACTGCCGGTCAGCCCATGCTCAATGTGGTTTTACACTGTGGTGTAGGTGAGCTCACCGCTGTGGTCACGCGTTACTTTGGTGGCGTCCTCTTAGGTACCGGCGGCTTAGTCAAAGCCTATCAAGGCTCGGTGCAAGAGGCGCTGGAGACCTTACCGACTACAGAGCGCATGATTGCCTCGGTGGTCTCTATTGCTATTGAGCACCGCTATATCACTAAGCTGCAGCACATCCTGCCCCGCTATCGCGCTACCATCGAAAAAGAAAACTTTGCCCAGAGTGCTTACTTTGATCTGCGCTTGCCAGAGCATGAGACCGAGCCTTTGTTGCGGGAGTTAAATGACCTCACCAAGGGCTCATTACAAGTGATCGCGGTGCGTTAGCAGCTGCAGCCGCCAGCGGTACTGCCAGCCGCTGTGTCTCTGGTGCTGCTGGCCACTGCATTTGGAGCCAGAGCACGTATGCGGTGCCATACCACGGGGCGGGCGCTGGGATTGTGGGGAGTAGGGCGGCTCAATGATAGTAAGCTCTAACCTCTAAGGGCTTGCTAAGTCTTAAGGTGGACACTGTATACTCTTGGGGAGAGCCACAGAGAGAAAGGGCTTCTTATCTCTTAGATGTTGCTCTTCCACGGGGACGGGCGCTATAAGCTCAACCTCTGCACAGCCCAGCCCTGCCCTGATGGGGCTTTGCCGTCGTATACGCTGCTCTTGCTGGTATACTCTGCAACTACTACCGCTCTCAAGGCCGTGCAGCCTCTTGCTTTGTCTGACCTCCCCTGTCATGATGGCCTCTACACACAACACAACACAACGCTGCTTTCTGTATATCCATTACCTGCTAAGCCTCATGGGCCTCACTTGCTTTTGTATCTGCCCTTGCTGCTAAGGCAGTAGATAGTAGGTAGTAAGACCAACTGGTTTTCATCCCGCATCTTTCCTCATCTTTGTAAGGGCACCATTTTATGGCCAAGAATCTGCGCTCGGATATCACTGGTTTACGTGCCCTCGCTGTGGTCGCCGTAACCCTCTATCACGTCACCCATGTCCTCATGCCTGAGATCACATGGTTTAAGGGCGGCTTCTTAGGCGTTGACATCTTCTTTGTCATCTCCGGCTACCTCATGACCATGATCATCATGCGTGGTCTCGACAAAGGCAACTTCAGTCTCTGGGATTTCTATAAGCGCCGCGCTAAGCGCATCTGCCCCGCGCTGTGGTTAACCGTGGCAGTCTTTGTGATCTTGGGCCTGCTTGTGGTGGGCACTTCTGACTTAATGCGCATGTGCTACGAGGGCCTCTATGCGCTGCTCTTTGTCTCCAATATCTACTTCTCCCAAAAGACGGACTACTTTGCCAATAGCGCCTTAGATCAGGTCTTCCTGCACACGTGGTCACTCTCAGTAGAGTGGCAGTTCTACATCTTCTACCCTGTGGTGCTGATGCTGATTCGCCGCGTCGCTGCCGATCAGTCTTACATCGCGCGCTTTATCCTTGTCCTCACGATCATCAGCTTCATCTTTGGTTGCTACTACACCGTCTTAGCTCCACAGTCATCCTATTACCTCTTACCAGCACGTGCTTTTGAGCTGTTAATGGGAGCTTTGGCGTACTTCTATTCCCTTGCCAATCTGCAACGCCGTGCTTACCTGTATTTACAGCGCTGGAGCTTACATGAGCCTTATGCGGCACTGGCAGCACAGCTCTTTGCGCAGCCCCAGAGTGCAGGGGCGGGCGCTGTGAGTGGTGCGGATGCACAGCAGCCTGTAGACAAGCGCAAGCGTAAGCACAGCAGCAATGACGACTGGGTGCTGATGACCGGACGCCCACGGGCGATCTTTGTGACTTTAAGCCGCTTATGCCTGCGCTTAAAGGCAGGGCCGCTGGAAGCTCTGGGCTTAGTGCTGCTCCTTGTTTCCTTATTTATCGTCGATAACAGCGCAGGCTGGCCAACCTATAGCGCCTGCTTACCCCTGATCGGCACTTACCTGTGCATTGCTGCTAACCACCAGCGCTCCTATTTGCGCTTCTGGCCTTTCCAGAAGTTAGGCTTGTGGTCATATGCCATTTACCTCGTGCACTGGCCAATCTTAGTCTTTGCCACCAAGCTGGGCTTTTTGGGCTGGTCACTGGAGATGCTGCTGCCGATTGTCATCTGCGGTGTGCTCTTGCATTACGGTGTCGAGCGGCGGCGCAATTACGGCTATTTCTTTGTCGGCGTCTATGCCTTAAGCTGCGCAGCTGTGGGCTATGTGCTCTACACTAAGGCCTCATTTCGCTTTGATGGGGAGGTGACTCGCTACGCGCAGTATGGTGGTCACACCGTGCCTTTTGAGGGCACCATTAACTCCATTGGTGACTTAAAGCGTAAGCCTGATTTCGTCCTCATTGGTGACAGCTTTGCCCGTCATTACACCTTAGACCTCATTGACCGTGGCTTGCACGTGGTTACGGTCTTTAGAGATGGCTGCTATTCCTTTGCGCAGCACGTTAATGTGCGTCCTGAGGGCGTAGTCGATGGTAAGTGCTCCGATCGCTATCAAGCGGCGGTGCGGGCAGTGCAAATGCATCCGGAGCTGCCGATAGTGGTGGCACAGGACTGGCCGCGCTATCGTAACCGCCTGCTTAATCGCTACACTGGTGAACGTGTTAGTGAGGAGGATTTTGCCAAAGCCGTAGAGATGGATTTAATGGCTTTAGCGCGCGACTTTGCTCCAGCGCGGGTGTACGTGTTAGCAACCCCACGGCAAACGGTGTACGACATTGGCAGTACGTGCATGTATTTGCAGGCGCTTGATAACCCGCTGACGCGGCTCTTGAGTAAGTACTTTACCTGCCGTAAATCCATGGACTTACCTGAGGTGCCGTTTAATAAGCAGTTAGAGCAGATGATTGCAGCAATGCCGCAGCCGATTGGCGCAGGGGTTGTGGCTAATGGTACGCGTCCTGCCGATCACGCGGTGATGTCGTACCTTGATCCTAATGATGCGATCTGCACCGATGGTAAGTGTGAGGTGCTGGTCGGTAAGTACATCCCGGTGTTTCAGGATGGCTTACATTACTCGTGGGCGGGCTCGATTAAGGTGGTGTCCTATCTGCTCTTTAGTATTGGTGTCGAGCAGGGACGGGTACGCACGGAGTTTGAGGATGAGAACCTGAACCTAGAGAATGGGCAGCCCCTGTACGCTCCTGACGCGCAGCCGCAATTGCAGTAGCGAGTAAGTGATCTCATAACTGACGGCTGCAGCTGTAGGTTAGCCTGAGTCTACCTTAAGCTGAGGCCTGCAAGGCAGAGCAGAGCGGGGCTGTGCAGTAAGAGCGCACCACATGCTATGTAGAAAAAGACGGCTGCGCGGGAGCGGCCGTGATGCTCTTTGGGAGTGAGGCAGCAGAGGTGCAAGGCGTTTGGGCGCTGCTGGTGCGTGACCGCTCTTCTGCAGCGGTGCTGCGGTACTTACCACCCACAGGCTTACCTCTAAGGTGAGATCGTGGTAACAGGCTCCTTACCACGTTAGAGTGTAGCTGCAATGTGGCAGCAACTCTTGAAAGCCAGGCAAACAAGAGATGCCATTTTGCGCTGTCACGTGCAGATGCTCATCAAGATGCCCTTTGGCCCATTTGCCAAAGCTTGGTACCAAGTCTTTGCCGGTCTTGCGTGACCAAAAGATCACCTGCCCTTGCGGATTACGGAGAATAGTCATTAAGGGCTTCTTGTGATCACAGACCTCTTCCACGAGCACTTCGCTGATACGCTCAGGGACTTTGATCGGGCAGCGCTGCGGACGCTCAAGGAAGTCTGTGGCAATTTGCTGGTCACCAAAGGTGTTGAACGCTAACTCATACAGGATAGCTCGGCCTACTTCCTCACTACAGCCAGCGTGCATAACCAAAGAGGCCAGACTAAGACGCGAGTCTAAGAAGGCATGCACACCGACAATTTGCAGTGAAGAGGTAGTTGTTGGCTTTTAGGTGCCATCCTACTGTGATCAGCTCAGGTTCAAACTGAGGAATAAGAGCAGA
>CASEBB010000205.1 GCA_949286015.1 uncultured Succinivibrionaceae bacterium | reverse complement strand
TGGTCACCTACTTAAAGGTAATATGGGCCAAAGCAAGGGAACTTATGCCACAAAACTGAGGTAAAGTGCATTACTTTGTGCTCAAGTGTTACCTCGAGAGAGTCTGATGCATGCCCATAAACCATGTGTTTATCAGCTTGACCAAAATTATCCCAGACCTCCTCACGGTCGGATGACTGCCTCGAACGCGAGGCATAGCCAGCTGTACTCTGTAAGTTACGCCTGTCGCTATGCGCCCTTTTTAGCTAATGGGGCCATCAGGCACTGGTATGGTTATCATGGAGCAACATCATGATCGGCGCCATTGTCGGTGATATCGTCGGCTCGCGCTTTGAGCTCACCAACGCCACTACTTTTGACTTCGCTCTCTTTAGCCCCAAGTGCCACTTCACTGATGACACCGTGATGACGCTGGCAATTGCTTCGGCCTTACAGCGCTCCCTTGGCTCTGTTGCTGATACCTCCTTACAAAGCAACACGGCGCTCTACACTACCGTAGCCACAGAAGCGATACAGGCCATGCGGCATTTAGGGCAGCTCTATTCCGACTGTGGCTTTGGCGCCAGTTTTAGAAAATGGCTACGCAGTCCCCAGCCGCAGCCCTATAACAGCTGTGGTAATGGCGCTGCCATGCGCGTCAGTGCCTGTGCTTATGCCGCTGCAACTCTTGAGGATGTAAAAGCCCTGAGCACAGCAGTCACCGCCGTTTCCCACAACCATCCAGAGGGCCTCAAAGGAGCAGAGGCCACTGCCGTCGCCATCTTTTTAGCGCGGCAGGGCTATAGCAAAGAGCAGCTGCGCTCCTATCTGAGTGCGCACTACTACCCACTAAACTTTACCTTAGAGCAGCTGAGACCACACTACCACTATGATGCCACCTGCCAAGGCAGTGTGCCACAAGCGCTGCAAGCCTTTTTCGAGGGAGAGGATTTTGTCGACACCCTGAGAAAGGCTGTATATCTGGGTGGTGACAGCGACACCATTGCGGCTATCGCGGGGAGCATTGCCGAGGCTTTCTATGGTGGAGTACCAGAGGAGATCTGTACCACGGCCTGCGGCTTTTTAGATCAGCGCCTCATGAGGATACTACTGGACTTTGAGGAGGCTTTTCCCTGCTCGCGCTTGGCAGCGCCCGCCCCTGCTACCCCTACTCACTCCGCGCACGGCACTGCGTAAGATTCCCCTATCCCCCAACAGCTCCTGCCAGCGCCCTCATCTTTCGCCCTGTGCGCTTAACTCCATCTTAGCGGTAGTGATGCTCACCACCCCCTGTCATCGTGCTCTCTGCCCTGTCTACACCTCTGGTAAGGCGAAATGACCACATAGAGCATGTGCGTAATGGCCGTGATCATAAAAAGAGTCAGCTGCGGAGTGTTGTTATGCCAAGGTGGCACGCGACCGCACAGGGCGTAATCTTTGGGCAGTGCGGGAGGAGGCAGCAACATAGGTAACCTCAAAATCGCCTCACGGCACCTTAGCTCGAGAGTAGCGCCTAAGTAACACCTACCCTCAGTGTAAACACCTGATTGTAGACAGTTACCGCCTCTGGGCCTTGCTTTTGGGAATGCTATCTCTGCAACGCTCCTACTCACAAGAGCTTCTGCCCCAAGAGCTTACATCTCTTGGATCCATGCCCAGAGTCTTACTTCTCCCTGTCATGTACAGCGCCCGCCCCTCACCGTCACGCCATGCCAGAGCACCAGCGTGACATGACCACGTTTGCTCCTGATCACTCGTACCACAATGGGCCCATATCGGCCTCACGCTGAGGCAGGTGCCAGTGATCCTCATAAGTCACATGCACGAGGTATAAGCCCTCAGCCTGTGCCGTAGGGCCAGCTAAGTCACGATTCTTGGCCGCAAAGACCTCTTGCAGCCATGCCTTGTCTTTTTCGCCATTACCGATAAGCAGCAGCGAGCCCACTAAGTTACGCACCATGTGGTGTAAGAAGGCATTGGCCTGCACATCAAAGACGATAAAGCGCCCGCGACGCTGCACATGTAAAAAGTGCAGATTGCGCATGGAGTGTGGGTTCTCATCTTGGGACGACTTAAACGAGGCAAAGTCATTCTCGCCTAAGAGGATCTGCGCCGCATCATCCATACGCGCGACATCATACTCACCGCGATACCAAGAGACTCCCGCACGCATAATGGCAGGACGGTAATCGCTGTTTTGCATGATGTAGCGATAGCGACGGGCACGAGCCGAAAAACGCGCATGAAAGTCATCGGGCACATGCATCGCCCACGTAATGGCAATGTCATCTGGTAAGAAGCGGTTGGTGCCAAGGATCCACGCCCGATCCGGACGCTCCTTAGTGACATCAAAGTGAATCACCTGTCCTGTGGCACTGACACCGGCGTCGGTACGACCGGCGCACTTTAGCTCGATCTGCTCATCTGCCACTTGCGAGATGGCGCGCTCCAACTCATTTTGCACCGCAGGCAAATGCTTTTGGCGCTGGAAACCCGCATACTTCCATCCCGCATACTCCACTCCCATGGCAATGCGCATGAGTCTTAATCTCCACTATTTGGTGTTAACCCCAGAAAACAAAGCCCACTGACCACAACCTGAGGTGAGGCTGTGCTAAGCGGGCTCAAATTGTAGCAGAGTACAGGCAGATCGTGCTCACTACCTGCTCTCACTCTCCAGCGCGCCGATCTTCTTACGCCCGCCCTAAGGTAGAAGCCCGCGCTATGAGCTCAGGTTTGAGCTCCGCACACTCAATCGCTGTCCCCTTGAAAGGATCACGGAGCAACCCAAAAGCACGCTGGGCCATCTGGGTAATAGGCTGTGTCACACTGGTGATGCCCAGCAAATAAGACAGGTAGGTGTTGTCGTAGCTGATCACCGCCACATCCTGCGGCACACGTAAACCACGCTCAGCAAGCTCCCGCATTAAGCTCACCGCAAAGATATCGTTGTACACCCACAGTACCAGCCGCAGCTGCACCTGCGCTTGCTCCTTTACGTCCTTACCTTCAGGTGAGAGCACGGACGCCTCTGCACTGCCAGCAGTTAATTGCTCCTTACTGCGTACTTGAGAGAGCAGCAACTGTGGCTCTGGGACAGAAGTCGCGCCCTGTTCCTTAAAGGCGATGATCTTAGAGACAATGGCGCTTACCACCTGCGCTAAGAGCTGATCATGCGAGGTCACGTCCTCACAGATGCCTTTAGGCACCGCAAAACACAGCTCTGGCGGTACCGCAACATTGGCAAGCTTACAGTGCTCTTTGAGGGCAAAGCACTTCTCGGCATCTACCTTTTCTTGGCTCACCATGCCTAAGCAGTTGAATCCTTGCGCGGCGCAATGCTGGGCAATGAGACTCATGCCATAGCGGTAGTCAACTAAGACCGAATTGAGAAACTTGGAGCGCAGCGTGAGCGCTACGGAGTCGATTCCCGCCCGCTGGAGCAGCGGTACTAAGTTCGCCTCATTCTCCGTTGGTACCCACAAGAGCCCTTGCACTCCAAGCTTAATGAAAGCGCGTAAGGCTGCCTCCTCACGCTCTGCATTATTGAGGTGGGTCTTAATCATGAGCTCTAAGCCCGCATAGGCTGCATCCTGCTCTAAGGTCATCACCAATTGGCTAAAGTGCGGGTTAGTGAGGTTGGGCACAATGCAGCCTAAGAGACCGCTCTTTTTACCGGTGAGGGTGGTGTCTCCTTTGTTGGGGAGATAGTTGAGCTCATCCATGGCTGCATGCACGCGCGCCCGAATCTCGGCACTTACCTTGGGATTGTTGTTGATCACCCGAGAGACCGTGGCGGTGGAGCACTCGGCCTTACGAGCGATATCGCGCAAATTAGCCATGATGTCCCCTCCTTGAGGAACCGCGTAACAGTGGCAGTAGCAGTAGCAGTAGCGGTTGCAACAGTAGCAGCTATCACTCTACCAGAGCGCGCTGACTGACAACAACTCATTAAGATAAGAGCGCCGTGCTGTCCACGTGGTGCGACCTGCCGCCACCACTAAACAGCGACAGCACGCAAGCACCTCACTCACTCACTCACCTCAAAGTTAGGACACGAGCCACAACAAGTGCCACTATCTTGAGCAAAGACCAACGCTCAGCGTCCTCACAGCCAACCGAGCCCGCAGCGCAGCGATACAGCACAGCTGTAAGCTGTGCGCTGCAGATAGTAAGGAATGAGGGCTCTCATCAATGATGGAGGATAGGAAGCGTGATGACAACGGCATACACCTCGAGATAAAGGGTGCGGGTAAGCCTAATCCTCTCTTATGTTGAGGCCCCATGCTGCCCCTAAATGACGTCACCTCTAAAGTCAGTCTTACCAAAAGCTGAGCACCACAGGGTTACCCCTACTGCGAGTGCTCCTCTTTTGCCTTGTCTTGTGTTTTAGCAGCGCCCGACCCTGTCACCACGCTCTCTTTTTGTCCCGTCACCCACAGCTTAAGAGAGCTGCAGCGCCACTTCTAACCTCACCTTTAATGCTGACTTACTGGCTCGGCTGGTGCGCACCGCCGCCAGCATAGCCCCCCAGCCCCATCTCTTGAAACAGCAGATTTCATCAGAAAAAATTTTTGCACTAAAAGCACACAAAAAGCTTAAATATCATGTTTGTAACGTGACTTTAATCAGAAATTTGTGAAACAAAACTACACGTGATGCAGTTCACAAATCACCTCCCAGTCCCTCCCTATAATGCCCCCATACCGACTGCAGCGGTATATCGCAACCAACTAGCTAAAAGGCCACTCTCACTTGTGGTAAAAGGGCTTGTGTCTGGGGTTCTACTGACCCCAGTAAACTAAAAAAGCAAGTCGAATCTCCCACTAGGCTCTCGTCAGTTCCCATGGTGCCACATGGGGACTCAAACCACCTCTTCATGGGAGAGGTGTAACTGAGGTGTATGTGGAGGTATCCGATGTCGGATGTTTCTCTTGCGCATAGCGCTGCTTTCGCTAAGCTCAAGCTTACTGAAAAAATTGGTTACGGCATGGGCGATGCCGGTTCCTGCATTGTCTGGAGCATGCTCTCGCTCTACCTGACATGGTTCTATACCGATGTCTTTGGCTTAGAGCCACAAATCGTGGCCACGCTCTTCTTGGTGATTCGCATCGTTGATGCCTTCACCGACCCTATCATGGGTGCGATCTGCGATCGTACTGTAAGCCGCTATGGCAAGTTCCGCCCATGGCTCTTATGGATGGCCGTTCCTTACGGCTTAGGCGCCATCGTCATGTTCTCTACCCCTGATCTGGGGCCAACGGGCAAAATCATCTATGCCTACATGACGTACCTGCTCATGTCGCTGATCTACACCGCCATCAATATTCCTTATTGCTCGGTTGCTGGTGTGATCACGCTCAATGAGCGCGAGCGTATGTCCTGCCTCTCATGGCGCTTTTTCTTAAACGGCCTTGCTACCCTCATCGTTTCCTCTTCAATCCTGCCACTGTCGGATTTATTAGGCTCCGGCGATCGTGCGCAGGGCATGCAGTACGCAATGATCATCTTAGGTGCCGGTGCCACCTTGATGTTCCTGTTCTGCTTCTGGGCCATCCGCGAGCGTGTGCCAGCACCAAAGACTGATGGCTCCTTGCGCCAAGACCTCAAAGCCATTGTGCACAATGACCAATGGCTGCTCATGATCGCGATCACCTTTGTCAACGTATTCCCAGCCTTTACGCGTGGTGCCGTCACTATCTACTACGCCACCTACGTGATGCAAGCCTCGGTCGCCTTTATCACCTTCTTCATGGCCTTAGGCGTAGCTTGCAACATGATCGGTAGCGTCGTGGCCAAACCTCTTACCGATCGCTTTGATAAGGTGGTGCTCTTCCGCATCATCAACATCATCTTAGGTGTACTGTCATTACTCCTCTACTTCGTGGATCCTAACTCTTTAGTACCGCTGCTGGCCTTGTTCATCGTCATTAACATCCTGCACTTAGTGCAATCTGGCCCTATCCTCTGGGCAATGATGTCGGATGTGGATGAGTATGGTGAGTGGAAGCTGCACCGCCGCTTAACCGGTATCTCCTTTGCGGGCAACCTCTTCATGCTCAAGTTAGGCTTAGCCATCGCCGGTTCCTTAGTGGCCGCCATCTTAGCCTACACCGGCTATGTAGCCAACCAGCCACAGCAAAACGAGGCCACGCTGCAAGGCATCATCATTACCTTCAGCCTCATTCCTATGGTCTGCTACTTCATCAGTGCTGTCATGGTGCACTTCTTTAAGCTCAAGCAGCCTTTCCTCAACCAAATCAAGCGTGAACTGACGGCCCGAGCCCGCGACAACGCCACTAACGATGCTAATGAGCAAGCGCAGGCTATCGATCCCCTCATTCAAGAAAACAAGAACCAAGGCAACTAAAACCTGCCCTTTGCAGGAAACGACAGCGCAGTTTGTTACAGCACTGTAGCAGCCACATGGCCCGCGCCGCTGCGCTGCTTGCCACACAACGCCTTGGATTAACGCCAGTGTCGCGTCACGTCACGCAACGTAACGTCACGTTCTGGTAAACCTCATCCCTACCTCTTGTCCCGCACTTAGTCTCCACCAGCGTCGCGGGGCTTGAGCGCAGCTTTGCTCTAGCGCACTCTGCTTTGCGTTAGCGCGGTTTTGCGCCCAGTCAAGCGACGTTAAGTGCGGCACAAGCTCAAGGAAACACTATGCACAGCCACAACTTCTACGACGTCACCACTTGGGCTTTAGAGCATCAACTCGATGCCTTTAACGATATCGGCGCAGTGATCAATGCCATTGTTGCTGACATCAAGCAACGCCAAAACACAGTCGATATCAACGACGGTGGTAAGCCAGGCGCGACCATCTTTATCCCTGCCGGTGATTACCATCTGCGTACCCAAGCCGTAATCAACTTAAGCTACCTCAAGATCGTTGGTGAGGGTCACGGCTTTACATCTTCCTCCATTCGCTTCAACACCACCCCTGAGGAGATTAAGCAATGGCACGAGGTGTGGCCAGGCGGCAGCCGTATCATCAATGACCTCACAGGCAACCAACAAGACGAAGCCCAAGGCGCGGCTATCCTTGTAAAGCGCGAGGGCAACCCACGCTTAAGCTCGATCGAGTTTGCTAACTTCTGCATCGACGGCCTGCACTTTGTGGCTGATGCCTCGGGGCGTCCTGATGTCGAGAACACCTACGAAAACGGCAAAACCGGCATCTACATTGCCAGCGCTAACGACTCCACCCGCATCACCGAGATGGGCATTATCTACTGCGAGCACGGCCTGACCATTTGTGATGCCGACGCCCTCACTGTGGATAACAACTTTGTCGCTGAGTGTGGTAACTGCATCGAGCTGCGCGGCAGCGGTCAAGCCTCCAAGATCTCCAATAACCTAATCGGCGCGGGCTATAAGGGCTATAGCATCTACGCCTGCAACTTTGGCGGTTTGCTCATCGCTGCTAACAACGTCTTCCCCCGTGGCAAGAGCTCCATTCACTTAAGCAACGTCACCCGATCTAATATCAGCGCTAATCGCCTGCACTCGTTCTACGCGGGTATGCTGATCTTAGATCAGGGCAGCTCGGAGAACTTAGTCGGCTCCAACCACCTGCTGCGTGACCATGAGCCATGGGCACCAATGCAGGACTACGACAACGGCTTAAGTGATGACTTTGGCATGGTGGTCATTGCTGGTAACAATAACTCGGTAATTGGCAATCACATTTCCCAGTGCATTGATGCGCAGTTCCTCAAGTTTCCAGCTGACTGCACCGATAAGCGACCAGTGGCCATCAAGGTACAAGAAGGCAGCGGCAACTACATCGCCACTAATCACATTGTCGGTACCACCACCAAGACACAAGAGCCAAAGGATGCCCTTGCCAGTGCCTGCTTTAACACCCAAGTGGCAGCACTGCTCACCACCCAGCAGCTGCAAAAGCTGGAGATGCTGCATGTTGAGGTCAGCCCACAGGCTCAGGGCAATACCGTTTTAGATTGCGGTAAGTTAAGTGAGCTGAGTGTGGATGCCACCACCAATACCGTGCGCGCCTTACCCTAAGCGCTCTCGCTAACTCTCCCAAAAAGCAACGCTGCGGAGCTGGCTCTCTGCGTACTACGCCTTGCACACTACGCGCTACATAATGCGTACTGTGTTGAGTCCTGCTCCCAGCAACAATGCACCTCAGAAATAATCCAAGCTCATCATGGCCTCCTCAGCTGTGATGGGCTTTTTTGCGTTTGCAGAATGGCGCCGCACCTCTAAGGTAGAGAGTGTTTTCTCCCTATGTTGTGGGCTTGCAATCGGCCTTTGCGGTGGGTGTAAGTAAGGCCCTTGATGCAGAAACCTGATATGGAGCAGCAAGCGTCGCTACTGCGACTTATCTCTAAAGGTAGATTAATGGCAAGGAGCGGGGCTCACACATGGAGAAAACGCTCTCCCAAGTTAAGCTGCTGACTCGCTGCGCAACTGCTGCTGTGGGTAAATGACCGCTGTCTTAGCCACAAACAACAAAGCCCACCGCCCCCAACACAAACTGAGATCAGTGGGCTCTGCTCAAAAGAGCACAGGCAATAGCTCCGACCGTTTAGCGCTCGCTCTTTGACCTAGAGTTGTCGGCGCATGCCCCACTCGTAAGAGTGGGGTTAGCCGACAGTTAGTATTGGGGCTTTAGCCAAGCACAGCGTATACACATCC
>CASEBB010000204.1 GCA_949286015.1 uncultured Succinivibrionaceae bacterium | reverse complement strand
AAGTACATTAGGAGCCAACAAAGGCCGATGTAACTCCCACGTTAGCCGCTTTCATCCCTACGCTTACGCATAGGGAATTTCGCGGCTGTTAGTTAAAAGGCGGCCGTTACCACTGCTGCGGGCGGCCGGTGGCACAGGATCCTTTTTAGAGGTTATTGGCCTAAGCGGCGTTGTGCCCCGTAAGGCGACTGCCCCGACGAGGCTACTTGCCTTGCTCCGCACTTAAGATGAGGTTGACGCGCTCTAAGTCCGCAGCCGTATCCACACCTGCCTCAGGTGGACGGTCAGTGATCGCTACGGCGATGCTCATGCCGTAGTGCAGCAGGCGTAATTGCTCCAAGCTCTCCGCTTGCTCACTTGGTGCTGGGTTAAGCTGTAAGTAATCTAAGATGGTCTGCGCCTTATAGCCGTAAATACCAATGTGGTGGTAGTGCGTGGTGGTAAGTTCAGGGTAGGAGAAATTGCCCTCTCCTGCCTGAGCATGCTCTTGCTGCCACTTGCTAAAGTTATCGCGCTCGTAAGGAATAGGAGCGCGGCTAAAGTAGAGCGCAAAGTTTTTGGCGTTTAAGACCACCTTGACGCAGTTAGGATCCAAGACGTCCTGTGGCAGGGTAATTGGGGCGCAGAGGGTGGACATGTCTGCACCGCTATTAATAAGCAGCGCCGCCACGGCATCAATGTGATCTTTGGTGATAAGAGGCTCGTCGCCTTGGACGTTTACGACCACGGTTTGCGGATCCATGCCGCTGGTGGTGATCATTTCGGCGATGCGCTCCGTGCCCGAGCGTGGCTTATCGGAGGTCATGCAGATCTTAAGGCGTGGGTTCTCTTGCGCCAGTGGCTCAAGGGCCTCTACTACTGCGGGGTGATCGACACAGGCAATAACCTCTTGAGCTGAGGACTGTAAGGCTTTGCGACAGACTTGAGCGATCATTGGTTGACCGGCGACGCTGGCCAGAGGTTTACCGGCGAGGCGGGTGGAGGCGTAGCGGGCGGGGATAGCAACTACATAATTGATCTGAGAGCTCATAGTTTTCTCCTTGCAAAGCAGCAGGTAGGGGAGTTAGAGGGAGTAGGGCGCGAGTGGTATGGAGTGGCAGAGAGTGGCAGTAAGTGGTGTGAGCGAGTGTTTGGGGGCACAGAGCTGAGGCCATGGTGACCACAGAGTAGAGAGCACCGAGGTGTTGTTACGGTGAACAGGCCACCACAGCCCTGACCCTCACTAAGGGTAAGGCTAAGAGTAAGTGGCACCAGCACAGAATCCACGCAGCATGCGGAGCACAGCTCGCCACTTGGCAGACGGCTGCGCCGCTTAGGGTAAGGAACGGCTTACTTAATAGCTGACGGGATTTAGGGCAATCATGCTGGCCTTACCGTAAGGTAGCACCAACCAAACTGCACCCTTTATCTCGAGGTGTAAGTTGGTGCCAGCACGCAACCATGCATCCGTCAGTTAGCGGAGCCCCCCTTCCTCAGTGGCGCTGTAGCTCTGTGCTGTGCTGCGCTGTGCAGCGCTGCGCAGCGCTTTAGCTCTTACGCTTAAGCAATTGAGGAAGGTCGTTTTTCTCGCTCGTGCCCGCGCCTGCGCTGGCGTCAGCTGCAGCCGTCTTGCTCTTTGCTTTGACCTGCTTTTTGAGCGTCTTGATTTCCTTTGGGGCGCTGGCCTTGCTGTCCTCTTTGGTCTCTTCCGCGCTCTTGTTAGAGCTAAAGCTGTCAGCTAAAAACGAGGCTGCTGCCGCAGCTGCAGCTTGTGCTGCCGCTTGTTTGGCTGGGGAGTTGTCTTCAACCTCGCTCTCGTCCTTGCTGTCGGCATCATCGCGGTCGTCAGCATCAGCTTCAGCATCCGTGTCAGCATCAGCAGCGGCAGCATCAACAGCGCCATTAGCTTCATCTTCAGCTGTAGCGTCGTTGCTGGTGTCAGCCATGTCCTCTGGGGTGCTGTCAGCAGTTGCTGGTGCTGCTGCCGTAGCGGTGTCAGAGCTTACGTTCAGCTCAGGAGCAGCAGTGCTTGCAGCAGCAGCTGCAGCAGCTGCCGTGGCAGTAGCGACCGCTTCCTGCTGTGGATCGGACTCCTGCGCTTGCTCCTTTGCGCTGAGCGTGCTGGCAGCCTTGCTCTCACTGCTTGCGGCCGTCTTGGTCGCTGGACGGTAGTCAGCATCTGGCAGTGGATTTGGCTCGATGTGATCGATCATTTCCACCTTTTCAAGGACATAGCCCGCCGCCTCGCGCTTTTTGCGCCGCTGGGCCACCCTATAGGTGGACTGCTTGATCTTATTGACCACGTCGTCGTAGAAGAGCTTGCTTAAGTTAGCCTGCACATTAAGCACAAAGATGTTGCCGAGGTTCTGCTCCGTGGCCTCAGCTTTGTACTTAATGGCGTCCTTAGCCGTCATGACCACAGGGTATTGCAGCGCGTACTTCTTGAGCTTCTCAATCGAGGTTTTGCCGTGGTCACCGACATCGACCTTGCTTTTGATGACGTAGCCGCAATCCTCAAGGGTCTTGTAAAAGCGCGACGGATTGCCGATACCAGAGAAAGCGCAGATCTCACTGCGTGGTTGCAGCGTCTCGTGGCTGTTGTTGCTCAAAGGCACCACCGAGCTTGGCTTGAGCATCATTGGGTAGTAACCCAAATGCGCCACCGCTCCGGAGACCACAATGGAGTCCACCGTCTTTAAGCGCCACTTGGCCTCACGTAAGGGGCCTGCAGGTAAGAGGTGGCCATTGCCTAACATGCGGCTGCCGTCGAGAACGCAGACTTCGACATCACGATCTAAGGCGTAGTGCTGCAGACCGTCGTCAGTGATAATGACGTCCACACCTAAGCCTGCTAAGTAGTCAGCACCACGGGTGCGCTGGGGATCGATGACTACTGGAGCCTTGGTCGCACGACGGATGAGGCTGGGCTCATCACCGTAGACGTAGGGATCGCCATCAAGAGGCACTTGGCAGGGGTAGCTATTGCAGTGGGACTTATAGCCACGGGTGAGCACGCCAGGGTTAAAGCCGCGAGCTTGGAGCTCTTTGACTAGGGCTACACAAATCGGGGTTTTGCCAGTGCCACCTACGGTAATGCCACCGATGACTACTACCGGCACCACAGGGCCGACAGTGTGACGAAAGCCATTGGCGTATAAGGAGCGTCTGGCGGCGGCGATTAAGCCAAAGATGCCAGAAAAAGGCAGCAAAGGGAGCTGCAGAAGGCAAGAAGTGAGTGACTTCTCATACCAAAGATTATTAAAAAATGACAAAACATGTCCCTCTTTCTGCGGGTGTAGTCACCTCTGTTTGGGAGTGTTAGGGAGTGGTGTGGGAGTAGCGGGGAGTGGTTAGGGAGTGAGGAGATAGTGTCCAGCGTGTCCGCTTAAGACGGTGACCTCACACCTGAGTAGCAGGCAGTACAGAGCGTTGGGGAGTGCAAAACTGGCGCTTGTAGCGCTTTAGGCCAGAGCTTTGAAAGTGGCAACAATGGCGTAAACAGCGTCCCGTGGCAATGATGCCGCATGCAACGAATCGCTAGTATATCAGAAATAGGCAGAGGGCTAAAAAATAGCCATATCTAGTTTTGCATAAAAAAGATGGCAGGCAGAAGCTGTTGCTGGCATAAATTAGGTCTTGGGCGCGGACACGGACGCTGCTCGTGTTTTCTGTGTGGTGGGCTGTCAGGGACGTCACTGGTATGACCTCTGATGAAGGATTGATCTCATAGCTGACAGCTGCAAGGTTGAGTGCTGGCAACAGCCTACACTTCGAGATAAATGGTGCAGGTGAACTTAGATCTACCTTAGGTGGAGCCGCCTGTTTGCCTTAAACACCGTCATCTATGAAGTAAGTCGCTCCTTAGTGGCATCGCCACCACAACCACCACAACAACAACAACCGCTACCACCACCGTCAGCAACAACCATCACTACCAACAGCCAGCGCTTTGCGCCGTGGCGCAAGGTGGTAGCAGCAAGCTCTATCCCGAGAGAGGACGCGGTAGCGCCCTTTATCCTTGAGAGCACCAAAGATAGCGGAGACTGCGGCAGCCAGCTGCGACAGGAGTGATCTAAAAGTGATGGCAGCAAGGTTGAGTACTGGCAACAGCCTACACCTCGAGATAAATGGTACAGGTGAGCTTGAGCCTATCTTCAGTTGGAGCACGCCTGCTTGTCTGCCGTCATCTATAAGGCAGTCCTTACAGTGATGCTGCCTCTGTCTCACTCTCTTGAAGCCACTACCTTGCTGATGCCACTCCATTGCTTTTATCTTTGAGGACAGTAAGAGCCACCAGAGCCAACCTCAAGGGCTCACCTGTGCGGTGATAGCTGCGCAAGGGCACCCCATATGGTCTGCTTTGTGCGCTATCTCCTTCCCCAAAAAGATGCGCCACTCCCGTACCGCTGCGCCGTTTGCCGCGTGTTCTGTGCTACACTTGTTTTCACGCGTATACCCCTGCTTTTTGGCGCAATCATGGCATACACTCCGCTTTAGGAGTGGTTCTCATGTGGCGGCTGTGACGTTGGCTGTATTCTTCTGCAATCTTTAGTTGTGCCCTGAGCGCGCCGTGTTGTAAGCTGTATGGTAGCTATGCATCCATGGCCAGAGCCCGATGCCGACGCAGTGTGGGGATAATTTGCTTTAGATCCGTGCAAATCTCTAGCAAGCTGCCGCTACTAGACACAACGGTACTTTTCTCAGGAGTATTTCTTAGCGGCCGCAAGCAGCGCGCTTCAAATCCTGAAACCACCCCTGATCGTGAGTTTTGTTTGACCTAGAGTTGTCGGCGCATGCCCCATTCGTAAGAGTGGGGTTAGCCGACAGTTAGTTTTGGGGCTTTAGCCAAGCACAGCGTACACACATCCTC
>CASEBB010000203.1 GCA_949286015.1 uncultured Succinivibrionaceae bacterium | reverse complement strand
GAATGGGATCAATTAGGGGCATTGGACAGGCATGATGAATGTCTGTTGCCCTTATTTTGAGGGTAAGGGTTCTTCGTTAATTTCCGAATTCTTCACTAGTCGCCTCTCAAGACGGCTTCCGCTGTCGCTTTCACCCAATCCCTCCACTCCCAGCCATTCCCTGCTTTTGTCTTTAGTCTCCACCGCTTAGGGGGGGCGGGCTACCGCCTTGATTGTGCTTAACAGGCATTATCTCAAGGGTTGGCTGTGTTCTTGGGGTGGGGGTGCTCCACTCTTTGGCTCTAATCAGAGTTTGGCGGATAACCCCCACCACTACTTTTAGGTGGCTAACATGAAACGCCATAACCACGGCTCATGTGCAGGCCTAAAGGTGTGAGGCTACGTTGTGGTATCACTAAACTCTGAGGTGAGCCCACTCTTTTGCCTGTTACTCCGTGCTCTCCTGTCCCTTTTGCGCTTATGACCACCTGTCCTCAGCTGAGGTGTCTTCCCCTCCCTCTGCTGCGTGCTTTGAGGTTAGGCCTATGGCACCTCACCTCCACCCGTCTTGAGCTCCTGCCAAGCCCCACTCTATTGCTGCTGCAGCTTGTCCCCATACGCCGCTAACGCCTCTGGCAGCTCCGGAAGCTTCTCTAAAGCACAGCTCATGACAAAGGCATCCTCACACGGCGTCGTCTCTGTGGCTGGATAGTAGTGAGACCGCACTGCCTGCGTCTCAAAGCCATAGTAGTCGTACAGATGAATGGCCACCTCATTAGAGACCCGCACCTCCAAAAAGCACGTGCGTGCCCCCAGCTGCTGCAAATGCCATAAGGCCATATGCAGTAAGCGATGCCCAAAGCCTAAGCCCTGATACTTAGGATTGATGCCAATGGTATACAACTCCCCCTCGTCTACTACCAGCGAGGTGATCGTAAACCCAATTAAGAAGTCATCGATAAAGAGGCCAATGCAGTGCGTAAAAGGGGACATGCTCTGCGCAATGTCCTCTTTTGACCATGGGTCAGCATGGGCACTTACTTCCACCGCATGCAGCTGCTCTAATAACGCCTCATCAAAAGAGCGTAGCTCTTTAAAGGTCACTGTAGCCTGTAAGGCATGCTGACGCAGTCCCATCGCGACCTCCTTGTCCTGTGGACGCTACATGCGAAACTCTTGTTGCAAGAATGCCCACAGATCGCGCTTGTTGTCCTCACGCATCACAAAGCACCTGTTGCTTAAAAAGCCCTCAATGCTGTGCGATAGCAAAATCACATCAGTCTGCGTGTAGCTCCACTCTGGGGTGTACTGTGCTACGCGTACCCCCCGCTCCAGCAGGTAGAACACGAGTTTTGGTAAAAAGGTAAACTTCTCCGACAGATCAATAAAGACATCCGCATCAGGACGCGAGCGCGTTGCCATAGACACCTTGTAGCGAGCAAATCCGGAGTTATCACCGTAGTTAGGATTGCCCCCGTAGTTGTTGCCACCGTAATTAGGGTTACTACCGTAGTTTTGGCCAAAACCTGATGCTTGGTTCATATCTGCCCCACTATAGCCATAATCACCATTGTTCATCTCGCCCCAGTAGTCCCCCTTAGGGCCTTGCACACCAGCGTTTTGTCCCTGCCACGCGTTAGACGCCCCCTGTGATGGCATGTAACCTTGATTGTTGCCTTGTGGCTCCGCGTAGTCATTGTTCATTGCGCTCTGCTCCCAGTAAGGATCGTCCATAGAAGGATCATAGCCCTGTTGTGGGGCTTGCTGCCCATATAGTGGCGGCGCTGACTGCTGCCATGGATCCACCTGAGGCGCCATGCCGTTATAACCGTTATAGCCAGCCATAGCGGGATCCTGCATGAACTGGTCATTTTGAGGAAAAGCGTTATTACCCTGATCGTAAAAAGCAGGATTGCCCATCATCTGCTGGCCATTGCCCCCATTAAAGAGCGCTGCGTACTGCTCCTGATCCCGATCCATCTTGGCATTGAGATTCTTGAGCTCTTCTTCCATACGCTTTCCACTTGCCACCATTTGCGCTATGCTCGCCTCAAAAATGCTCTTGGTGGCCTCATCAAGGCCCTGCTCCTCATGAGGCGCAGGGGCGGCCGTGTTAGCGAAAGAATCAAACTCTAAAGGAGCTTGCGGGGCAGTCTCAAACGCGGTAGTAGTAGTAGTAGTAGTAGCAAGCTCAGTAGCCGCCATCACCGCAGCAGGTGCTGCCGTGCTGCTGTCAAAAGTAGGCTCTGCCGTCGCCGCCTGTACTGCTTCAGGAGTAGCCGTGGCAGCAGCGGCAACAGCAGCGGCCTCATTGGCCTTACCTACCTCTGCCACATACTTCACAAAGTCAGGATCTACTTCCCGTTGATAGCTTGGCGCCGGAGCCGGATCAGGAACCGGAGAAGCAATGCCCTGTTTTATAAACTCCTGCTCCACAGCTTGCGCCCGCGCTTCAGCCTCAGGACTAGAGGTGCGGTTGCTATCGAGCTGTGCTATCACCCGCTCCGCCGCCTGTTGCGCATAATCCAGCGCCGCTTTCGCTTTGGCGACTAATTCCTCATGGCTGAGCTGTTTCTCTTCCGCAGCTGCCCCTTCAGGCAACGCGTCCTCATCTGCTGACACTTCGTCTTGCTCTATCTTACAAACAGCATCCATCGCAGGGGCGGGCGCTGTGAGCGTCTCCCCTGTAGGCTCTGCTTTGTCAGGCTGTGGCGCCATAGCCGCAGTCTCTGTGACCTCGCTGCCCGCTGCGACCGGTGCTGCATGTGGCTCTGCCACAGGCGCCTCAGTAGGCTTAGTATCAGGGGCGGGCGCTGCTAAGGCACTCTGCGCAGCAAAAGCACTTTGCGCTGTACCCTCAGCTGTAGTTGCGTCCGTAACACTGCCTTGCTCGGTCGCAGGTGGTGGCGCGCTTACCGTGTTCTCTACCGAGTGCGTATCCACCGTAGCATTAACATTAGCAGTAGCTGTTGCTGCCATCTCCGCAGGAGTAGCAGCCTCAGCGGCAACCGCCTCTGCTGCTTGTGCCACTGCTTCAGAGACTGGTTCCTCAACAGGCCAGACAAAGTCCGGATTGTAGTCCACCGCTAAGGTGACACCAGGATTTAAAGTCCAAGTAAGACGCGGTTTAAACATGGGTCACCTCAACTGGCGCGCTCTCTGGCGTAAAGCCAAAGCAAATAAGTGGTGTAGACAAATGCAGCTCTGGCTCACCTCTGGGGCTTAGTCTTTGGTGCAGAGCAGCACAGAGCAAAGCTGGCTGAGCAGTGCAGCGTTACAGCGGCTTACTTCTTTTCTGGCAGGATCTCGATCCAGTAGTCATCAGGATCGTGAATGAAGTACAGGCCCATCTTCTCGTTTTCGTAGCAGACACAGCCCATTTGCTTATGGAAAGCACGCACCTCGTCGTAGTCCTCACGCACCCGCAGGCATAAGTGACTCTCGTTATCGCCTAACTCGTAAGGCTCAGTACGATCCTTTAGCCAAGTCAGCTCTAACAGGAAGTTGGACTGCTTATCGCCCAAGTAGACCAGTGTAAACGAGCCGTCAGCAGCTTCCTTACGGCGTACTTCCTCCAGACCTAAAGCCTCACGATAGAAGGCCATAGAGCGCTCTAAGTTCGTGACATTAATGTTGAAGTGCTCAAAGCGTGCGGTAATCTGCATGCGACGCATTCTCCTCAAAGACTTTGCCCCCTCACTTCTACGCAAGGGGCCGGTGTAAGTATTTTAGCCTAAAGCGACACGCAGTCAGAAAAGACGCACCACCGCTATGAGACGGCCGTCACCTGCAACCTGCTAAAGGCTCCTTTTTGGTCAACTCGCATCCTCATTGCTGCCGCTGCTTACACTGCTTACGACTGGGCTTACTAAGCCCACACTAAACGAAGCGCTGCACTCTGCGGACACGTGCGCTCACACCAATTATCACCAAAAGTCAGCTACCCTCTGGTAATGGGGCGGCTGGCTACCCTACTATCATTGCGCTTAAGCCTTGCAGTGCAGTAGCTAAAAGGCCACTCTCACTTGTGGTAAAAGGGCTTGTGTCTGGGGTTCTACTGACCCCAGTAAACTAAAAAAGCAAGTCGAATCTCCCACTAGCAGGTCAAATCTAGAGGGGCATACTGTTGGTCTGCTGTTAACTACAGCACACAATAGTCCCCTGCGTGCTCGGCAATCCACACCTGCCCCGTGTAGTTCGTGCCACTGCCGTCCTTACCCTCAAGCGCCGCACATGGCTGCAGGGCAAGCGGCAGCGGCTGCTCCTGCACTCCTGTAAAGAGCTGCCACTTGCTCAGCCATGGCTCCTCTTTTAAGGCTGCCGCGACAGTATGAGGCTCTTCCCACATATGCATTGGCACTAAGAGCGAGGCTGGCAGACGCCGTAAAAACTTGTTAGCCCCCGTAAAGTACGAGGCTTTCATGCGGGTATCGCACGGAAACATCACTGCTGTCAGTGGTGCCTTAGAACCCGCCTTTTCCACAATGAAATCCAGTTCTCGCGCATAAAGCGAGCTGGCGGCCTTGATCTCCGAGGCCGTGCTTTCCTCTTGCCAGTGCCACTCATTGAGGTCACCGGCATGGAAGTACTGCGCCCCATCTAAAGTAATGAGAAACGAGCCGCCAACATCAGTCGAGCCAAAGGCCTCTACCTGCAAATTGGCCTCAGGGAAGCTGACGCTCTCGCCTTTGGCTAAAAAGCTAATTGCGCCCTGCTCCATGTACGGCAAGCACATCTTTTTGCGCGTGCGGCGGATATCAGAAGACAGCACCAGATGCACCGCTGGGATGTCCTTACCCTGTGCTCTTTGTGCTTGCACGTAGTCGTAGATACGCAGGATAAAGGGATTGAAGTGATCCCGATGGAAGTGGCTGGCTAAGAAAAAGCACGGCTTGTCTAAGTGCGTAAACAGCTGCGCTAAGACACCTACCGCCTGCTCATCAGGGATGCTTACCTGCGTTTCTTGATAGTCAGGCTGATAAAACTCCGCCCGCTCCGTGCCAATCAGCGGCACAATGCCTTGCCCAGCAGAGGTGCGAGAGGAAGCTTGCCCTTGCTGCCAGCCATCCAAAAAGAAATCACAGACCACATAGGCACTGTCACTCTCAAGTAAGAAGCCACTGTGGTACAAAAACGTAAGACGCCGCACTGCCTTTCCTCTATTCAGTTTGCTACCGAGACGCTAACCGTCTGACCCGCTGATTATAGGCCACAGCAGCACCGCCTCAAGTGATGGTAGTTGTAGCAGCCCAAAAAGCAGCAAAACACCGCAGCTTGCAGGTGAAACTGGGCGTGATGATCACCAAAGGACTCTCACAGGATGGCGCTTAGCTGCTTCCACGCAGTGGTTTGCTTAAAATTGGGGATGACGGTGGCTCCACTCTCGAGATAAGGCGCCGTCAGGAGCTTGCTACAGCTGCTTTGGGGCTATCTCCACTGTAAGGGCATGGCGTACAGAGAGCATACAGGTACAACGGGTGGCAGCGAAGGCACAAATGCTTGCAACAAAGCCCCGCAAAGGCCAGACATAAGCCGTAAGGCAATAACAGCAAGGAAAGGAAGAGAACAGAGAAAGGAAAGGAGAAGGGGAGGAAAGAAGAGAGAAAATGAAGAAAGGCGAGCCACACAAGGCCCAAAAACAAAAAAACCCCTAAAAGGGGCCTTTGTTTCTCGTTGGCAGGAGCGGAAGGACTCGAACCCTCAACCGTCGGTTTTGGAGACCGCTGCTCTACCATTAGAACTACGCTCCTGCAATGGCGCGCATTATGCGCAATTTTGCGCCCGCTGTAAAGTCCTTTGGGCAAAAAAATGTAAAAAATTTGTCAAAAGCCCCTGCGCCGCCATCGTACCTCACCTGAGATAGCCTACTTCCTGCGGCATCCAGCTGGGGTTTACCTGCAATAAGCCGCGAGCAATGCTCCTTTTGCATGAGCAGCCTGTAAACAGTCTGCAAGCCCTGCTCAACACTCGCACGGCAGACAGGCCACACCATATCCCCTACTCTGTATACAGCGTATACAGCCCCTACCCGCGAACTTAAACCACCAATAGCATCAAGATACTCTTAGTGCTAAGGCTAAAAGTGGCTGCTATCCCGCTTGCAAGCTGGAGGTGAGTGTCTGCATATCATCCTGAGGGATGCAGTGGTGGCGCTTTGAGATGTACCAGCCTGCCTTAGGTTCGCTGGCATGTATACAGCCCCAGCTTAACCCCAACTTTTTGCAAGCACAGTCACCACTTTTTTGTCCCCTCACCGCTGCGCTCACCACTGTGATTTTCATGCCGTTTTTGCACGCCTCTCCCCACCGTCAGCCTCCCTCTTTAGGCCATCCGCCCCTGAAGATAATTGCCAGTGGTCACTGCATGTCTGTATAATGAGGTTTTCAGGAACAGCGCAATATGTTCTTGAAGAACCTTCCGCCTGTTTCCACGCTGTTTTTTGCCGACAGTTCAGGGAAACGCAATGACAAATCCCCTCTTTCAAAAAGACATCATCTCTATCTCTGAGTTCAGCCGTGACCATTTAGAGCTGGTGTTACAAACCGCCCGATCCCTTAAAGCCAACCCACGCAACGATCTGCTGCAAGGCAAATTAATCGGTGTCACTTTCTTCGAGGGCTCGACCCGAACTCGTCTCTCCTTTGAAACCGCTATCCATCGCTTAGGTGGTCAGGTGATTGGCTTTGCTGATGCCGCCAATACCTCCTTAGGCAAAAAGGGCGAAACGCTCGCCGACTCCATCCGCATCATCACCTCCTATACCGACGCCTTAGTCATGCGTCACCACATGGAAGGTGCTGCGCGCTTAGCTGCCGACCTCTCCCCTGTTCCTGTCATCAATGCTGGTGACGGTGCCAATCAACACCCTTCCCAAACGCTCTTAGATCTCTTCACCATCTACGAGACCCAAGGCCATGTCGATGAAATCAGCATCGCTTTCGTCGGCGACCTCAAGTATGGCCGTACCGTCCACTCGCTGGCCGAAGCTTTAAGTCTCTACCAGAACGTCCGCATCTACCTCGTCTCACCAGAGTCGCTGGCAATGCCTGACTACATCTTAAAGCACTTAACCAAGCACAACGTGAAGTTCTCCGTGCACAAGACCATCGAAGAGGTCATCCCTAAGGTGGATATCCTCTACATGACCCGTGTGCAAAAAGAGCGTTTTGATGAAACTGAATACCAGAACCTGCGCGCGAAGTTCATCTTAAGCAAGGATATGCTCTCTGAGGCCAAGAGCAACATGAAGATCCTGCACCCACTGCCACGTATCGATGAGATCACCTTGGACGTTGACGACACCCCTCACGCCTACTTCTTCCAGCAGGCTGCCAACGGTGTCTATGCCCGCCAAGCTCTGTTAGCTTTAGTCTTAAACAAGGAGATCTAAAATGAGCGAGACCACCAACGACAAGCTCTTGGTTGAGGCTATCGACAACGGCACGGTGATCGATCACATTGCCCCTGGTCAGGCCATGAACATCCTGCGCTTATTCAACTTCTTGGGTAAGCACAACCAAATCACGGTGGGCTTCTATCTGCCATCGGGTCACATGGGTTCTAAGGACATCATCAAGATTAAGGATGTTACCTTCTCCCCATCAGAGACCGAGCAGCTGGCTATCTTAGCCCCTGATGCTACCGTCAACTCCATTAAGGACTACAAGGTTGTCGACAAGTACAACCTGCGTCTGCCAAATGAGATCAAGGGTGCCTTTGAGTGCCCTAACAGCAACTGCATCACCCACGTCGAAAAGGGTGCGCAGCCACGCTTTAAGATCTTTATGGAAGACGGCCACGTCATGATGCGTTGCCACTACTGCGAGCGCGTCTTTGCCCGCAAGTTAGTGTTAAAGCACAACAACTTAGGCACCGTGAGCCAAGAGCAGTAATCAGCTCACACCTTAAAAGTTACGATGCTAAGCCGCAGCCTCGCCATAGCCTGCGGCTTTGTTGTTTTTACGCCACGGTAGGACAACCACAGCGAGCCCTTGTGGGTTAGCCCTGCGCCTCAGGATAGCCTTACCCCTCAATGGTTAGTTGTCCTAATCCTGCTACTTTACGCGCGATAGCCCACCAGCTCACTTTTGCTCTTACGCGTAGAGTGCTGTGCATTCTTCACGAGGTTAGCCTCAGGGTGCCCCACCGCCAGCACAATCTCTGGACAGTGCTCCGCAGGCAGCTTCAGCGCCTCTTGCAGCTTGTATGGGGTAAACGAGGCAATAAAGCAGGAGCCTAAGCCTAAGTCCGTAGCCCGCAGCGCCATCTGCCCCATCGCCAGCGCCAGATCAAATTGCTTAAAAGACAGGCCGTCGCTGCCTCGCTTCCACCCCTGCTGCTCGCATAAGCAGCCCACAATCAGCACCGGTGCCTCATACCACGAGCGCATGCTATTGAGCAGCTGTAAGCTCTCACCACGCACCACGTAAAAGAAGTACGGCTGCAGATTACAAGCTGATGGCGCAATCTTCCCCGCATGGAGGATCTCATCGAGATCGTCCTCACTCACCTCTTGCGCGCTAAACCCACGACAGGAATAGCGCGCTTCCATATTCGCTAACACAGCCGAGGTCATAGCGCCCCTCCTTGCTTGCTTTGGATTGGCTTCTCGTTAGGGAAGTGCCTTTTTATGAAACATCGTAGTAAGTCCATGCGCCACCACTTGTGGAGAGACCCAGCTCCCCCACAGGCCGCGCTTCAGGCATTGTACTTCCTCAAAGCTCTTGTAACCGTGACGTGAGGTGGCAATAAGAGACTTTCTCACCTGAGTACGTGTAGCCAGTCATCCCGTAAGCCAGCCAGCTAGTGAAGGATTCGGAAATTAACGAGGAACCAGTCATTAATCACGCCTGTCCCCTGCCCCTAATTGATCACATTCATGCGCCTGCACGACTATGGATGTGGTTCCTCGTTAATTTTCGAATCTACCACTAGTCAGACTGCCTGCTTGTCTGCCCTGCGCCTTAGCTTTTGCTTAAGCACACTAAGGTCTCCACATGCTGTGAGTGAGGAAACATATCAAAGCCCTGCACCTTGTTAAGTTGCCAGCCAGCTTTGAGAAGCGGTGGCAAATCTCGCTTGAGCGCAGTCAGCGCACAAAACACTAAGCTTAACTGACATGGCCCCTTTACCGTGGCCAGCGCCTTAACGGCAGCACCTAAGCCCGCTCGTGACGGGTCGGCAATAATCGCCTTAAGAGGCAGCGCCTCGCGCTTCAGCTGTGTGAGCAAGCGTGGCAGCTCTGTGGCCACATCCGCCACCACAAAGAGAGTATTGCTCATACCATTGGCTGCAGCATTGGCTTGCGCAGCGGCAATCGACGGAGACACTACCTCCACACCCCACACCTGCGTAAAGTGCGGCGCTAAGCCTAAGGTCATGGTGCCAACGCCACAGTACAAGTCCAAAGCTACGCCACTTACCATACCGTCTGCTGACGCTCCAGCACCGTCTGCCGCTGTCACAGCGCCCGCCCCTGTACGCAGCACTGCTGCCTGCTCCTTCTTCTGCTGCACACAGTGCGCAATGGCTGCTTGGTATAGACGCTCGCACACCTCGTAATTGACCTGCAAAAAGGTAGGCGCTTGTACCTGAAACTTGGTTCTTTATTGTAACCAGGGGACACGCCCTATAAGAGCACATAAAAGCACAAATAAGGTGCATCGTTGCGTGCGCTTTTAGGATCCTATCCGCTTGA
>CASEBB010000202.1 GCA_949286015.1 uncultured Succinivibrionaceae bacterium | reverse complement strand
GGTACGGGTACCTTTATTGCGCAACTGCTGCAAAGTGACCTCATTACGGATGAGGCACTGGATCAGAAGTACCGCCATGAGCTGCATGCCTTTGAGATCTTGCCACTGGCCTATTACGTGGCAGCGATTAACATCGAGTCGGTGTACAACCAGCGCTACGAAAAAGTGCATGGTCATGCAGTGCCGGTTGATGAGTACCAGAGCAACTCCATTATGGTGCTCACTGACACCTTTAATTACGCGGCAAAAGAGGGCAGCTTAGACCCAAACAATCCTTTTGTGCCAAACAGTGAGCTGCGCCGTGAGGTGGAGAACCTTGAGCTGCGGGTTATCTTAGGCAATCCGCCTTACTCCGTGGGCCAAGAGAGCCAAAACGACGATAACCAAAACGAGAAGTACCCTGCGTTAGATGCGCGCATTGCTGAGACTTACATCGCACGTGCCGATAAGTCACAGCTTAAGAGTAAGCTGTACGACTCTTATATTCGCGCGTTTCGCTGGGCCTCAGACAAAATCACTGAGCGTGGTGTCATTGCCTTTGTGACCAATGCTGGCTGGTTGGACACTGCATCAGCCAATGGCATGCGTCGTTGCCTGGCTGAAGAGTTTAGCTCTATCTACGTCTTCCACCTCAAGGGCAATCAACGAACAACAGCAGGCGAGCAATCGCGTAAAGAGGGTGGCAAGGTTTTTGGTGCAGGCAGCCGCGCTCCTATTGCCATTACTCTCTTGGTAAAGAACCCAGAGGCCACAGAACAAGGACAGATCTACTTCGCCTCTGTAGAGGACTACCTTACCCGTGAGCAAAAGCTGCAGCAGTTGCGTGACATGGGCTCTGTGCTCAACCCGCAAGTTCCGCTCACCACTATCACTCCTGATGCACATGGCGATTGGCTCAACCAACGGCGTGATGATTTTGCTCACTTCATTACGGTTGATGGCAAGAAAAACGACGGCCTTGCGATCTTTACTAACTACTCCCTTGGTATTTTCACTAGCCGTGACCCTTGGTCATATAATGCCTCTAAAGAGGCTGTGTCAGCCAATATGAACCGCTGCATCACTACTTACAATGAGCAAGTGGCACTGGCCAAGGCACAAGGTGAAACTTTTGAGCTGGATAATGATCCGACCAAGATAAAGTGGGATCGACCACAGCGCAAGCATGTCAAGATTGGGCGTACTTATCCTGACTTCGATGCCTCTAAGTTAGTATTGTCTCTCTACCGGCCATTCTTCAAAGAGTGGCTGTACAACGATCGGGATTGGATTAACTGCGTTTACCAAATGCCCCAGCTATTCCCGTTTGCTGGCGCAGAAAACCTGACCATTATCTCCAATGGCGTGGGCCGTAAAAACATCAGCTACCTGATGAACAACTGCATTACCGACCTCAATTGCATGGACTCTGGTAGCCAGTGCTTTCCACGCTACACCTACCGTCCCGCCACCACCGCCGAGCTTGCAGCATACCGCCAAGCCCGTGTTGATGGTTATGAGGACACCAGCTCGCTCTTAGGTGACCTCGAAGCTGACGTGCTTACCCCTGCACCTCAAGCCGCATCTCTGCTGGATGCAGTAGAGCACGATGCCTCGGTACCGCAGGTCATTGTCAACGGCTATGTGCGCGAGGACGCCATTAAGCCTGAGGCCATTGCGCACTTCCAAGCGGCCTATGCCGGTCACGAAGCGGAAATCGACGCCGATGCCGTGTTCTACTACATCTACGGCCTGCTGCACAGCACCGACTACCGCACCACCTACGCAAACAACCTGCAAAAGGAGTTGCCACGCATTCCACGTGTGGCCACATGGGATGATTTCAAGGCCTTTATGGAGGCGGGACGAAAGCTTGCCAAGCTACACGTGGGCTATGAGCAGGTGACGCCATACCAAGGCTGCAAGATTGTGGGCTTAACCCCTAACGTCTCCAAGCGCGTCATCAAGCTCACCTACGGCAAGATCGCAAGGAAAAAGGGCGCTGCAGCCAAGGACAAAACCACGATCCACTACAACGACAGCATCACCATTACGGGCATACCACTGGAGGCACAAGAGTATGTGGTGAATCGCAAGTCGGCACTTGATTGGGTAGTGGAGCGCTGCGGCATCAGTGTCGACAAGGACTCCCACATTGCCAACGATTACAACGCCTTTGCCCAAGAGATGGGTGATGAGGACTACATCATCAACCTCATTTTGCGCGTGATCACGGTATCACTGGATACGATGCAGATCGTCAAGGCGCTGCCTAAGCTTACGATTCACCCTCTGGATCGCTAAGGTAGGCTACAAGTGGCAGCCAATGCTTGTGGCTGCCTGCTGTTGCGCTGCGCAGAGTGGAGTAGGGGGCACTATGGATGGTTGGTAGGGGTACCCTTTGACACACCCAAGAGCACCATCAAGCCATAGGGGGCTTAAGTTCGCGGGTAGGGATCCTTAAGTGAGGGTAGCAAGAGCAGCGCAGAGCAGAGCCAAGCCTGCATTCGCCCCAATTTCTGCCGCTATGCTCTGCAAGCATGATGGGATGAGCACTCTGTAAGTGCGCAGTAATCGGTACAAAAGGCCGATTTGACGCTGATCGTAGGCAAAAGAGGAGCTTAAGGCGCTGTGGCCTTAAGCTGGCCTACACTCTGCGTTTAGCTTAATCTCAAGCAAAGTGAGCAACCACGCGCCAAATGACGCGAGCAGTGTGAGCTATGCTGCTAAGTAATGGTGATGAGCCAAAAGCGCTTGTCTAAGAGCAAAGCCAGCAGCGAGTGCTAGCTTTTTGTAGGTACATTGTTTAGCATAGGAATTACTGCGAGAGTTAGTTTAAGTTTTTGCGTGCCGAGTTCGCCGGCTTTGCTTGAGGGAGAGTCGTTTCAATGAGGGCCAAGTCTTTGGGTAATAATACCACGTACAGAAAACCCGCTGTGGACTATAGCAGCCTGCTATTTGCTAACGGTCCTGATGCTAATGACTTTCCTATTGCGAACAAGACGCGCGAGCTCTTAATGACCATTGTCAATGAGCTCCTGCCAAAGAAAAGCGAAGCTACACGCGTCTTCAATGGCGAGGCCTTTACCGTCATCCTCATGGGCCTGCTCTCTGGTAATTACCAAAACTACAATGTAATGCATGATTACATTGAGGGCCTGCCTCTGAATGAGCTCTGCTTTCGCCCTGAGGACAAGCCGGTTAAGGCCTCGTCCTTTTCTAAGTACCTGCTCACCTCTATCCTAGAGAACCTTCACGACTACGGCACGCGTAAGTTCTTATCGCAGGTCTTAGAGATCATCTTTAGAGAGATCAATCTTGATGATATCCACTATGAGGAGCTGGCGGTACACAAGTACAAGTACGATCTGAGCTACCTCGATGATGGCGCGCAGCTTGAGGACTTCTTACTTGACTCAGAGCTGATGCTGAGCCTTGAGGCCGACTACCTGTCGGCACACACGATTCAGGTTCTCAAGAAGCTCAAAGTGGACTTCATTGCCAACATCCCTGATGCGTCGTCGGTGATTCCTACCATTTACGAAGACGTCAAGAGCGCCAGCTTCCGCTGGGGCAAAATGTCGGTGAAGATGGATGATGGGACTTACAAGACTATCCCCTTCCGCGAGATCCCTAACTTCCCCATTTGCGGTGCGCAGTTTCCAGACATCAAGGGCAAGGCAATTTTGGTGTCCTCACGTTTAACCAAAGAGCAGCGCACGGAGCAGGTGGAGAATGAGGTTACGGTGCAGCTGCAACAGCTCAATAATCTGCGCACGCAGATGATGCCGGTGGGCTGGGCTGCTTTTGCTACGATTGAGGATGCGCAAAAGGAACTAGCTCGTATTGCCGAGAGGTATCCGCTGTGCAAGCTGGAGCAGGTGGAATTTGTCAAGCGCTACCGCAACAGCGATCCTAATGAGAGGGGCCAAGATCCGCTGGCCTTGCCGCAGAAGTCTAAGCGCGAGCTCATTGGCTACAACCTGTACATTAGGCCAGTACCTGATGACGCGGCTATTGCCCATGAGATCAAGATGAGGGATCTGCGGATCTTAGAGACGTCGAATGTGAATCTGACGCCAAAGCAGATTTACGTGCTGAGCAGAGTGGAGCCAGCGGTGACGTGGTCGAAGTCGACTCCTAAGACTGATGCCGATGGTTACTTCTTGATGGTAAACAACGTGTGCCGTGAGAGCTTCTACGTGTTTGTGCAGTTGGCGATTGTGTTAAAGCGTTTATGCTTTAGCCTGCGTCCGGAGATGGCAGAGAAGTACATGTTAAAGCGCCTGTACATCTGGTAGTGACGGTCTTAACCTTTGCCCTGTAGATGGCGCGAGATGGTGCTACAAGCGGCGGCCCTGCAACTGAGCGTGGCTGCCGTTTTTGTTGGTGCTGAGGCAAAGGTACAGAATCTTAAGCTGGCAGTGGCTCCTTAGGGGTAAAAGAGCTGGGATGCGATGGTGTGAGGTGTAGTCCCCCAGCACTGGAGGTAACCCTCCGTTACCTCATCTCGAGATGATGCATGGCAGACGCTGTGGTGAGCACGGGGAGAGGTGTGCAACCACAGAGCGGCGGAGTACAGCGGTCTGTGCACCCCGCGAGGTAGCACGGTGGGGGTTAGGGCTCACCTTGGAGTAAGACGCCGTGAGGCGTCGCGATGACGGCCGCCCACGAGGTGTGCTTGGCGGCCGTCTGGGGCTGTACCTGTAGGCAGCAGGGTAATTGTTCACGGGCACGCGGGGGAGCTTTTTCCGCTGCTTGGAGTAAGGGCGGTGGCGCCAGCCACCGCAAGAAGAAAGAAGGATTAGAAAGCCCCAAACTTAAACTAGCGGTAGGGCTGCGTAGCAGCGCTACCGCGTAAACTGGCAAGGCGCGTGCGCCGCGCCCTCCCGCAGCGAGGCGTAGCCTCGCAAGGGGTGAAGACGGCCGCCCTCGGCCGTCGGGGGGAATCCCGCAGGAAGCAGGTAGCGTGGCCACGGGCAGGGGAGAGGCTTTTTCTGCTGCTCAGAGTAAGGGCGGTGGCGCCAGCCATAAAACCAGCGGTGGGGCTGCGTAGCAGCACTACCGCGTAAACAGGAGGGGCGCTGGCGCCACTCCGGTAGGCAGCGAGGCGTTAGCCTCGCATGAAGGAGCCGCCGCAGGCGGCTGCGACCTCGTCCTCAGCCCGTGGCGTGCTTTCAAGCACGCGAGCACGGGCGGTACTCTTTTTCTTTTTCTGTTTGTGTTTCTTCCTCTTTCTCTTCTTCTAACTCTTTCTCTTTCTCTTAGGCTCGCCGCCAACCGCATACAGACGCCCTTCCCAAAGGGTCGCCGGGCATCATGCGGGCATCGTGTGAGAACCGTGTGAGCATCGTGTGAGCATCGTGTGATCATCATGTGAGCATCATGTGAGCATCGTGTGAGCATCGTGTGAGCATCATGTGAGCATCATGTGAGCATCATGAAAATCATGCGGTTATCGTGTGAGCATCGTGCGGGCAAAGCGGCGCAATAAGGCTTAAGCGCGATGAGCCTTGTAAGCTTTGTCGCGACGGTGGAGCGTTAAGAAAGGCAAGGGTAGATAGAGGTCGAGGTAGAAGTAGAGGTAGGGGAAGGTAGGTAGGTAGGCTTGCTGTCTACAGAGTAATAAAAGGAGGGATAGAGGCGGCGGGACAGCTGAGCTTTACTGTTGGCAGAGAGTGCTGCTCATAAACCTGATGTTTATCAGCTTTTGCGCGCGTAATGTGCACTGTATCAAGTTTTTAGCAAAAGACAGTGCAAACTCATGCTTTTAGGAGTAGACACCTTAACAAGTGCCAGAGGCGTTTATTAGCAACGGTCTCTACACCCAAAAGAAAAGGACGCCTTCTTTTAGCAAAACGTCCTTTTCTACAACCCCCACCTTTTACAGGTGGGTCTTAGCTATTTGCGACATCGAAAGATGTCGCGGTAATTGTACCAAAAGGCCATGAGTATTGCAAATTCCGTCCCCGTATCTCCTCCAGATGCGATGAAAATGGTGAACTTTCTCTTCTTGGATAAAGAAGAAATCGCCATTTTACGGCGCATTCAGGTTCTGACCAACAATGGTGAGCATCTGTGTGTGCTCTCCAACGATACCATTGAGGATGAGCTAAAGATCCCAACTTTCACCTCACAGCGTGCCATACAGACCAGCCGCATACAGACGCCCTTCCCAAAGGGTAGCTGGGCATCATTCGGGCATCGTGTGAGAACCGTGTGAGCATCATTTGAGCATCATGAGGAAATCATGCGGTTATCGTGTGGAGAAAGAGAAAGGCGGGGCAATAAGGCTTCTGCGCGATTAGACTCGTAAGCGTTGTCGCGGTGGTGGGAATTTCAGAAAGGCAAGGGTAGGTAGAGGTAGGGAAAGGTAGGCTTGCTTGCTGACTAAATTGGGGGAGCCGCTGTGCTAGCGGTGCAGAGAATAGAGTAAGAGGAGGGATCAGAGGCTGCGGTACAGCTGAGCTTTACTGTTGGCAGAGAGTGCTGCTCATAAACCAGATGTTTATCAGCTTTTGCGCGCGTAATGTGCACTGTATCAAGTTTTTGGCAAAAGACAGTGCACACGCATGCTTTTAGGAGTAGACTCTTTAACAAGTGCCAGAGGCGTTTATTCGCAACGCCCTCTACACTCAAAAGAAAAGGACGAGACTTTTAGCAAAACGTCCTTTTCTACAACCCACACCTTTACAGGTGGGTAAATGTCAATCGACATCGAAAGATGTCGCGGTAATGGTACCAAAAGGCCATGAGTATCGCAAATCCCGTCCCCGTATCTCCTCCAGATGCGATTGCTTCTATCGCACCAGCTTCCCCACGTCCATCCTCTGTGTCTGCTGATTATCAGATCCCTGCCCTGAAAATGGTGAACTTTCTCTTCTTGGATAAAGAAGAAATCGCCATTTTACGGCGCATTCAGGTTCTGACCAACAATGGCGAGCATCTTTGTGTGCTCTCTAACGATACCATTGAGGATGAGCTAAAGATCCCGACTTCCACCTCGCAACGTGCCTTACAGACCCTCAAGGATCTCGGCATGATCTACACCAAGATCAAGGACACCGAGATGGGCAAAAACTCGCGGGTGATCTTTTTTGACCGCCACAGAACGGCGGAGCTGTCTGGTAGCTATGATTTCATGGGCTTGCCCATGGGCGTTAAGTTAGTGGTTCGCTTGGGGTAGTGAAAGAGGCATTTACAAGCCACTTAAATCGCGTTGGAAGGTGGGTTTTAAGGCTAAAATGCCAATCGACCGGCCTAAAAGCCACTTTAAGTGGCGCTGATGCTGATGTTTAAGCGCTTTTGCTTAACTTAACGCCCATGGGGCTTGCCAGCGTCTGTTCTTGAGAAAAACCCTGTTTTTACCGCGCATGCTGCAGCAGAGTCGCAGGCTCTTGCCCGTGCCGAGAGCGCTGCTGTGCACAACACCGCCCCTGTCTCTGTTGTAAGCAGCAGTGGCTCTTCTGTAGACAGCAGCAATGCTGTCTCCTCTGCTGACAACAACAGCACCGCTTCCTTTGCAGACCAGCATGGCCTCGTTAGAGGTTGCTGCTGCTGACCTTGTGATTGTTCCTGCTGCGCTCAATGTTTCTGAATCGCTGATCATTACGCCAGCCGCTGAGTTAATGGCACAGTTAGGTAGCAGCATCTCTGATGCTGATATCGGCATCGCTGCACCCCTCGATGCTGCGGAGCAGACTGTCCCTAACAGCTCGAGCTCTGTAGCAGAGCCTATTGGTGCGACTAACACTCCCCCAGTCGCTGCAGGTGCCCACAAGGCAAGTGACGCTACCGCAACGCCTCAGGTGAGCACGGCTGCGCCAGTGGCAGTCCCTGTCCCAGAAGACACGGTCTCGCTTTCTGCGGTAGGTGAGCCTACTGCTGAGCAAGAGAAGTCTGTCTCGGCAGCAGAGACTGCGTCTCTTCCTGCTTCTCTTGAGAATGAAGTGCCTGCATCTTTAGATGCTGCGCAGCCAGAATCTGTGACCGAGCCTGTAGCAGCGCCTATTGGTGCGACCAACACTGATCCAGTCACTGATGGTGCTCACAAGGCAAATGACGCTACCGCAACGCCTCAGGTGAGCACAGATGCGCCAGTGGCAACCCCTGTCCCAGAAGACACGGTCTCGCTTTCTGTGGTAGGTGTGCCTACTGCTGAGCAAGAGAAGTCTGTCTCGGCAGCTGAGACTGTACCTGTAGCAGAGCCTGTTGCGGCTAGCGCCACCCCTAAAGTAGCTGCCTCTAAAGCAGAGGAGAACTACAGAAAGTCTGTCTCTGATGAGGAATTGATGCTGTATGGCATCAATCGTAGTGACTACGTATCCACTAGCGTCACCTTCAAGAGTGCGCTGGTTAGACCACAGCAGGCCAGTGCGGCAGTAGCAGAAGCGGCACATCCAGTACCACCTCAAGTTGATGACAGCGACTGTCAGGATGTGACCGTGGAAAGCGATGGCACCGTGGTAGCCAACGCCGATGCGCCTTACGTGGAGATGCCGCAGCAGTTATTGCAGGCCTTACAGCAAGAGACTGGCTTAGCAGCCGGTGACTACGGCGACGAATGTGACGAGTCTACGCTTGCGTCCAACGAGAGCACGCTGTTTAGC
>CASEBB010000201.1 GCA_949286015.1 uncultured Succinivibrionaceae bacterium | reverse complement strand
CGGCATTCTTCGTGGTGTCGATAAAGTCACCATCTAAGCGCAGCGTAGTGTTGTCGCGGATGGAGACCTTGCCATTGATATTGGCATTAGCGGCGTAAATACCAGCGGTGCCTTGCTCGGTATTAGCAGGATTTTTCTCAGTCAGCTGGTTCTTAACGATGAGGTAAGAATCTTCACCAAAGTCTAAGCTGGCAGCATTGCCCTCTTGCCACGAGCCACTGCCGTCAGTACCTGCACTATAGCCATCCTCGCCACGGATAAAGCTATTGGTACCCGTCTTGTTTGGGATAAAGTTAACAGTGCCGTTAAAGGAGCCAGAGGAACCTTGAGCAACTAATAACTGGCTATTGTTTTTGATGTGGACAACAGAACCAGAGTCCGATGTGACGGTACCACCACTGCCATAGCCACCTGCCATGGTGGTGTAATCTTCAATTGCTTGGTCAGCGTCAGTAATACCACGAATGCCAGTTTCAGAGCCTGCACCCAAATGAATGTTATGGAAGTGTGCCTGTGCCGAGACAGCATTGCTCTCCGTTTCGCCATCACGACCTACGTCAAACTTACCACTGTTTTCTAAAGAGCCAGTAGCTGTATCAGGATCAGGGGTTTGAGTAAAGGTATCCCAGCCATACAGATCTCGTCCAGTGCCACTGCCATTGTCGCTGATGATTACGTGAGCCCCAGAGGCAATCGACATCGTACCCTTGAGATTAATAGACTCAAGGCGCAGTCTGTCACCAGACTTATCGGCATTGATATCGTTGTAATAACCCTGCTTTAAGATATCTTGTGTATCAGAGCCAGAGACACTATCAGTGAAATCCTTGGCCGCATCCCAAGACTCACCACCGGTGATGTCAGCCGCATGCGCGTAAGTACCAACCATAGCCGAAGTCAGCACCATGGCCGAGGCGAGGCCCTTGACGTAAGCACGACCGTAAATAGCGCGGTATTGCGCTGTGAGGAAGGTTAAGGCGTTTTGGCTAGACTTCATAGCAGTGAACCGATTGGCAAGAACCAGCACCACGGGCATGGCTCAACGATATGGGCAAACGAGACCTTGCTGGAGCAACACAAGCAGGCGATTGCTCAGTAGCAGGCATTGAAAGAGAGTGAAGTGGAGTGACGTTCAGAGGCTATCGCTGCCCCCTAAACAGCAAGGCACCAAGCTCAGTGTTATGCGCAAACAACTACGTCAGTAAGTAATTATGACGCCGCTGCACCACCTACACTGGACTTGCTTTACACCTACATTACAAAATTTTTATCGCAAGAAATTTGCCGATTACTAGTTATACAACCAAAAGCAGCAGCAGCAGCAGCAGCAGCAGCGTTTGCCCATCCCTATGCAAAGCACTCTGCATTGGTGTCTTTGTGTTGATCTAGTGTTTTTTTCCTCGGCAAAGCGCGCCACAGCGAAGTGGCTAACGCGGCCTCTTGTGCTTGTGTGAATGACGCCGCCCTTCAAACCCAAGACCAAGTCAAAAACATGACTTACCAACCATATTACCAAAAGTCTTACTCCTGCTTAAGGCGAATCTTTGGGCACAGCCCTTTTCTGAGATAAAAACGGAACATGGCATCAAAGAACGCGCTCCCACATGGTGTTATGCTGCCATCATTGCACCTGCTCCTCGGATAATCCGCTGGCCAAAAGCTCCTGTTTAAGGGTGGTATTACTTCTGGTAATAACGTCTCTACAGCCCTTATCAACACTTAGCAGGCGTTGGTGTCACACCCTACTGTTGTACCCTACAGCGCTGTTGCGGCCAAGATACTCCCTTGAGGTTATTCTCAGCCTGCTTTGCACCCTCACCACGGCAGAGCACTCCCAGCGTGTAAACGTTTTCAAATGCGACAGGGATAGCATTCTATACACTCAAGAGCTCTTGCAGCTCTACCCTTTTTGCTATCATGCACCAGTACCACATGCTCTGCTACCGCCGTGTGTATCCACTGCCTGCTCATAAGCGCTTACTTAGCCTTGTTGAGAGCACCACGCGCAGCCAGAGCCATTTCGTAAGGAGTTATGCCGTGAAGTTAAAGAAAGCTTTGCTCGCTGCTGTTGGTGGCGCTCTGCTATTAGGTGCAGCTACCGCTAATGCTGCTGATAATGAGCTCAAGGTCTGGTGCTGGGATGACAACTTTAATGTGCCAGCCGCCCGCTTAGCCGCCGAGCGCTATCAAGCCAAGCATCCTGAGGTCACCATTAAGGTCGAATCCATTGCCCAAGACGACCTCATGCAACGACTCAATGCCGCCTTAGGTGCAAACAACACCCGCTCGCTGCCAGATGTGGTCTTAATCGAGGACTACCGCGTCCAGAACTTCCTCATCGGCTATCCTAACTTCTTACGCAACATCACCAAGGACATCGACCTCAGCAACTTCGTCGACTACAAGGTTAAAGCCTCCTCTGATGCCAAGGGGCAGCACTACGGTGTGCCCTTCGACTCTGGCGTAACCGCTACCTTCCTGCGCATGGATATGTTTGAAAAGGCCGGTTACAAGCTGGAAGACTTCCAAGACATCACGTGGGATCAGTTCATCGACATGGGCAAAAAGGTCAAGGAAGCCACTGGTGCCTACCTCATTGGCTATGACCCAAATGACATGTTCCTGCTGCATGCCATGATGCAGTCTGCCGGTGTGTGGTACACCAACCCAGATGCCACTAAAGTAACCGTGGCTAACAACCCAGCCTTAAAAGAGGGCTTACGCCTCTTAAAGCGCCTGCAAGATGAGGGGCTGGTGTTCTACTACCAAGGCTGGATGCCTCTTTTAGCCAGCTTCCAGCAAGGCCACGTTGCTTCCATTGTGCAAGGCTGCTGGCTTACCCCTACTGTAGAGGCCGATAAAGAAAAGGCTGGCCTGTGGCGCTTAGCCCCAATTCCAAAGCTCAGCAATGTCGAGGGTGCAACCCACTACTCCAACTTAGGTGGCTCGCTGTGGTATGTTAATGCCCAGTCGGCACAGTCTGATCTGGCCGTCGACTTCCTCAAAGAGACCTTTGCCTCGGATGCGGAGCTCATTAACGAGCTGGTACCAAAGATCTCCTTAGTAACGACGTGGAAGGACACCTCAAAGCTGTCCAACTACGATGTGAGCAACGCCTTCTTTGGGGACCAAAAGATCTACTCGCTCTACTCGCAGTGGATGCAGGATGTGCCAAGCGTCAACTATGGCCCACATACACGCGCTATTGAGAGCTTAGTGACGGAAGCGGTACAACGTGTCCTATCCGGTGAGGATATCGATACCGTGCTGCAAGAGACGCAAAGCAACGCAGAGATGCAAGTAGGCTTATAGCCACGAGCACATCTCAAGCGCAAAGGCCGGATCAAGAGCATGTTCTCTTATCCGGCTTTTCAGTTTGTGCCGCACCTTGGCAGCAAGCGTCTATACTGGCACAGCATTGTCACTTGTGATAACTCCTAAGCAGTTGTCACAACCATCTCTGCTGTTTGAGTATAGTAGGCAGGCTTACAGGCCAACAGACGCGTAAGCTCCTCTGCCACTGTTAAAACAGCGCCCGCCCCAGAAATGCTTAAATAAGCCGTCCATTTGAAATCAAAAGGAAATGTCGTCATAATCGTCTTTATCCACGCTATGCTGGTAAGCGTTGTTGTAGGTACGCTTGCCGTACTTTGCGGTGCTTGTGGCCTTGCTCTTATCCTCGTCCGCGCTTCTCCATGGCTTTTTCTGCCAGTAAGCACTTTTGTAATTGCGCTTGCCGGAGTTAGCCGAGCTCGTGCCCTTGCTCTTACTGCTCTTGCTCTCGCTCGCACCGCTCCCCTGCTTCTTCTGCCAGTAAGCTTTGCTGTAGTTGCTCTTGCCGTACTTTGTCGAGCCCGTGTTCTTGCTCTTGTTTTCGTCAGCACCGCTCCATTGCTTTCTCGAACCATAAGCACTGTTGTAAGCGCGCTTGCTCGTACCCGATTCCTTGTTCTTACCCCAATTCGTGCTACCCCATTGCTTTTTCTGCCCGCCGTAAGTATGGTTGTACTTAAAGCTGCTGCCCGCAATCTGGTTTTTTACCTGCCTCCCCACAGACTTCACCAAGGTCATGATGTCTGGCTTCTGCTGCAGCTGGGTTACGTGAAAAATCGGCAGCTTCATCGCTAAACACACGGCATCAATGCGATGCTGACGGCGCTTTTGCGCCTCATCAAGCTTATACGACGCATAATCCAGCTCGACGATGCAGACAACATTTTCCGTAAGCTTACTCACCACCACAAAGTCCACAACAAGGCTGTGGATTTTCTGGGCTACCTTGAGCTTATCTGCATTACTGAGCTTGCGATCTGCGTCTATGTTGTAGGACAAGAGCGCACTGAAGCTGACCTGCGGCAGGATATAGCAGTCGCTGCCGAACCAGCTGCGGAGGTTGTTAAGGTACTTAAGCTCGTACTCTGTAACCAAGCGCTGCTTGCGATGAAAAGCTCGCGCAGAAAGCATGGTTGCCAGAGTATCGTCGAGATCATCTTCGTAGGTATGCAGATAGTCGTAGAAAGATGTATTGCGTGCGGGGCTAATCATGCTGCGACCTGCTGAAGCCCCTGCTCTCCCGCCTACTAAGGTCATAATGTCCGGCTTCTGCTGAAGATTGGTCACGTGGAAAATCGGCAGCTTCATGGCCAAACACACGGCATCTAAGCGGCGGTCACGTCGCTGTCGCTCCTCTCTCCCATGCGTCGCATCGTCCAACTCGATGATGCAGACAACGTTTTCCGTGCTCTTATTGACCTAGAGTTGTCGGCGCATGCCCCACTCGTAAGAGTGGGGTTAGCCGACAGTTAGTATTTGGGCTTTAGCCAAGCACAGCGTACACACATCCTCAGCCTTTGAGGGATCGTTTTGTGGTACCAAGCACGTAATAAAGGAGTATAATTAGAGATGTGATCGTGATGTTTAGACCATCCACACGGGTATAAGCTGTTACAGACATGCATCTTGCATATGTATAGCCTAGATTTGAGGAATATAAGCGCTTAGCTATTTTATATTTGGTTTGGTAAATGATCTTTACTCGTAGCTACTCCACACTTTTGGCTGCATTAAGCCTCCCGAAGAAGGCACTGCAGAAGACGGTAGATATCTACCGTCAAGCGGTGGAGTTTTTTATTACCGTTATGCTGCTTGAGTGGGGGACAACATTTA
>CASEBB010000200.1 GCA_949286015.1 uncultured Succinivibrionaceae bacterium | reverse complement strand
TTGTTTGGAACGGTGCTGAGGTAGGATTGTATTCTTGTTCAGGACCCGCCCTATTAAAACGGGAGGAAGCCATGTGCGTAAGCACATGGAGACTTCACGCGGCCTGCTACCACTTAAGGTAGTTCTCGAGTACTGCCCTATGTTCCCCAGAAGTGACGCCTTTTCTTGCCTCATCTCTTGTAAGCAAAGTGTTAAATTTCTCTTGGGAAAAATAGGAAGTACCCACAGGTGTTGCTCTATTTTTCGCACAGGAGTTTATCAATTAACGCTGGGAAGCCCGCAGCCTTGCACTCTGGCTCTATGCAGGCGCTTTTCAGCGTCTACGTGCTTGCACACGCTAGAAAAAGCGTGGCCGCCAGCAAGTTCTCAAGCCTTGAGAGTGGTGCTGAGGGCTTGCACCTGTGCACGTGTTGCGCGCGGCATCAGGACTGATGGTATGAGCCGCATTAACGCCACGCACACACACACCGCTCACCACTCCGGTAAAGGCGAGCAAGCGGTGCGGGGCTAAAGAGGGAAGTGCGCGTGATGCTGTTACGCCAATGCATTGTCGCTTTGCGCTTGCGCTTACGCTTGAGGCGCAGCTAAGCGCTCTTGGACAATCTCAAAGTTTGTCCCCTTTGGCACAAAGGTCAAACGGTTGGTGATACCGTCAGGAGCGTCCTCAGCATGGTGCGACACAAAGAGTACAGAGGTGTGGCCATTTTTCATGATGTAAGACAAGAACGCTTTCACCAGAGCACGCGCCGTCGCATCCAGACCCTGTAATGGCTCATCTAAGATCAGCAAAGGTGGGTTCTTAATCATGGCGCGCGCAATTAAAAGCAGACGTTGCTGACCAAAGGACAGCGCCTTAAAGGACGTTTGCTCCTTTTGGTCAAGGCCAATTAAGTGCAGCCACTGACGTGCAATACGCAGCTCGTCACCCTTTGGCTGTTGATAGAGACCGATCGAGTCATAAAGTCCCGAGAGGATGACGTTAATGACAGGGGCGCTGACACGGTAGTCGAGGTGTAACTGGCCACTGACAACACCGTAATAGCGCTTGACCTCCCAAATAGACTCACCACTGCCACGCTTCATGCCAAAGACGGTAACGTCATTGGCGTACACCAGTGGGTTATCACCTGTGATCAGCGACAGTAAGGTGGATTTGCCCGCACCGTTAGGGCCGACAATCTGCCAGTGCTCACCTTGCTCCACCTTGAAGTTTAAGTGGGTAAAGATAGGGCGGTCGTAGGTGATATTGATGTCCTTTAAGTCGACAATGGTCTTGTCCTTTAAGGCCAGCAGCGCAAATTGCTGTGGGGTAGGTGGTAACTCCACATTAGGCAGTGCGGTGCAGAAGAGCAGGGCTTGCGCCTCAGGAGTGGCCTCAATTTCCTTGCGTGGGCCTAATTGCGTAATCGTCAGGTGCGAGATTAAGCCTAAGGCTTCAATCTCCTCAGGGATTTCATCTGGGCGGTTCACGATGAGGACAATCGGCACCTTGTAATTGCGGTGAATGTACTCGATCACCTCTAACAGCGACTTGCGGCTCTCGACGTCCAGCGCATCAAAAGGCGTGTCTAACACCAAGAGGTCAGGCATCGCGCTTAAGGCTTTAACTAAGAGCACCTTACGGCCCTCGCCACCTGAGAGGGTGCGAATAGGGCGCTCTAAGAGGTGGGCAATACCAAAGGCAATAATAGCCTCATTCAGGGTTTTGAGGTCGGCTTCACTAAAGAGCTGCTTGACTAAGATGCCTTGCTCTTCTTCGGCAGTGAGGATATCGGAGTTACGGAACTCGTAGTCAGCCTCAAAGAGGGCTTGCTGCTTTTCAAAGGACACCAACTCGGTGCTGATGTTTTGTGGGGCCTCACCGGCGCTTAATTCCAGCTCGCCACTTAAGGCCCGTGCTACCGCGCTCTTGCCTGAGCCGTTTTGGCCTAAGAGCACTACCAGACTGAAGTCGTGTAATTGGAGATCAGGAATGGTTACTGTCAGGTACTTTGACAGTGGATATTGGGCGTTATGAAAAGTAATCATGGCAAGGTTCGAGGCCGTAAGTAGTGGCTACCAGCAAAGATGCCACGCAGCAGAGCACATGCACGCTACCTTGAGTAGAGGAGCGTGGTGAGCTTAAGCGTAGGGTGGTTACCCGCTGTTGGTGGCTGCTCATTTACTTGGAGGTACGAGCAAAGAGAGCGGCACAGCAGCTGCGCGGCAAAGCAGCAGAGCGTCAGAGCGCGCGGCAGAGCGAGTGTCTGGTAGCGTTTACGACCATGTCAGCAGAAAACACATGGCGAGGGAGATGACGCCGGTTGAGAAAACGGCATTGTAGCGCACTGGCTTTGTACTGACACAGCCAGTCCCGCCCTAAGCGGTGGTTGTGCCTTGTGTTAGTGCAAGGCGCTCATGGGGAGAGAGCTCTTAGGGATAGGCGCATCCTCAGTACAGGAGCGTCCTCTTACTGTCAGAAGCCACTTTAGCGGTGGTGATGAGGCTGGTAGGTACCTTAAAGGTTATCTCTGCGCTGCAGTTAAAGCTGAAAGCAGTGGGCTCTAAAGCATGGGCCTTACCTCGGTGATGCTGTGTTGCGGCTTAAACGCCAGTACAGGCAGCGCTGGGGGTATGTCTGTCTGTACGAGCTGTGGCTACCTTGTCCTAAGCTGCCAACGCTTAGGGTGCTTAGGGATATGCTGTGCTGTTTGGTGTTTCTGGTCACCACATCAGCACCATTACGGTGCTTTGGCTGCGCTGTTTCCGTGCGCGCTCCTGCGCTTTTTTCGCAAGAACAATCACCTGCAAGAAAAGCTGTTAGTTCTAGCTAACTCGCGTTACAATACGCACTAACAAAGTTGCAGCAAGTGCGCATGCCACTGTCATTTTGCGGGTGACTGCTGTCCTCAGCGCAAGAAAAGTTAAGAGCGCTTTAGCCCCATAAAAAGGGCTTGTTTATCAGCTCTGGTGGTAGCGTTCGCTTGCCTGTGCGCTCTGGTACCCTGCGCTATAATGCGCTCTGCTTTGAGCGGCTGGTGTCCGCTGTAGAGAGTTCTGGTCGCTTGGTGCGATGCTGTGCTGAGCTTGTTTCACATACAGCTTGATGAGGAGGTGTTGGTGGCTGGTTTCTTAGCTAATTTGGCGCAAAAAGGTAAGGCCAAATACCTTGTCTCTCAAGTGCAGATTGCCAGTCTCATTGATGGCCGCTTACGCGTCATCTACGAGAACCTCAAGCATGATGCTGAGCTCCGCCAGCAAGTGCAGCAAGAGCTAGCGCAGATTAAAGAAATCACCTCGTTCACCATCAATCCGGTCACCGGCTCTGTGGTCATCAACTACGATCACCATAAGGCCCAGCAAAATCAGTTTTTAGCGGAGCTGTTAGCGCAGGCCCGCCTCAAGCTGCAACGCGCTTAAATCAAGCGCAGCCTTGTGGCGTCTTTGCCATTTTGCGCCTTTGCGCTTGGTACTTTTGCCTCTTGCCTTGGTGTTCCTACAGGTGGGGGAACGCGGCGTAAGCAGTTTAGGGGCTTAGCCTTATTGCAAAGCTAAGGCGCGGCTGCTCTTTTACCACCACAGGTTTTCTCTATTAGCGCCAGCCACGCTACTGCTGGTAGCATGCGGGCTTCTTTTTCGGGGGAGTTGCTTTGAACAATTTGGGAATGCAATTGGGAGTTAAAGTCGGCTCCTCTCTGCGCTCGGGGCTGAGCTCCTTTTTTAGCTCAGAAAACCGAGGGCTGATCATTGCGCACGCCATCCCAGGCCGTCGCCGTTACACCACTAATGTCCTTAAAGACCAAACCCCTGAAGCCTGTGCCCTGATCGAAGAGGCTATCTGCAAGGTCGACTACGTCACCTCCTGCAAGGTCAATCCTGTCACCGGCAGCCTAACCGTTACCTACACTTGTGACGAGAATACGGCCAGTGCTTTCTTTGAGGGCGTGTCGCATGCCTTAACCGGTATGCATGCCCAGCACGAGAAGACCGTGATTCCATCGTCCATGATCTCGGCTGGCTACCACTTAAACGATCAGGCGCGTGCCATTCGCGATCATATGCGCAACTTCTTAAACCACGCCGAGCCGCTGTTTATCAGCCGTTTAGTGGGTTTGTCCTTTTTAGGTTACGGCCTGTTCCGCATGCTCTATCGTGGTGATAGACCATCGGGTATTCAGGTCTTCTGGTGGGGCATGGCCTTATTGCTGCGCCGCTCGCACCGTGACGCGCCACCAAGCGCTAATGGGCAGCCACCACAGCCACCAATGCGCTAAGGCGACAATGCGCTAAGCTACCTTAGCGCTAAGGCAATGTAAGTCCCGTGGTCAAGATGCTACCAGCGCTGCTCTGTGCACAGGAGCCATGATAGTGCGGTAGCCTGCAGGGGCGGGCGCTGCTCACGTAGCATCGCAGCAGCGATTTCTGAATTTAGGTTGGGTTCTGGCAGCTGGCTTTTAGGTAGGCCCTAGCCAGAGCAGAGGCTATCAGCTCAGGATAGCCCTTTCATGTGAGATGCAAGCTTAATCAGCTTGCATGGAGGACACTCGGGCGGAGCAAAGTGCGTCCAGCAAGTGCCGCACAGCGTGCTGTGCTGACTTACTTCCTGCTTGTAGAGATGCGTGTAGCCCCGAGTGCAGAACAAGACAATGCAGTCCCTTCTTTACACTTTAAACTCTAATCTGGAGAGTCTCGAGGCAGCGCACTTGGAGGCCCAAGTGCGACAGATTAAAGGCGTGATCAGCGCCTGCTATCGTCCGCAAGAACACACCCTCAAGGTCACCTTAGACGGCTCTGTAAATAAGCTTAAGGTCAAGGCTGCGCTCTACCGCGTGCTCATGCGCGGCTATGTGCAGACAGCCAAGGATCTGGTGCACTCGGCGCACTCCACGCTCACCGCTCCTGAAAAGCCACAGAGCCAAAAGAGCGTCCCTGATGACATCGGTGCCGAGTTAGAGCACCACAAAAAGAGTGCGCTGATCTCTATCGTGGGCTTAGGCGCCTTTGCCATTTTGCGCCGCGTCAATCCAACGCTCTACGCTTCTACCACCATGCTGCGCTCAGCACTAGTGCTTCTCATGAGTATGGATCTGTTGCGCTCGGGCATTAAGGACGCGTGGCATGAGCGTCGGCCTAACGCGGAAACGCTGACCGTAACGGCCATTATTGCCTCGGTCTTAGTGAACAGTACAGAAAGTTCCACCATAGGTTTAGGCAGTCTTCAGCTTCTGGCCATTGAGGATTAAATTAGCCAGAACAGTTGGGTCAACCACC
>CASEBB010000199.1 GCA_949286015.1 uncultured Succinivibrionaceae bacterium | reverse complement strand
CGCCACTCGACGCCTTGCAGTTCACTAACCGTTCCCACCAGCGGGGTCGGTTCGGGACTTTAACCCTATAGATAGCACCCATACTGGGCGCACTAAAAAGGCATGCTTTTACGGGAAAAGCACGCCTGCACTTATGGAGGAAATATAATTCGGCTTAGCCGCGCTTAAGTTGTCACCTTTGAGAGTGGCGCTGCTCTGGTGCTCAGCGCAGCGCCGCAACTTAAGGTAAAAAGCAACTTGAGATGAGCTTAGATCTCGACCGTTACAGGGGTACCCTGAGCATGGGCTCTGACATGATGCGCCATAATCGAGATGCCTAACAGAATCATTAAGATCGCCATGGCAAGGAGGAAGCAGCCCGAGACCACCAACACGTAGTTTTGGCCCCATTGCTGTTGCACCACCTGAATCACACCCCACAGGCTCATGACCATCATAAAGATCATTGGCACAAAGGCTAAGTACCACTTGGATTGCTTCATCATGAGGTACAGCGTAATGCCTAAGAAGGTCAGCGCAGCCATTAACTGGTTAGAAGCACCAAAGATTGGCCAAATCGAAGCAGCAGAGCCGGTCATCGCCATAACAAGCGAACCACCGACCACAATCACGGCAGCCACGTAGGTGTTAGTAATGGCCTTACGCCATGCTGGAGCCTTGCTCGCATCGTAGGCCACCTCATTGCCCTCACGGTCGATGCTGCGTGGCATAAAGATCTCTTGCCACAGGAAGCGGCCTAAACGGGTAGCCGTATCCAGCGAGGTCATCATGAAAGCAGAGATAGCCAGCGAGATAAAGAGCTTAGCGTAAGTCTCGTCGATGCCTAAAGCGGTAGAAAAGGAAGCAATACCGGTAGCAAAGGCCATTGGCTGGTTCTTACCCAGCTCCATAAAGGTAGCTGGCTCCATCGCCATGACAGCAACTAAGGCCATAACGCCTAAGATGCCTTCCATGATCATGCCGCCGTAGCCGATCTTCTGCATGTCCTTTTCATTGTTAACCTGCTTGGAGGTAGTGCCAGAAGCCACTAAGGAGTGGAAACCAGAGCAAGCACCGCAGGCCACAAAGATGAAGAGGGCTGGGATCATAGCGGTCATGTTGCCATCAGCAGTAATGGCTTCCCAACCGTTAAATGCGGCCATCTTAATGTCTGGGTTATAGACTAAGATCGAAGCGATACCTAAAGCCAGCATGCCGTAGAGCAGGTAGCTATTGAGGTAATCACGAGGCTGCAACAGCCATTGCACTGGCACCACCGAAGCGGCAAAGATGTAGATGGCTAAGACTGCTAACCACGCTAAGTTAGCCTCAGCGGCAGTTAAACCAAAGGAGCCCACCAGATCGATAGGGAAGAGCACGCCTAAGTAGACGGTGAAGAACACCAGTGGCACAAAGACGCAAGAGGCTGGCAGCAGACGAATCTTGAGCTTAGTAGTGCAGAAGGCAAACACTGGAGCCATCGCAATAAAGAGCAGCGAAGCGGTGGCTACAGATGGCAGCTGCACGAACATGCCGGAGATTAAGAGCGAGAAGATGCCCACAATCAGCACTAAGCAGGCGACGCAGAAGATTAAGAAGAGCTGACGACCGGTAAAGCCCATGAGGCGCTCCATGATAAAGGAGATGGAGCGGCCCTTGTTACGCACGGACATCACTAAAGCAGCGAAGTCGTGGAAAGCACCGATAAAGACGCAGCCAATTAAGAGCCACAGCAGTGCTGGCAGGAAGCCAAAGTAGGCAGCCATGATTGGGCCTACGATTGGGCCTGGGCCGGCAATCGAGGCGAAGTGGTGGCCGTAGAGCACAATGGCTGGGGTTGGGACGTAGTCCACACCGTCGTAATTGGTGTGAGCTGGGGTAGGACGATTGGGATCGATCTTGAAGACGCGTGCTAAGAAGCCACCATACACGAAGTAGGCGACCACGAAGTACGCTAAAGCGATGCAAAACAACAAGCTGCCAGTCATGGCAAACTCCTCTAAAAGACAGCACCGACACGCGAAAAACGCTCTAATCTACAGCCTCAGCGCTAAGCTGAGTTTAGCAAGCTAAGCGTGCAGCTACTGGTAGGTAGCTAAGAGCCACAGCCTCTCCACGCAAAGAGGAAAAGCGCGCGACAACAGCAGCACATCACGTGGGGTCGCTGATGCCACCACAGGTGGCGCCTACAGTACAGCGAAAAAAAGCGCAAAAGCCTCACCAAGACACGGCCGCAAAGCCTGTCCTCAAGGAGGCGTGAACAAGGAAGTGATACCGGAAGTGCTTGTAGCAGAACTCAATGTCAGGCTGCACGGGAAAAGAGGCTGTACTGCCAAGGCCCAAAGGCCCTGTGCCGTAAATACGGCTTGAGTAGTTTGCGCTAAGGTGGCGCAGCTAGCAATGAAAAAGCCCGTCTTGCACTCTGATAATACAGCCCATATCAGCTTTTGCACTTTTACAGAGCGGTTTTTGCACTGTTTTGAGTCCACAGAGCAACGCTCATGGGCACTACAGGCAAACAGCATAAAGGGCATACACAACAGCAGCAAAAAAGCAGTGAGAGCGACTACAGGGCCGTTTGGCGGGACGTTGCGGCACCAAGAGCATGTCTGTTACGGTGCAAAGGCACTAAGGAGACGCTAATGCTGAGGTTGAGCACACTAATCTGCGTTTGTCACAGGAGCGTTTTCCTCTGGTTCCCTTAGAGTGTTTGCCTCCTATGTTATGAGCTTAAATCGGCCTGTTACCGCGACGTATCTCTGAGTTAGGTTAATGGCAGTAGCTTTGCGCACACATAGGAAAAACGCCCTCGTTGCCACCAGAGACACTACAGATGGCAGACAGGCACAATGGAGACGCAGCAGGAGACGCTGGCGGTATTGCTGGCGAGAGGAAAAGAGGAAAAGAAGAGGAGTAGGAGGAGAAAGCTGCTGAGGCTCAGATGGGGATGGAGATAAGGCTGGCGATGGAGAGATGGCGCTGCTGATGGTGATGCTGGTGCTGCTGATGATGCTAATGGATGTTGCTGCAACAGGCTCGGCGCAGCGCAGTGCTACAGCAGAGCCCTTTTATCTTGCCATTACTTGTACTTAGCAAAGTACGAGGCCGCATCCTTAGCGTCTAAATCCGTTGGCCCCAACTCATGGGCTTTTGCAGGCGCTTGAGCGTCCTGATCGCTTGCGGCGGAGGCCCCATCTTTGTCCTTATCCTTGAGGTCTTGACGCGGGGCTAGCCCATAATCTTCGTCATCATCGTCATAGGCGCGCACATAGCGCTTACCCTGAGCTTGAGCTTTGGCCGCAGCAGCGGCTTGCTCTTGCGCGCGGGCACTGATCACATGGTGGAACTTATGTTCGAGCTTCTTTTGGTCTTTGATGGCGTTATAGACCACGCCTACCACAAAGAGAAAAGGCACGGCTATAGCCACCACTATAAGCCAATCCATTACTACTGCTCCTTTCTCTCAAGGTAAACCAAGTCAGCAAAAGGAATTCTGTGGAGTGTCAGAGTGCAAAAGCCAGAGAAGCAGGTCGCATCCTGCTATACGGCAGATCATTCCCCTGTACTTAACAAGCGCGTGGAGGCTTTGCTTACCCCACGCCACTCCCGTAAATACAGCGGTAGCGGTAAAAGCAAACAGCTGCAAAGCTGCTTAATCTTTAGCGGTCAGCACGATGCTCGTGCTCGTGAATGCCTCTCTTTTCCAGCTCGTGGCCCTTGTGGATACGCCACGCCAGCACCGCAAAGCAAGCGATGCAACTGAACAAAATCACGTAGTCATGAAGGTCGGTCATAACAAAACCCTGTACAGCTAAAAACACAGTAAAGCAGGAAAGATCTCACCTCACTCACACCACACTGACTGCTTCTCCAGTGTGACAGGCGGCAGCACAAGGTCATTCCCTGTGCTGTAGGCGCATAAGCAACGCTGACCGCCTCATGGCAGGCAGCGCCACTTACTCTACGAACTACTTCTTGGAGCTGTCTTGCGCAGCTTCAATGATGTCCGTAAAGGTTGAGTAATCCTTGACGGCGCCACGAATCACGGTGCCATCGAGGATAAAGTAAGGCGTGCCTTGCACTCCCATCTTTTGTCCCAGCTCCATGTTCTTACGCAGTGCCTTTTGGATGCGAGGGTCGTTGTTGACGGCCTCGCTTAACTTGTCGTAATCACCACCGACAGCCTTGACCGCATCCTTAATTTGGTCTTCGGAGGTGATACGCGTATCGGCGGTCATCAGTAAGTCCTGATAACGCAAATACTTCTCAGGATCCTGAGCAAACAGGGCTAAGCCGATAGCGGAAGCCCGCACGCTCAAGGCCGAGAGAATTGGGAACTCCACGTAAATGGTAACGAGGTCGTAATCTTCTGCCAGTCTCTTGGTGAAGTCACGTACTACCTTGCAGTAACCGCAGTTGTAGTCAAAGAACTCAATCAGGTAGTGTGGCGCATTGACGTCACCACGACGTGGGATGAACTCATCTTGGCGGAAGAACTCAATCGCCTCAGTTAAAGCCTGCTCCTGCACATACATTTGCTTGGCTTCTAAGGACTGCGCGACTTCCACTAAGACCTCAGGATGCTCGACCAAGTAGTCGTGCACGATGCGCTCAATGGCCGCCTTTTGCTCCGAGGAGAAGACAGCGGCTGCGGCGTCCTCTGTAGCAGTGGCTGGCTCTTGAGCAGCGTAGGCGCTGCTACCTACAGATAAAGCCATAGTCACAGCTGCGGCGCTTGTGAGCCATTTTATGGCGGTAAAAAGCTGGGAATTGGCTCGTGTGAGAAACATAGTCAGTCCAGAGCTGAAAAACGTGATAAACATCAGATTTAAGCCCCAAAACAGGGCTTTAAACCTCTTGCGCTGTTGCCACTTAAGAGCGCATATGCACAAACACATGGTTGTGCATACAAAGCAAAAAAATGCAGGCAGAATCAGGCGCCCATTTTAGCAAAATGCAACCAATGTGCGGCGCTAAATACAACTTTGTCTCAATAAGCTTCAGTCACCGCCACGCCACTCCAATCCACCGTGACTTAGACTTTACGCGCCCTGTGGGGTAAAAACACCGGCCCCAAAGACGCAAACAGCCAGTATGGCTAAACCACACCGGCTGTTGCAGCAGATTAAGTCCATGCTCTTAAGCATGGCGTAACAAGCTCCGTGCATAGTTGACGGGGCACGGAGCTTAGCTTGAAGCCTCCCCAGTCTTACGACTGGGGATTCTCCTGGACCAGAAGAAGCCTTTTCGGCAAAAGTAGGCGTGACACTTGCGTGCCCTTGATAG
>CASEBB010000198.1 GCA_949286015.1 uncultured Succinivibrionaceae bacterium | reverse complement strand
GATGTGTGTACGCTGTGCTTGGCTAAAGCCCCAATACTAAATGTCGGCTAACCCCACTCTTACGAGTGGGGCATGCGCCGACAACTCTAGGTCAAGAGCCCTGAGCCAAGAGCCAAGAGCCAAGCTCTGCCTGCATGCCGCAATTGTAGAAAAGTAGGCAGCATCCTAAGGGTTTGCCTTCCACCCAGAGCTCCACTCTGCTCTGCTCTTAAGTCTTTCCACGCCTTATCCCTATACCCTCTTGTCTCTCCTTACCACCGCCACCCTCTGTAACAGTCCTTGTTCTCACACCGCCTTCAGCATCCTCACATAAGCTTAGCGTTAACGTTTGTATTGCGCTAAATATACGCTTTTACCCCCAGCTGGTGCTACCACATGTGCTTTTTGTGCACGAGCTCAGTGCAACCGGCCAAAGTGTGAGGAAGGCTACAAAGCTGCTAAGTATTGTTATCAATAGCAGGGCTTACCCTTGCTATGGGGTAGGCTTTGGGGCATGATGACAGAGCATCCTTGCTAAAAACGTAAACGTTTGTGCAAAACGGTGCACGCTGTACTTTGTGCTTACTTGGCTGCGCCTTGTTGGTGCAGTCAGGGGTCAGTCTGCAAGAGCCAGACAGCACTTTGAGTACGACTTACTAAAAGTAAGAGCTGTGCCGCAATTTTAGATGCCTCGCTTTCTTGGTAATACTGCTAAACTTAGCAGTTGGAGGCTTTGCTGCGGGACGTTACTGCTGACGACCTCGGCAAAGAAAAATCTCAGAATCTGAGTGTCAGCTCAGAATCGAGTGAATGGATAAGCGCCCATGGCTGCGCTGCTGCTTGTTGTTGAGATATAAGGGGGAAGCCTTGGATCATCAAGCCCTACACGATGCCGCTCTGAAGTATCATGAGGAGCCAGTTCCAGGTAAGATTAAGGTTGTCATTACCAAGCCAGCTGAGACGGCTTTGGACTTAACCTTAGCCTATAGCCCAGGTGTCGCTGAGCCAGTGCGCGAAATCTACAAAGACCCTGACAATGCCTACAAGTACACGGGCAAGGGCAACATGGTGGCGATTATCTCCAATGGTACCGCCATCTTAGGCTTAGGCAACTTAGGCCCATTGGCTTCTAAGCCAGTGATGGAAGGCAAGGCTCTGCTCTTCAACCGCTTTGCTGGTATTAACGCCATCGACATCGAGGTTAAGAACAAGTCCGTTCAAGACTTCATCACCACGGTTGAGGCTATCGCTGATACCTTCGGTGGTATCAACCTCGAGGACATTAAGGCTCCAGAGTGCTTTGAGATCGAGCGTGAGCTGATCAAGCGCTGCAACGTGCCAGTCTTTCACGACGATCAGCACGGTACTGCTATCGTGACCTGCGCCGGTATCCTTAACGCCTTACAGTTACAAGGCAAGAAGATTGAGGACTGCAAGGTGGTTTGCGTGGGCGCCGGTGCTGCTGGTATCGCCTGCTCCGATCTGTTAATTGCTGCTGGTGCGAACAAGAAGAACTTCTTCATGGTTGACCGCCATGGTGTGATTCGTTCTGATCGTCCACAGTACAACAACGGTGAGAAGCCACGTTACATCAATGATGCGGGCCCTAAGGATTTAGCTGAGGCTTGTGACGGTGCTGACATCCTCTTAGGTGTGTCCGGCCCTGGCTTAATCACCGATGACGAGCTGATGCACTTAGCGCCAAAGGCGGTGGTGTTTGCTTGCTCGAACCCAGACCCAGAGGTCGATCCAGCCACTGTGCACAAGTTACGTCCAGATATCATCATTGGTACTGGCCGTTCTGATTACCCAAATCAGATCAACAACGTGCTGTGCTTCCCATTCTTATTCCGTGGCACCTTAGACGTGCGTGCAACTGCCATCAACACCAAGATGAAGTTAGCTGCAATGCACGCTTTACGTGAGTTAGCCCAAGAGCCAGTGCCAGATGAAGTGGTGAAGGCTGCAATGGTTGACCACTTAGAGTTTGGCCCAGATTACGTGCTGCCAAAGCCAATGGATCCACGCCTCTTAAAGAAGGTGTCGCGTGCCGTGGCTCAGGCTGCTGTTGATTCTGGTGTAGCCCAGATCCCAATGCCAGAGCACTACATGGAGGACTAAGCGTAGGCTTAGCTCCGTAGTGAAAGTGGCATGCAGCGTCAGCCTGTGTCGGCAGACGTCTTAGATTTCCACTAAAAATACGAAAAAGGTCAGGATCGCAAGGTCTTGGCCTTTTTTATTTACCGCAGCCGACGGATTAGAGAAGAGTTCGGCGTTAGAGGCTGGGAGTAGACACAGCGCTGCAAGGTGCACCTGACTGCTCGGTGTTGGCTCTGGGAGTGATGCTACGCAGATGCTGAGTAGGGCGGGCGCGGGACGTGACTTGACTAGCGATGGGATATGCGGCCGTGTCCTTACTTTGCGGCGTTAAGTAGCGAGCGCTTGACGAGGAAGACGCCGCTTTCAAGATGGTGGGTGTAAGGGAACTGGTCAAAGAATGCAAGGCGCATAATGGCGTGCGTCTGCGTTAAGTAGCGCAGATCATACGCCAGCGACTCTGGGCTACAGGAGATGTAGATAACGTGGTCATAGTCGGCGGTAAAGCGCAGCGCAGTCTCATCATGTAAGCCTGCACGTGGCGGATCAATGAGCAGGGTGTGGAAGTGGTAGTCCTTAAGGTCGATCTGCTGCAGCTTTAAGCGGTTAAACTCACGCACACCGGTTAAGGCTTCACTGACCTCTTGGGCGCTTAAGCGGATCAGCTTGGTGTTGGTGATGTTATTGGCCACCATGTTGTCGCGACCTGCTGCCATTGGCACGCGATCTAACTCCGTTGCCAGCACTTGTCTAAAGAGTGGAGCTACGGCCATGGTGAAAGTGCCTGAGCCGCAGTAGAGCTCAAGCAAGTCGTTTTCTGCCTCAGTCACATGCTCTTTTACTTGCTGGGCACAACTAATCGCAAAGTTCAGCATGGATTGGCAGACGTAGGAGTTTGGCTGTGAGAAGGTGGCTTCGTAGTGCTTAATGCTGACGTCGCCACGGATGGTTTTGTAGGTGTCAACCACAAAGTCATCACCTAAGACCAGCTTTTGCTTGCGTGCGCGGCCGATGAAGGAGCAATTGAGACCTAAGGACTGTAGTTGCTGCCTAAGTTGTGCTAAGGCCTCTTGCCACCCCTCGTCTAACTTCTTGTGGTAGTGCAGAGTGATCACCACCGCATCGTTATCACCACAGAGGAAGTCGACCTCAAAGAGCTTGCGCTTGAGAATTTGGGAGGCAGGTAGGTGCTCACGGACTAAGGCCATGGCGTTATTGATGGCTTGGGGACAGCCGGAGAACTGCTCAATAAGGATCATCTGCCGAGGCTTGCTGTTTGGCGCAAACATAGCGTAGGAGAAGTGCGTATCATCATGATGCTGAATGGCAAACTCAGCACGCATGCGATAACCCTGAGGCAGGGATGGGGCAATCTCTGGGGTAAGCTTGAGCTGGTCGGCATAGCCTAAAGCACTCTGTGGTGTGTTGAGCTCAGAGCGCAGCAGCGCTTGTACCGTAGCGATCTTTTCATCGAGATATTGCTGATAGTGCTCAGGATCGGTCGTAGTCAAAAGAGGCGGTAACATGAGTTCTCCGTGCACATGTTGATATGGAGGTGCCTGCGCTAATAAGCGTTTAAGGGCCGTGTGAAGCTTATGCACTCTACGAGATGCGCTGCATCGCTGCAAGAGCAATATAGCAGAGGCGCCCATACCAGAGACAACAACAGCGTAACCCTAAGCGTAGCCATGAGCGGTATCCTTGCTGCAGCTGAGACTTGCGGCAGCAGAGCCACGTGGCGGCGAAGCCACGCTGCCCCGAAGCTTTGCTACTGCGCTCACACCACGTGGTATTGAGGTAGCAGCGTGCTGGCACTGTTAGCGCTTAGTTTTCTCAAGAAGCGTGGTAGCCCCCATATAGGTGCTGGTATTGCTGCCCGCACAAGGATACTATGAGGTCAGATGCAGATAAGGAGCAGTAACGGCGATGACTGTACCAAAGATTTTGTTTTTTGACTCTGGTATGGGCGGGCTGTCAGTGTTTAGGAAAACACACAGGCTTAATCCGCAAGCAGCCTACTTCTACCTCTTTGACCATGAGTGCTTCCCTTATGGCAATAAGAGCGAGGTCTTCTTACGCCAGCGCGTCACTGCCTTGTTGCAGGAGCTAAGTGAGGTTGTCCATCCTGACATCATTGTCATTGCCTGCAACACCGCCAGTACTACGGTGTTAGTACATGAGCGTGAGGTGTTTACGCTGCCGATTGTGGGTGTGGTTCCAGCGATAAAGCCAGCCGCCGCAGTCTCGCGTAATAAGCGCATTGCCTTGCTGGCTACCCCAGGCACGGTAAAGCGCGCTTACATCGATTTTCTCATTAACGAGTTTGCTTACGACTGCAAAGTGCAGCGAGTGGGCACCGAGGATTTAGTGCGCCTTGCCGAGAGCGCTCTGCTTAATGCCTGTAAGGCTCATGACACCTTAATTGGTAGTGGCTTTAAGTACTGCTCTCGCGAGGCGTTAGAGCGGGTCTTAGAGCCGATTACGAGCTTAAGAGTCGAAAAAAAGCCGGACACTGTGGTGCTCGGGTGCACCCATTTCCCTCTACTGCGGGAGCAGATATGTGCCATCTTAGGCCCAGAGGTCACTTTGGTGGATTCTGGCGAGGCCATTGGCAGACGTGTCCAGACGATCTTGCAGCGTTTAGCTGCTGATGTGGCTCATAAGGATGAGCGGGAAGAGCATGATGAGCATGAGCCCCAGAGAGCTCTATCGTCAGTGCAGCCAGCTCAGTCTGAGCCTACAGGTGCACAGATCGCCTTTTACACTGGTAAGGTTACCCCAGAGGATCAAGAGCGCTTTAGTAGCACTTTTGCTCACTTTGGTTTTGATCGGGTGCAGCCGATGGTGCGCAAGGGCTCTTCATGCTGCTAACGTGCACCTGTCGTGTGACTGTACCTTGAGCCTCAGTTCCCTCTGCCCCTCCATAAGAGCCATCGCTTGCAAGCGATGGCCTTAGTATCACGTAGTGGTGGTGGCAGATGCAGAGGAATAGGCAGGAGCATCACTTCCACACCTAACCACAATCAAGGGCGTCAACTGCTAACCCCATCCACCTTAAGAGGTCGCTACTTCAAAGCCAGCGCCTCCGCTCACCACATCTCACTCATCCCGCATCACAGCCCCGCAGCCCCCCATAAGGGCCATAAGAACTAATACTTATAAGCAGTTCTTATCAATCGCAGGTCACTGCTGCCACCGTCTTAAAAAAATTTTGCGCCATAAACCTCATAAATACGCCGTTTATAGGCAAGGTTGCCCCTAGGCGCTGAAACTTTTTTCAAAAATTTTTAAAAAAGTTGTTGACACGGGGTGGGAAATCCTTAAAATACGTTCCCGCTGCGACGCACTGAGCGACACAGCAAAACAAAGCCACAGCGCTTTGTAGTTCTTTAAAAATTTAGATACGAACAATCTGTGTGGGTTCTTGAGAAAGAACTTTGAGATTAGCCAACATAGCAACGCA
>CASEBB010000197.1 GCA_949286015.1 uncultured Succinivibrionaceae bacterium | reverse complement strand
GAGGACGTGTGTACGCTGTGCTTGGCTAAAGCCCCAAAACTAACTGTCGGCTAACCCCACTCTTACGAATGGGGCATGCGCCGACAACTCTAGGTCAATTCTGCCTTACGCCTTAAGCTACGCCTAACGAGCCATGGTCGCTAAGATGTCAGTTAAGCGATTGTTAGCGATGTCGATGTGACGGGCTAAAGCCGCGATATGGTTTGGCATCATGGCATCGCCAATCTCATTGCCACCGGCCATTACGTACAGTGGATTGAACTCGTCAATGTACTCAAAGCGCTGTAAGGCCTCGTCCACATTCTCGGCACCACCACGCTCGTAAATCGAGCTGTCGATAGCAAGTAAGGCACGGAACACATTAGCGGTTACGGCGCACACGCCCTTAGCGTAGTAGAGGTTGTTATCAGTCTTGAAGTGGCCGACGTTGCTCTCATTGAGCACGCCTAAAGCAAACTCCGTCATGGTGACGCAGTACTTAATGATGTTGTACACGTCATCGGAGCGTAAGTTGTAAACACCGGCGTTCTTATCGTTGGTGCCTACAGAAGAGGCCCAATCTGCCCAGTTTTTGATACCGCTCTTGTACTTACCCTCAGCATCGTACACAAAGAGGAAGCCCCACACATTCTCGGAGTAAGAGAAGAAACGCGAGGTGGCGTTAGCAAGGCGTGGATCCATAGTATCGCGATTACCATAGCGGCCCACATTCTGGGAAATCACCTCAGAGGCCGGACGGGTGGCGTAAATGACACCGCGCTGATAGTTGGTGGTATTGTCGATCACCCATGGAGCGATCAGATCGTTTGGCAGCCAGCCAAAGCCCGAAGATAAGGACTGATCTAAGGCGGTGGTTAAACCACGAGCGATGACGGTAGCACGCTCTTGATCGGTAGCAGTAGCAGCTAATGGCTCTGGCTTGTAAGGAGCGGTGCTGGGCGAGGAAATCAAGCCGACGGCTAAGAGATAAAGCACCACGAGGGCAACGAGGCCGAGGATGCCCATACCCACCTTTTTGCCGGTGGTTCCTTGAAGTTGTTGCATGAATACCCCCAAATGTTCTACAAAGCTTGACCTGACAGTCCACGGTGCGGTGCAGCACGTCGTAGCGCCACAGGACAGGGCTCACGCATGGCGTCCCTACCCCATAGGGGTCATTATAGCTAATTTCTCTTAGATGCTTCTTAGCAGTGCATGGTGGAGCAAAGACAGCAGAGACCAGAGCGCCCAGCGTTCCCTAACGCTACCACAGACGCCTCTAATGAGAATCTCACACCACTGGCGTTACTCCGATGAGATGGCTCTATTGCTGGTAATAGAGGTGGTGTCGATGGTGGCGCGGCTATAACGCCGCAATAACAGCGCCCGCCCCTGCCACAGCAGCCCACTGCGAGCAAAGCTGCCTCATCTTGTAGCAGCTTTTTGCGCTGCATCACTGTGGCTGCGTGTAGCTAATGCAGGTTGGCAGCTTTTTTTGTAGACTGAGCATCAAGCGCTGGTCGCTACTACTTAGCACCGCTGCGACCTTGCTCCTTTTGCCGCCTTGTGTCTATCCTATTGCTGCTTTGCCTATGACCATTCTTGCCTCTGTACTGTCGTTCCTATCATCTCCACGTAAACCACACACAGCGCGCGACGCGACCACTGCCGATGCCGCTATCGCAACCGCGCCAACCGGCAGTAGCCGTACCCAGCGCTTTGCTCGCACCCTCAGCTTAGTCGGAGGCGCCCTCTGCGGCTTACTTGTGAGCACCACAGCGATGGCAGCACCTGCTGAGGATCAAGTGATCACGCCAGATGCTGACAAGAATCTCTTTGTCTACAACTGGTCTGACTACATCGACCCACAGGTGCTTAAGGACTTTGAGCAGGAAACCGGCATTACGGTGCACTACGACATCATGGACTCTAATGAGGTGTTAGAGGCCAAGCTCATGGTCGGCAGCAGTGGCTACGACATCATTGCGCCGTCTATTCATGTGCTCAAGCGCTTAGGAGACGCAGGCTTACTCCTGCCTCTTGATAAGAGCAAGCTGCCAAACTTAAAGCACTTAGACCCACAGAAGATGGCTAAGATTGCCCTGATCGATAAGGACAATCGCTACGGCATCCCGTACATGGAGCTGTCGACGGGCATTGCCTACAACACCCGCAAAGTAGCAGAGATCATGGGCTCTGACTTTAAGGTGGACTCTTGGAGCATCCTCTTTGACGAGAATGTGCTCAAGAAACTCAGTCAATGCGGCATTACTGCTCTCGATAGTCCCTCGGACATGCTGTGCTCAACGCTGATTTACATGGGGCGTGATCCGGAGAGCACCAAGGCACAGGACTACGAAGACGCCGGTGAGATGCTGAAGATCTTAGGTCGCTATGTCCGCTACTTCCACAGCTCGCAATACGCCAATGATTTAGCCAGCGGTGATGTGTGCATCGGCGTAGCGTGGGCCGGTGATGCGCAGCTTGCTAATCAGCGCTCGCTGGAAGCGGGCTTAGACCCTATTGCCTATGTCATTCCCAAAGAAGGCGCCCTGATGGGCTATGACATGCTGGCCATTACCAAGACCAGCAAGCACCCTAACAATGCGCACATCTTCCTCAACTACATCATGCGCCCTGAGGTGATTGCCAAGATCTCTGATTACATCCGCTACGCTAATGCCAACAAAGACGCGACGGCGCTGATGGATCCCGAGATCACCAGCAATAAGGGTATCTACTACGATGAGCAGACCTTACAGCGCATGCACATTGTGGTGCCACCTACTGAGGTGGAGCGCATCATGACGCGCACATGGAATAACGTGATCTCGGCAAGCGCCCAATAGACAGTAGCAGAGACCAGAGAAAGGGGCGTGCGAGAAAGGGGGGCGTGTTTGGGAACGACTGACTTAAGAGATGACGGCATTTAAGGTAAGCAGGCGTGCCCAATCTTAAGATTGGCTAAGATTTGCCTGCACCTTTCATCTCAGGTAAGGACGTTACCACCACCACCACCACCACCACTTAACCTTGCTTTCGTCACTTATTGATCATTCATTCCTTGGGCCGCATAGGCAAGCCCACGCTTGCTCCTTTCTCTTTTCTTTTTGCGGTGGGGGAGCCTCTTTCTGCTACACTGCTTGCGTAGTGTTCTCTAGCCATAGCCCTTAGCCCTGAGCGCCTTCTAGCCTCTGTAGGGGTATCTTAGGCGTAACTGACTTAAGAGATGACTGCATGTAAGGCCATTATGCGTGCCCCTACTTAAACACTTAAGAGAGGCTCAACCTCACCTGTCCCACCGTCTCGAGATGAGGTCATTACCCGCACTCAACCTTGCAGCCGTCACTTATTAGTTCACGCCCTCCCCTCCCTACTGTCAGCTGTGCCTGCTGTGGCCAGATAAGCTACCTTGCGCATCTTGTCTTCACTGTCCTTTGCTTCTTCCCGCCTTACAGTGAGCAAGAGCTTTTTCTCCCCCAGACAACAGGAGTTCTGGATGATTTATACCGTGACCATGTCGCCATCTTTGGATTTGGTGATGCAACTGGCCTCCCCTCTGCAAGTGGGACAAACCCAACGTGCCATTAAAGAAGAGCTGCGACCAGGCGGTAAAGGTATAAACATCTCGATCATGCTCCACAACTTAGGCGTCATGTCTACCGCCTTTGGCTTTGTGGCTGGCTTCTCTGGCGATGAGCTCATGCGAATGACCGCCGCTACCGGAGTAAAGACGGGCTTTTTGCGGGTGCGTCGTGGTCGTACCCGTATCAATATCCGCATTAAAGACGGTACCCCTGCGGAGCAAAGTGCCATGCAAGATGGCACCGAAAAGTGGGCTCATGGCGTCCAGACCAGCATTAATGGCTTAGGCCCTGAGGTCGCGCCAGACGATATCCAATACCTGATGCGCAAGCTCGCGGCGCTGACGACAGAGGACTATTTGGTGCTAGCGGGCATGGTGCCACCATCACTGCCACAGGACATCTACTCCAAGGTCTTTGCCTGCTTTAAGCCGAGCGCAGCACCTAAGGTCATCGTGGACGCCCCTGCCGATCAGTTTAAGTACATCCTCAAGTACCACCCTTTCCTCATTAAGCCTAATTTGCGCGAGCTGAGTGACTACCTCAAGTTAGAGCTCAAGGATGCACCGTCGGTTTTAGAGGCCTGCCACCGCTTGCAGTGCGAGGGGGCGCGCAACATCTTAGTGTCCTTAGGAGCGCATGGCGCTATCTTTGTGGACGAGCGCTGCACCTCGTTGCGTGTGTCTGCTCCAGGCGGCCCTCTGGTCGATAAGACTGGTGCTGGCGACTCGATGATTGCGGGGTTCTTAGCGGACTACCACAAGAACAAGTCCCTTGAAAGTGCGGTGTATATGGCGGTAGCGACAGGCTCGGCTACGGCTACCAGTGAGGGCATAGCAACGCGTGAGCAAGTGGAGAAGATGCGGGCGCAGATGTCTGATCATGCAGACTGGGGCGAGGCGCTGATTTAGCCAAACCTCAAGGCCGGAGCAGTCTCCTGCACCACTGGACGTGCGGTAAAACAAAAGGGAAGCCCCTAGGACTTACCTTTTTGCTGTGCGTGCTGACTGGTGCACGCAAGCTCGCAACAGCATCCCACAAAACAAAAAGAGAGTCGCCCACCGTCTGGTAAGCGCCTCTCTTCTACTGTATGAATACGCGGTAACGCCGGTATTTATGAGGCAAAGGCAGCCGCAACAGCGGTGAGGACTACATCTTTGAGGTTATTGGGCTTGAAAGAGGCAGTTTGCCTGCTCCCCCTCCAAACGCACTGGCCGATTGTGCTCGTCTACCACTACGACCTTAGGCTCAATGCTGTTAGCCTCATCTAAGGTACACAAGCCATAAGCCATAATGATGACTAAGTCGCCCAATTGGAAGTGACGGGCGGCAGCACCGTTTAGGCAGATCTCACCGCTATGACGCTCACCTTTAATGGTGTAAGTCTCAAGGCGTGCTCCGGTGTTAATGTTTACCACCTGCACCTTTTCACCACTGGCAATACCGGACTGTTCTAAGAGCTCGGCGTCAATGGTGATGGATCCAACGTAGTTGAGGTTGGCGGCGGTCACATGGGCACGGTGAATTTTGCCGTGCATAACTTCGATAAACATGGCAGTTCCGACTTTGATGGGGTGTAGTTCTACAGGTAGAGCCTTTTGGGTAATACGCGCTACTCTGTCCCCTATTTGATGAGACCGTGATACTGGAGCTTTTCCAGTAAGCACGACAGCTCAAATGGAGTGCAGCCTGCACTCTGCTGCAGCTCGTCAAAAGTAAACGAGCCGTCACTTAAACTCAGTACCGTCAGCACTTGCTGTAAAGCGCGGACATTGCGCGCGTACTGCTCTTTGTTGCCAACGTCACAGTGTAAGTCAGGGTATAAGCCGCGTTTACCCAATTGCGGCTCCCCCTTAACCTGACAGATAAACTTGTGCTAGTTTACTGGGGTCAGTAGAACCCCAGACACAAGCCCTTTTACCACAAGTGAGAGTGGCCTTTTAGCTAAAATTGCGGCTCGAATCTCCCACTAGTAAAGTTGCAGCAAGCGCCAGATCTTCAGCGCAGCGTCAAGGACGCTGTCAAGCGCAAAGAGCTCTTGGTTATCTCCCGAGGAGTGATACTCAGGGTAAGTATCAAACTGCACTCGGGTGACCTGTACTACCGGCAGGTTGACGCGTGGGGAGTTGTATTGGCGCTCATCTGAGCCCATGAGCGCAAAGCGGTGCAAGCTGACGCTGTCACTCTGGCTCTGCGCCATTTGGCTCAAAAACTGGTCAATCGGACAGCTGTAGGCAAAGGTATAGGCCTGACTTAAAGGCAACACCTTATCGAGCATGGCACTGGAGATGCCATGCTGCGTGCCGTAATCATGGCGCTTTAAGAGGTAGAGCGCCATGCGCTCCTCATCGCTTAAGAGGCGCTTTTTACTGTAGATACCGTGGTGGTAACTGAGCTCATCGCCGCCTTTGAGATCTTGCTGCCACTTCTCAAGCAGGGCTGGCTCGTTCTGCTGGGTAAGATTTTGCGCCAGCAGCACATCGGGACTGCTGGCTTTGCCCGCGCCTATAGAGCCGATAGCGAAAGCAGGAGCAGCTTGCGTTTGCAGCTGCATCTGCAGCTGTTGATGCTGCTGTTTCTGCTGCTGTTGCTGCGCAAAGACAAAGTGCAACTCGTCCACAACGCTCTGCCGTGTGCGCTGAAAGCTCAAAGGCACCGGCAAAAAGTTAGGATTGATGCTATCTTGCAGTTGCTGTAGCAGCTGTTGCTGCATCTTAAAGAACTGCTGCTGTAAGGCATCCGGCTGCGGTGCTCCATTGGTCGCATCCGCAGCAGCTTGCTCCTTTTGCGCCTGCGCTCTTTGCGGCCAACCTTGCGGATCTTGTGGCCGATAAAGGCGCAGGTGCGCTTCTAAGCTATTGAGGTCTCGTAAATCCAGAGGCGAAATTGAGTCTTTGCCGTGACCATTCTTGTAGAAGCTGCCCAGACAAGTAAGCACCACCCCATACTCAAGCCGTGCTGTCAGCTTTTCATAATGAGCGGCGATATAGCACAAGGCGCCAATGGTCTCTGGATTAATGACAAAGCGGTAGGTGTAGTAGCGCTCCGGCTGCGCCCGTAAGAGGTGATAGAGGTAGACAAGAGCAAGCGGCCCCGAGAGCTCGTTGTTGAGCATGCTCGGATGGCACAGATAGCTCGACAGCTGGACAATGCGCTCGCTTTGTCCCGCGAGCTCGCACACACCGACCTTAAGCGTGCCTGTTACTTTGCGCGCGGCGATGTCGACCTCGTAGCAGTCATCGTTAAGGCTCGGGCGCTGCTCATGGCTTAAGCAGAAGCCCCAGCGATCGTTGTAGTAGCTTATGACATAAGGGATGAGCTGTGGACGTGTTGGATCCGAGTAGAGGTGGCTCTCAAGCTCTGCACGCGATACTCTGCCCTTAAAGCTCTGCGAGTAGTTGAGCACGTGTAAGGAGTTCTGGGCTGCATCAAGGATGACACGGCCATGGCTGTCTTTTAAGACGGCGTGGTCTAACTCCCAGCGTGGTGGCACTGTCCAGTCAAACACCTTGCTACCGCTGGCGTACTCCTCGACATGAAAAGGGATGTAACGCTTTAAGATGTCCAGCGACTGATCGTAGCCATAGCCACTTAAGGAGCGGCATAGAGGAAAGAGCTCGTCGAGCAAGGCTTGCGGATCAATGAAATCAGGGGCTGACTGGAACATCGGTAAAAGCAAAAGGTAATAGACACGCGGCAGCGCTGGGCACGCCGCTACGTAGAACCAAATAGCAGTGCACTCTTAAGACTTAAGAGCCAGCAGCGCCCCGCAAAGCAGTGAGCAAGCTGCAAGCTGTTACTTGTGCGACCGGTGAGATCGACTACCTCTTAGGCATGAGTGATCTAATAAGTGACGGATGCAGAGTGGAGTGGAGTGGAGTGCTGGCAACTTCCTACACTTCGAGATAAATGGTGCAAGTTAGCCTGAGCCTACCTTTAGCTGGAGGCACGCATGATTACCCTAAAGTCCGTCAGCTATTAAGCCAGTCGTTCCTTAGAGATAGTTGGTTGCTAATCACCACCACTGGCAAGGCGAAATTACCACAGAGGGCTTGCGCGTAATGGCAGTGACCACATCCATAGGCTGCTGCGGGTAGTTATTTACTTCAGGAGGCACGCGACCGCACAGGTCGATTTTTTCACCTGCCTTTTGCGCTCTGCTCACGCGGCTCACGTGCTGTACCTGCAACCCCAGCCACCCTATCTCCCTAAGCGCTTTCCCTGCCCGTCCGCTGTGCCCCTCCTTTAACCGCACCGCGCTCAGCTTAAAGGCTCCCCTATCGCCCTATCCCTCTATTGCACCACCACAGCCGTCACCGCTTAAACGCCAAAGCCCTCCTCAAGGCCGGAGCAAACCTCAGTACCGCTCCTAAAGAAAAAGAGCACTACCCCCTAAAGGATAGTGCCCTTTTTGTCATACAGCCACGCAAAGTGGCAGGTCTCAAATTCGTCTACCACGCCGTGCCAGTATCACAGCGCTTTAGCCCGTATAGAGCACGCTGATGCGCTGCTACATCGTACCTAACAGCTGTAAGGTCGACTGTGGACGGTTGCGCGCATGAATCATCATGGCAATTGCAGCTTGCTCCAGAATATTACGCTGCGCCATATTCGAGGTCTCAGATGCATAGTCTGTGTCGTAAATACGCGAGCGTGCATCAGCCTCGTTAATGGCTACGTTGCTCTGGTTGTTAATAGTGGAGTCTAAGCGGTTTTGAATCGCACCTAGCTCCGAGCGCTGCGAGTCCACTTGCGCAATCATGGCGTCAATCGAGCCAATGGCCTCTTGCGCATTGCCAGAGGAAGAGAAATCGACGCTCACTGTATTAGTGGCTTGGTCAAGAACCACACCTGCGGACTCAGCATCAGCGTTTTGCACCAGATCGGCAATCTGGAAGCTATCGACCGAGAAATCAATGGTATCGCCTGCATTGGCGCCCACTTGCAAGGTCATGTCACCAGCTGGAGTCGTACCATCAGGATTTTGTGGCGCACCAGCATTTCCATAAATGCTATCGGCAGTGGCACCAGCTAACAGCTGCTTGCCACCATAGGTGGTGTCCTGAGCGATGCGGTCAATCTCAGAAAAGAGCTGATTGGCTTGAGTCTGCAAAGCTTGGCGATCTTGAGCGGTGTTGGTGCCATTAGCAGCTTGCACAGCCAGAGAGCGAGCCTGTTGCAGCATGCCGCTCATCTCATCCATGGCGCCTTCTGCCGTTTGGGCAAAGGCCAAACCATCGTTGGAGCCACGATTGCCTTGGAATAAACCCGCAATTTGCGACAGCAAGCGGTCAGAGATTTGTAAGCCCGCAGCATCGTCCTTTGCGGAGTTGATGCGATTGCCGGAGGCTAAGCGATTGTAGATGTTAGTGAGCTGATTAGTCTGATTGACAGCTACCCGCTGAGTCATCAGCGAGCTCACATTAGTGTTGACTTGGATGGCCATAATGCCCTCCGTGGATAGTGTGGATGAGACCTCAAACCTGTCGCAGGAGAGGCCCTAAGCAAGAGAGCAGAGAGGAAATCTGTTGGCGGGAGTTTAGGGGAGTAGTATTGCTGAAACTACCGATTATGCACATCAGCAAGTGAGGAGAGTGGCGAAAGTGCTGGTTGACAACGCATCTTCATACTGTGGCGCAGCCCTCTCAACAAGGACTACAGCCATGCTCCTGTACCTTAGAGCATTGTGGCAGACGGTGCCCGCTCTTGGGCACTACGCCTCACAGGCGCTGCCGCAAATGATTAAATGCGCTTGTCCCCAAATAGTATCTTAGCATCTTCCTGCGCATGGTTGCTAAGAAAAAAACATGGTCCTTGCGATTTTTTGGTGCTGACGGCGCGCACCTCGAACGCTAAGGAGCTGCCCAGTAGCGCACAGCTTCTAAGACACCGTGCTGCTGTACACACAGCTCGACTAAGCAGCAACACGATCTGCCACGTATGTCGGCTTGTGTTGGACCTTACGAGGATGCTT
>CASEBB010000196.1 GCA_949286015.1 uncultured Succinivibrionaceae bacterium | reverse complement strand
GTTTGGAACGGTGCTGAGGTAGGATTGTATTCTTGTTCAGGACCCTCCCTATTAAAACGGGAGGAAGCCATGTGCGTAAGCACATGGAGACTTCACGCAACGTGCAGCCCCTTCTTAAAGGTCTTTAAGGTGGTGCTCGCTCTACAGTTCGCCGCGCACAGCCAGCGCTCAAAGGTTAAAGCGGTGTCTCTTGCTCCGCACCCCTTTGTTCCTATACTCTCTTGTGCTGATACTCCCTTGGTCTTTCTCCGCATCAGTAGTTTGTCCCCAGTGGAGCGGGGCAGGGCAAAGCAGGGGCACCACTCCACAATAGTCCCACTCTCACGAACTTAACACCACCATGGCTTTCTGTTGCTCGTGGTGTGCGTTCTGTCCTTTTGGGGATTAGTGCTGTAAGTGGCAGTTATAGCGCTTACAAGCTGGGTTGGCACAGGTTAATCACCCTGAGAGATGAGTTGCTGCCGCTCTGGTTTGCGCTGTCAGCTCTTAGGTTCGCTGGTATACGGTATTCCCCATCAGGATGGGCCGCAACTACAGAGCCCTCTGTGGAGATAAGCGCCACGTAAGTTCGTGGCTGTAAAGAGCGCGCGCCTGCGCTCCCAGCGGTTGCGCTGCTATGAGGTTGTGGTGTTGCTCTTGGTTCTTGCTCTCAGGGCACCTTGGGGCGCTTGTGCGCTGACTTTCACTGGAAAGGAAAAAGGGACGGCCCCTGCGCGGTGCTGTCCCTTTTCCTTTGCCCTTTCTGGGCGGCGCCCAGACTCTCATTATGAGGCTCTCCTAAAAGGTTGGTGGATAGAGCCCCACACTACTTTTAGGTGGCTAACATGAAACGCCATAACCACGGCTCATGTGCTGGCCTCAAGGAGTGAGGCTAAGTTGTGGTATTCACCAAACTTTGAGTAGAGCCCAAGATTACGCCACTCACACCCGCCAGCACAGATGATGGCTCCTACGGCTGGAAGCGAGGAATAAGGAACAAGTGCTCTCTTAAGTGGCGGCTTCAAGGTTTAGTGCTGGTAACCTCCAATACCTCACGTCACCTCGAGATGAATGGTGCAGGTGTGTCTAAACCTCCCTGAGGACGGTACACCATGATTACCCTAAAGTCCCTCAGCCATTAAGTCAGTCGTTCCCTTCTGTTACTTTTGCACCTGCCCCGTTACCTGCGCTCATAGTTTCCTGTGGCGGCGCAATGCGCTCGTCTGTCAGATCCGGCATCACGTTAATCCGCCTAAAGATATAGTCGCGGATCAAGCGCATGTTCTCCTCTTTGTGCTTACGCTTCGTCTCTTGGCAGCGCGCGTCCGCTAACGCTAAGACCCCCGCAAAAGTCGTGGTGCCTTCCTCACCTAAGGTCGCCATGCCAAAGCTCGGAATCACCGGCACATTGGACGGATCCTCATTGAGCGTCGCACTCATGGTCTTGATGTTGTCGCCAATCATTTCCGCACGTGCTGGGGTGCAATGCGGAATAATGGCAACCATCTCATCACCTCCAATACGCGCCAGAATACCGCTATCGCCCGCTGTTGCTCTTAAGATACGTGCGGTGGCCTTAATGAGGTCATCGCCCACGTCGTGCCCTAAAAAGTCATTGCAGGCCTTAAGGCCAGTAATGTCAACGTAGCACACCACCAGTGGTGACGCATCAGGGCTTTCGATGTACTTTGTCTGTAAGGCCAAGTACTCGCGATTGTAGAGACCGGTAAGGGCGTCATTGTAGGCGTCAGAGGTGCTCTCATTGAGCACATGTGCTAAGAGGTTGATGTTGGTGTTATAGCCCACCACACGTGTCGCATGACCACTGGCATCACGCGAGAGCACCATGCCCCGTCCCAGTGACCAGATATAGTGCCCATCATAATGGCGTAAGCGCACGCAGCTCTCAAAGTAGTCGCCGTTGTCAGGGCTTTCGATCATGGCCATTTGCTTCGCCACAGTCTCGGCGCTGTCTTCAGGGTGCACCAGCTTGTCGCACCACTCCGCAAATGACTGGGGAAACTCCTCGGCGTGAGAGGCGTAACCCATCATGACCTTGTAGCTGTTGGAGAACTCGATCTTACCAGTGCGGCCGTCCCAATCCCACGTACCATCAGACTTAATGGCGTGCGTAAAGAAGCGTCCATTACCCGTGGTAGCACTGGTAATCACTCCCGAAATTAAGGTAGCGGCATTGTCTGGGGCGCGGGCGAGGATACCAGCGGTAATGATCATGGCCTCGCCTTTATGCGGGCCGCTTAAGACCTTAAACTCCTCAATGATGTGGCTCTCATTGAACTTGCCAGTAAAGATACGGCGGATTCTCCGAAAGTGCTTTGGCAGTACCAGCTTTTGCGCCTGCTGCAGCGTCACAATGTGCGTGTTGTTCTCCGCAAGACCAAAATAGGCCAAAACCTCAGGAGAGACAATAAAGGCCTTGATGCTCGCAAAGTAGAGCCAGAACAGCATGGTCTCTTGTTCCGATTTACGCAGAAGCGATGGATGTAAATCACGAATACCGATCTGATTCATGCCAGACCTCCAAACAAGAGCCAGAGGAAGCTGAGCCGCTAAGCGCTGGGGGCGTACAGCACGGGAAGGTGCATGCGCTGGGAGTAGGGAGTAAAGGAGAGTGCGCTTGCTGTCAGCTTCTTGCTACTTTAAGAGTCAGCCGCGTCAGCGGCCGTCTCTTGATCATTAGGAGTTGATGTAGGGTTGGTGCTGCAGCGTACAGCACGGGAACAGGGTAAAAGGTGTGGCGGTGTCCCAGCGAGCTTAGGACACTTCCAAAACTGGAATGGTGCGCTCATCCTTGTAGGTAACGGCGTGCCCTAAGCGCTGGGTGATAAAGGCGGTAATGCGCTCATAATCATGCGTCCGCTGCGCTTGTTTGGCATCTTGGGCCCGCGTATCAGCAAGAGCAATCATGGCGTAGATGTCACCATTGCTCTCGTCTAAGGTGGCAATGCCGCTGCCTAAGCACAGCGGTAACGCCCTGTGATCGTCATTTAAGGCTTCGCACACCTGCTTAAGGTTAAATTGCAGCATTTCCAGTTGCAGATGGGTGCAACGTGGCAGCATCAGCAGAAACTCATCACCGCCATAGCGAATGATGTCACATGGAATGCTCAGCGCCTTGTGCAGGGCTTTGGCCGTGCGCTTTAAGAGCTCATCACCCACATCATGGCCTAAGCAGTCATTGAGCATCTTCAGGCCACTGACATCAGCAAAGAGACAGCAGAGGGGCGCATTGCTCTTTTGCAGGTAGTTCTCGATGTGGGCATCAAAGTACTTGCGGTTTTGCAGTCCCGTGAGATTGTCCGTCCATGACGCCGAGATGGTGACGTCATTGCGGTAGCGCACAAACTCGATGTCTGTGTTGGTGCCAGTAAGACGCAGGGCTGTGCCTTCTTTGTTGCGGCCTAAGACCATGCCGCGTCCTAAAGTCCAGATGTAGTGGCCATCCTTGTGCCGCAGGCGAATGCAGCACTCAAAGCTGTCACCATATTGTGGTGATTGCAGAATCTTCAGCTGCTTGTCAGCGGTGCTTTGCCGATCGTCAGGATGCACCAGCACCTCTTCCCAGTCGGCAAAGGTCTTAGGAAATTCAGGGTCGTTTGGGGCATAGCCCAGCATTTCCTTGTAGCTGTCAGAGAAGTTGGTGGCGCCGGTGATGCCGTCCCAATCCCATGAGCCGTCTTTGCCGCTCTCATGGATAATGGTGCGGGAGGTATCGGTAGATAAATAGGAGAAGAAGCCGGAGGCGAGAATCAGATCACCATCAGGATGACGGGCTAAGGCACCAATGTTGAAGTAGTAGGCATTACCATTTTGTGGGCCCTTGATGACGTGTAACTCAAAGTACATCTCGTCATTGTGACCCATTGGGTGGTGCAAGAAGTTCATTAAGAGGTCGACGTCGATCCAGCGGATCAGCTGTAACAGCTCTTTGATGTCGCGGCCATTATTGTTGTAAGCAAGTCCCACCATGGAGGCGGCTTGCTCATCGAAGTAGATTTGGCCTGAAGAGGCGTCGATAGCAAAGAAGCCTGGGAGAGTAGCATTGGCGCTTTTGACCTGTTGCGCCTTGATTTGAAACTCTTCACTCAGGCCAAAAAGTCCGGAGAAATTGCCCGAGCCAGCAGCTGACATGCTGTGGGCCGCAAGCTTGCGGGCCGCTTTGCCTTGCGTGGCGTAGGTGACCGGAGCGCTATGCTCTTCACTAATGGTCACAGCGGTGACGTCTGCATCTTCTACAGAGTCTGCAGAGCTTGCAGAGACAGAGCCGCTGTCATTGGCGTTAGCGTCGCGGGGAGAGCAGGTGTCGCAGGTGGCGGGCATGATCTTGGCTTTTGGCGCGGCAGCAAGCGAGTTGTGCGCTAAGGTAGCCAGCATGTCGTCAGCAGTACTGCTGCCAGTGGCGGTGGCGATGGCGGTGGTAGCCACGTCGCAGGCGGTGAGGGCAGAGTGATCTTCTTGCAGCGTAATGGTGCCGCTTTCGGCTATAGGCACAGCTAATTCAGGAGAGTGCAGCGACTTGGTCTCTTGCGGTAGCTGGCTCTTATTGAGCGCAGGCTTTTGCTCGGGGGCGTGGCTGGCGGTGCCTAAAGCCTCATGGCCATAAGCCGCGTAATGAACGTGGGGTAGAGAAAAAGTAGGAATCACTTTTGCTCCCGCCTTGGGCTACCCAAGGTCGCTAAAAGTAGCAGTACCGCCACTAACTACAGGCCACGCGCAGCAATCCATTGGTGGGCTCGCATAGTCAGGGGACAGTTGCTGCATCAAAGGAATGGGTCTGTTAGTCCTTTGCTTTTGCTGTCAGCGTTGTGCGTGAGGCGCTTGCGCAGCTGTCGTTTCCCTGAAACAAGCAAGGCAAGTGAGTGCAAGTTAGGCTTGTTTGCAGGAACGCAGTGCTACACAGGCAGTGCGGCGCGGTAGCTGCTGTGTCTGTTCAGCTGCTGCGCCCTCAGGGCCGAGACATGGGGGCGCATCATGCGCAGTCATTCTGTGTAAAGTTTCAGAATAAGTAATACATACTGCATCTTTTATGGCTAGATAGAACATTACGGAGACAGATCTATAGCCATATTATGGCGCAGTGTGCACCCAATTGTGTGCTTATTATATATGATGTATCGCGGCATGGATAAGTAAGGCCTTTCTGGTATATGCCTGTAAGGGGAAGAATTATGGTAAGTAGGCAGATACGCAGGCGCTAAAGCGCTGCCGACCTAGATCTTACATGGTAGCAGGATTTTCTACTAGTGATGACGTGTATGGCAGGGCGGATCAGAGCGGATTGGTGGCTAGCTGCTATCAAGAGGCAGGAAGCCGACGCACAGGCGGTGGCGTGGTGGCAGAGATTGTGGTGTCTGGGGGAGGGGGAGTAATGGTGAAGATAGTGCCATCAGGGGAAAGGCCAGCTCTTTGTAGATGCAGTGGGGCAAAAAGATGCTGTGGTGTAAAGGTGAAAATAGTCACATATAGATGCGTTACTACTGGATAGCGACCAACGAACAAACCAACAAACCAACCAACCATCCAACCAACAGGTCATCCCGAGACATATCAGTAATGAACAATTGATCAAATAAGAGTAGGCTGCAAGATTGCGCGCTGCTAAACTCACCTAACTCGATATAATGTTGCAGGCGAGCCTAAT
>CASEBB010000195.1 GCA_949286015.1 uncultured Succinivibrionaceae bacterium | reverse complement strand
GGATGTGTGTACGCTGTGCTTGGCTAAAGCCCCAATACTAAATGTCGGCTAACCCCACTCTTACGAGTGGGGCATGCGCCGACAACTCTAGGTCAAAGACCTCACGTGCGATCTCGACAATGCGCTGGGCATGGCGCTCATTTCGGGCAAAGATCAAGGTCTTAGGCAGGCTGTCGAAATCTTCCTGACGCTCAGGATAGAGCTTGGCAAAGACGACGTCCTTATACTCCTGCAATATGGTGCGGATCTGCTCAGGGGCCTCAATGCTGCGATTGAGCTCTGATGCCGCAAAAGCTTGCGGCTCTTGTGCGGTCTTCACCTTGGTGACACCGGTGTAGTTTGAGGTAACTTGCACCGTCTCTCCATGCTGGATATGACCGCCATGCGCAGAGAGCTCCGTCTTGATGCTGTAGAAAAACGGCTGCACATTTATGTCATCGTTAATGGACTGCTCAAGGGTGTACTCAGCTACCTGATTGTCCTCAAAGAACTCTAAGGTCTCCTGCACCGGAGTTGCGGTCAGACCCAACATCAGCGCGTGACCTGCAAAGTAGTCCAGCACCATGCGCCATTTGGTGTAAATGGAGCGATGGCACTCATCAATGATGATGAGATCAAAGGAATCGGCTGCCAACAGCTTGTGCTCAGGTAAAGCAACCTGTGCCTCAGGCTGGTACTCATCATCAGCGACATCAAAGAAGGCATGAGCTGCCGCCTGCTCTTTAGTGGCACCAGCAGCGGCGCCAGAGTCGGCATATACCGTTACCGCCATCGGTGCAGACGCGCTATCCACTGACGTCGCCTCTACGCTGAAGTCAGCCTCGCTGAAATCAGCCTCTGGCGGCAGCTCTTGGCCCGAGAGAATGGAGTACAAGCGCTGAATCGTGCTGACATACACGGACGTGGAGTTGTCTTTGGCATTGAACGTGGCTGCTGACGTTAAGCGCTCCACGCCAAAGTTATGGGCAAAAGGCTGCTCGCCGTTAAGCTCAAAGTTACTAAAAGCGCTAACAGCCGCCTCACCTAAGTTGTTGCGGTCGACCCAAAACAGCACGCGCCGCACTACGCCCGTATAGCGCAGCAGTCTGTACACCAGATGACAGGCAGTACGCGTCTTACCCGCGCCTGTGGCCAACACGATTAAGGCACGACGATGCCCATCTTTGCCTTTGATGCTCTGCTCAAATGCATTAATGGCTTGGTACTGGCACTCGCGCAGAATCTTCTGCGAAACGAGCTCAGGATCGAGCGGTGGTAACAGCGCAAACGCCATACGATCAGAGATGCTCGTAATACCGTAAGCGACTAAAAGCCTATACACCTCATAAGGCCAGAGAAAGCGCTGTTCTCCAGTAAAACCAGACTCTGAGGCTGGCGTCTCCGCTGACGTCTCCTTTGAGGGCACACTTAATGGCGCCTTAAACTCCTTGTGCAGCAAAATGTCTTTGCCATTGGCCAAATAGACCAGCGGCAATGGATACTGCCATGCGGAGTACTTGGGGTTGAGCAAATGCGCATAGCCGAGGGCTTGCTGTATATGCTCTGGTTTATCCAGAGCCTTGTCATCCCTTTTGGCTTCAATGACACCCACGGCTCGACCAAGGAGCAGCAACAAGTAATCAGCCTCATGATTACCTTGCATCAGCTCCTCACGAATGGCAACTGCGCCATAGCTTGGCAGAACCTCATCACGGTTAACCACAATCCAGCCAGCATCTTTCAGCTTCTGATCAATGTGTTGCCGTGCTTTTTCTTCGGGTTTCATTTGGCCCTGCCTTGGGACATGCCCTCGTTGCTCTTGCCAGTACCATGGCCTTGCTGCAGCTAGAGAAGCGCTTACAATCGCGGCAAACGTAAGCTACGCGCACCAGCCAAACCGTGTGGTTTTGTCGGTCTACATTTTACCATCATGCGTACTGCTATACAGCTTACATGTACTGCTTTCTCTGCAAACAAGGCAAGTCTATAAGGGGTTGCGCTTGCGTCTCCGCAAGGACTCATTAGAGCCCAAGATAGACAGCAGCTTGCTGAGAGTTGTGCGGCCACTAAAGTACTGCCCTCAATTACAGCTCTCCAGCCATGCTTTATAGCACCTGCCCTCAGCAGTCCAAGATCACCTGTCTGATCCTCAGTTTTACTGACAGATTCAAGGTTTTTGTAAGCTGTAGCTACACAAAATGTGTTACATTATGGCGCCCTTGGGCCAAAGCCCGCTGCTTAGTTTGCAGCCTGCTTTTCCTCTTGCAGCGCCTTGTCCTCTTGTGTTTCTTAGCTTTCTCTCCCTCTTAGCCATTGGTGCGGTGTCCTCTATGTGCAACCACACAGCAAACGTCTCTACTCCAGCTTCCTCTATTGACGCTCTTACCACTGCCACCGCAGCCTCTAAGCCTTCTTCTTCTTCTGCACGTGCCCACTCATGGCTTAACCGCTTCTCTTTAGGAGCCCTTGCACTTTGCGCCATCTTTAGCGCAGGCAGCGCTACGCTGTTAAGTACCCCTGAGGCACAAGCGGCCCTGCTCTACGACCAAAACGGCTCGCAATTCTCTGTCTTTGGTCAGGTGCAGGCGGCCTTTGTCAATGAGTATGCCTATCAGGACATGGCCTACACCACTGACAACAGTGACAATAACATCTACGCTCGTGCTCGCATCGGTCTTGCCGGTCGCACCCAGATTACGAACGGTTTAGACGCCATCATGATGGCGCAGTGGAATACCTCCAGCAGCAACGAAGAGGAAGACCTGCCTCTTGACCGCACCGAGTACATGCTTGCTGGTATCGATGCCTACCAATATGGCACTTTAATCCTTGGCCGTGGTGATGGTGCCTACTACACCGTAGCTGGAGCTACCGACATCTTTAACATCATTGATGGCCACGCCAGCGATTACTACATCTTAGGCGACCAGCGCCCAAGCCAGATCATGTACTCGCTGCGCGCTTTAAGCTGGGACTTAAAGCTCTCCTACATGTTTGCCACCAACGACTTAGGGGACACGCCTTTACGCGCTAAGAGAGGCATGGGGGCCTCGGTCTCGACCAAGTTTGGCGAGAACATCACCTTTGCCTACGGTATTGACTACACCGACTTCCGTTACGCAGACGACAACCGTGCCGCCAGTGAGTACTTCTTTGCTCCTATGCTGCAAGCGGACAATCGCACTTACCAAGATGCCTTAGCCAAAGCCCAGAGTCAGCACGTCGGTGATAAGACTGAGTATGGCGCTGCTCTCTCCTATGGTGTCTTAGGTCAAGGCTTCTATGGCGCCTTAGTGGTGGGTGCGACCAAGTATGCCTACATGAACCACCACCTGTACACCGTAGACAGCGCGCTTAACTACACCTTTGCCAATGGCATGGGCATCTCCTTAGGCTATGGCTACAAGGGCTATGATGGCCAGAGTGTTATCTCTGAGCTCAGCTGCGGTGCTTCGTACCAAATGAATGCCGCCTTTAAGCTCTTTGCCGAGGCCCAATGGGATCTTAACGGCCATGCCGACGAGTTTTACGGTGAGACGATCGCCCGTGAGCTCAACCTCGGTGAAAACAAGTACGTGCTTGGTGCTGAATTTAACTTCTAAATTAGCTAAGATATGGCCTAAAGCCAAGCAATTGGCTCATGGAAAGGGTGTGAGCAGACTCCCTTTTGGCCTGCTTTACCTGTCAGCTTTTTTCCTGCTTTAGAGAAACGCGAATTATGTCCAAACTTGGTACATTTCTCAAAATCAGTGCCTTAGGTGCTGCTGTTGCCCTTACTGCACAAGCTAATGCTGCTACTTTTAAGGTACCAGTCAACTACTCGCTGGAGTTAGTTGATGGTCAGGATTCGGGTTTCAACTACAGCAGAATGAGCCGTAACCTCGAGTTAGGAGCTGGTCGCCACCAGATCGTACTGCTCTTTGAAGGCAACTTCGGTAACAGCGACCGTGCGCACTTAGTGCAGGCTGCCAACCCAATCGTGGTTGAGATTCCAAACATGCCTGCTGATGCTAATTACACCTTTGACTATAAGGTGCCAACCGATCAAGATGAAGCCGAGAAGTACGCCCGCGAGCAGCGTATTACCTTAATCAATGGCAACACCAAGGCCCCATTAAACGCGTCCGAGGCCAACTACTACATCCTGACCTCAGATTCTGGTTTTGCTATCTTACGCAACTACCGTGATGACTTAGCTTCGGTGGGCCGCCTCTATGCTCCAGCACCAGTAATGGCGCAAATGAACACCCCACAATCACGTGAGGGTGTAAATGAGCAAGGCGTGCAATTTGTGCAAGCCCGCTCCGGCAATCCAAACTCTTACAACAGCGGCGCGGCTGTAGGCATGTCCGCTACTGTGGGGGCCGCTGCGGCCGCCAATCAAGCTGACGCCCAAGCTGCCGCTGCTGGCCAGCCACAGCAAGTGCAGTCCTTCTCCTCACCACAAGCTGCTGCCACCTACAATCAGTTAATCCAGCTGTACAACAGCGCGGATGACAACACCAAGCTGCAATTTGTGAAGTACGTGATGTCTCACTAAGACAGCCCTTATCTCAGGTAAAGCTTAAGCAACACGCCTGAGAAAAGCGGAGCGGTGGCCTCATAGCAGGCTGCCGCTTACACATGTATGCCAGCGCTCTGCGGCGCAGCCCCCGCCTCCATTCTTGCCTCCAGTCTTTTCCTCTTCACTCTTCCCTTATCCCCTTCTCTTCTGCCCTGATCTCTGTCCTGCAACAGGCACCACCACACCTCTACCTCACCGCCATCTTATCAGCAGCTCCTCAGCTGAGCGCTCACGTCCCTGCCCTGAAAAGCCACTGATCCTAAGCTTAAACCTCTGTGAGTATCCCAAAAGCAAATCTCAAATGAGGCAACAGCCAGCAATCAAGTGTTTTACCCTGAGAGCAGGCGTTTGCTAAGGCGCTACTCTCAAGATAAGGCGCCGTCAGGCGCTGTTAGGTTAGCTACGAACCTCTAGCCCCGCCATCATCCCTAAGGGTAATGCAGGCTCACCCTGTCTGCCCCTACCAAAACGCGACCACCGCCACACACTCTCTCAGTCATCTTAGCCCCGCCCTGCTCTGCTCCGCCACGACCAGCACCACGCTGCCAGCTCCCCCACTAAACCAAACGCGCCTCCCCAGCACTGCACGTACTTGGAACAATTATTGCTGGCTGGCGCCCTCCTTTTCCTACCCCCAATCCTCATCATCCTGCCCCCACAGCGTCTCTATACCCACCGTTTTTTGCCCGCCCCCGCTCTATTTTCCCTTATTTAAGCCGTTTTTGCAGGGTCTGCATAGAAAAGCAGACCGTTTTTGTAACACAGTAGCACAACAAAAAATTTTTTGCCAAAGGCTTGCGGTCAATAGCGTGTACTTTTCACCCAAAATATTCCTCTCTTGGTCAGTATAGCGTAGTTTTGCTTTAGTCTTGCGTGTGATTAGCCTATGTATCTCAAGAGAGATACGGCCATCTTTTAGTAACACCCGTCAGTTGGATATAGCCGAGTATACGTATTTTGTGGCATACTCTAAACTGGGCTTGCGCCGCATATTTATGGGCTGGAAGAGCGTTTTAGTGTGTTTTGACGTCACTTTTGAGGGGGTTTTGGGCAGAAGGCAGGGAGTAAGGTGTTACTCAACAGGCGCGCATTGCGTCATTCCTGACTCACTCCCTGTTATTTGTGAGGTTTTCCTAATGCCTAACTCCAAGTCAC
>CASEBB010000194.1 GCA_949286015.1 uncultured Succinivibrionaceae bacterium | reverse complement strand
AGCACTATGCCTTGTTTTAGGCAAAATAGCAACCCCACAGCCTTGTCCATAAAACCCTATATTTAAGCCATTTCAATGCTTATTTTGGAGAACATGAAAGCAGCCTCTGCCCCAGTATAAACTTGCAGCGGGGCCCGCCCTGCTTTACTATTGTCCAATTACGCTTTTATGTGCTGAGCACAGCCAGTGCTGTTAGGTGCTCCCCCAAGGCTCTAAGCCCTTCTGTAGTTGCTGCTTAATAAGCCTTAGGCTGCCCCCAGCGGCTTACTCTCAATCTTGGCTGCTCATAGATTTTCACTCCACGGCAATGTTTAGTTCTCTTCCTCAGGTGTTGTTACAGATGTTTGGACTGAAGAACAGTTTTCCAAGCGCCCTTTATGCGCAAACGCGACTGCAGCAACTCCCGCAGATTGCGGTCAAAGCCAGCTCCTATCAGGTGCTGGAGCGGCCAAGCCTCTTTCATCAGCGCATCTTAGAACTCATTGCTGCGGCCCAAGAGCGCATCATGATCACCTCGCTTTACCTCCAAGATGACGAGGCAGGTAATGAGGTCATGCACGCCTTATACGAGGCCCAACAACGCCGTCCACACCTGCATATCAGCATTTACGTGGATTTCCACCGCGCCCAGCGCGGCCGCATCGGCGAAGGTGCCCAGAGCACCAATAGCCAGATGTATTACTCCTATGCCGAGCGCTCTCAGCACCCCGTTACGATTTACGGTGTGCCTGTAAAGCGCCGCGAGATCTTTGGTGTGATGCACCTTAAGGGCTTTGTCTTTGATGACACCGTGCTCTACTCCGGCGCCAGCATCAATGACGTGTACTTAAACTACGGCGACCGCTACCGCCTCGACCGCTACCACGAGATCGAGTCCAAGGAGCTGGCAAACACCCTCTGCCGCTTCTCTACCGAGGTTTTTCACCAAAACTATGCGGTGCAGGACTTCTCCCAAGGACAGGTACGCCCAGCTAAAGACATCAAAAACGACATCAAAGCGCTGCAACGCAGCCTCGTCTCTAGCCAGTACAACTTTAAGGGCAGCCGTAAGCTCAAGAATGATGAGGTGGGCATCACCCCCATCGTGGGCTTAGGCAAGCGTAACAATCAGCTCAATCGCGCCATATTATGGGCGCTGACCTCGGCGCGGAAAAACGTCTTTATCTGCACGCCGTACTTCAACCCACCAAAGGCCGTGCAGGACACCTTAGAGCAAACGCTCAAGCGCGGTGTGGAAGTGACCTTAGTGGTGGGCGATAAGATCGCCAATGACTTCTACATCCCAGAGAGCGAGCCGTTCTCCCCTATTGGTGCGGTGCCTTATGTCTACGAGCAGAACTTACGGGAGCTCGTGACCCACTTCCAAGCGGAGATCACCTCGGGGCAGCTCAAGGTGCAACTGTGGCAGGATGGGGCTAACACCTTCCACGTTAAGGGCATCTTTGTTGACCGGCACTTAGCGGTAATCACCGGCAACAACTTAAACCCACGTGCATGGGCCTTGGACTTAGAGAATGGCCTTTTTGTCCACGACCCTAACCACCTGCTGCAAGAGAAGTTTATGCACGAGAAGCAGTTTATTCTGCGCCACACGCGGCAAGTGCTCTCTGTGGACGATCTGGAGAGCTTTTCTGCATACCCAGAGCAAGTGCAGAAGCTGCTGAAAAAGGTACGCCGCTTCCGTGCGTCGTTTATCTTAAAGAAGCTGCTGTAACGCCCAACGCCATGCCCACAGTACACAGTACACAGTACACAGTACACAGCGCTCTGCGCTTGCTCTATGCTTGCGCAGCGCTTGGCGAAGGCGGTGGCAGCAGCGCCAGCGCTAACCACAGAAAGGGATGTCACGGACATCCCTTTGTTATTTCTGTGCCTTGTACTTACACATTGGCAAAACTTGTATGTAAGCTGTGGGCACGCCCCAGCGGAGCACCAGAGCAGTTGTGACCATTATCCCTTTTTCAGCATTATTGTGGCGTGCGATTGTGTGGCAGCTTGAGCAAAAGCGCTATGATGCGTTTTACGGAGCGCCACGCGCTCTGTGCTGATTACTGCACTACATGCGGTGCTGCAGGTGTCACATGCATCCCCTCCCCATTTTCTTAAGCTCTGGCTTTCTTAAGCTCTGGCTATACGCCCATCACTTCTTCAGCCGCCTTAAGACACCACCTCTTTTCCTGCAGCAAGCACCGAGTGCTACGGGAACCTGTTTTGCCACTGCTCTTTTGCCATGAGATAGAGCCCCCTCGACCCTATAGATTAAGCAGCGCACAGTGACAGGAGCCCTCACCTTTTGCTGGATTTAGAGGAGTGCGCTTATGCTGGGCAAACAGATGACGTGGCAGCTGCGTCTGGGTATCTTCACCTTCTGCATCTTCTTTACTTCCGCCAGCTACACCATGTGCATCCCTTTCCTGCCGGTCTATCTGCTGGAGCTGGGCGCCCCTGAGGAAAGCATCGAATTCTGGTCTGCAATGGTCTTCTCGGTCTGCTTCCTCATTGCCGGTATCATGGCACCTATCTGGGGAAAAATCTCTGATACCAAGGGCAAAAAGAGCATGGCCATGCGCTCGGCCATTCTGCTCTGCCTCACTTACACCTGCGGCGGCTTAGTCACTGCACCGATCCAACTTCTGGGTGTGCGTGTGCTGCAAGGCTTTGCTAATGGCTACCTGCCAGTAGTTCTCTCCATTGTCTCCGCTCAAAGTCCACGGGAGAAACTTGGCACCTCCTTAAGCTTTATCCAATCAGCCCAATTGGTTGGCACCGTTAGCGGCCCTTTAATTGGCGGTACCTTGGCCAATATCTTTGGCTACCGTGCTTCGTTCTTAATCGCCGGTGCTTTTCTCGTTTTAGTAGTAGTGGTCACAGCGCTGACCTCAGTAGATGAACAGGCTAGCCCGCGCAGCACTACCAAGAGCTCCATCTGGGACGACATTAAGTTCAGCTTCACCGAGCGTAGCATCTGTGAGCTGATGCTGCTGTTTTTCTTCTTCCAAATGGTGATGCTTGCCATTCAGCCGCTGTTATCGCTCTTTGTGGCGCAGCTGATTGGTGGCTACGACGATGTGGCCTTTTATGCCGGTTTAGCTTGCTCCTTACCACCGTTTATTGGTGCTTTTGTGGCGCCGTTATGGGGCATCTTAGGACAAAAGCGTGGCTACTACCTCACGATGACTATTGCGCTGTGGGGTACTGGTATCTTTATCGCGGTACAGTCCTTTGCCAATAGCTTTGCCACCTTAATGGTGCTCTCGGGCATCATGGGACTCTTTATCGTCGGCTTTATCCCAGCCATGAATGCCCTCGTGACCTTAGCCACACCAGCTGACTTTAAGGGACGTGCCTTTGGCATGTTGACGATGACTGGTCAGCTCGGCTGCATGTGCGGCCCACTTTTAGGGGCGGTGGTCGCGCACTTACTGGAGATCCGCTATCAGTTCCTTGTCTCGGGTAGTGTCCTCTTAGTACTGGCGCTTTACGTGTCATATCGCTACTTCAATATCCGCAAGGCTAAGCGCTATGAGGCTCGTCAGGTGGCTGCGCAGAGCGCGGCCGCCGCGCAAGAGCTGCGAGAGCAGCGGGCACAGGAGTACCAACAACAAAAGGCGCTGGCCACAGCGTCTAATGCTGACAGCGCAGCTGCGCATGCTGACAACGATGCAGTACCTGCTTATGAAGCAGAGCCAGCAATGAGCAGCGACGCCAGTGGCTCCGCTAGTCTAAAACAATAGAACATAGCGCATGGCAACTCGCTCCCCACTGACCAGAGCTGACGCATCTTATTTCCCTGATAAATCAGCTTTTCTCGATGTGAAGTGTGCCACTTTGGGTAGTGCGCTCTTGTCTAGAAAGCCGTATCAGCCGAGCAAATGCCTTGTATTTAAGCCGGAATTTAGATGCGTCAGCCCTGCCCCGCTGACCACCAAAATACGCTCACTGAGGGAGGCGCAGGGCATAAGAGGCTGGCCGCCCCTGTGCACAGCACCCTTAGGCTACGCCAGCTTGCCCTAACCTCAACCTGATTCGATTCTAGGCTGGCGCTGGCTGGCAGTGCTGTGCTCCCCCACTCTAAAACCACTACCACCGCCGCTGCTGCTGGCAAAGACCGTGGGTATTTCCGCTTGCAAGTAGCGCTATAGCGCTTACTGCACTGGCAAGAGTCCTTTAGCCCTCCCCCTTGGCTCAGCGCCTCTCCTGCCCCACACACTTAAGCTCAGGCAAAAGCGCACTCTGCTATACTTAGTGCTATGGGGTGACTCTCTTAGTTTTTGCCTGATAGCAGCCAAATGAGCCTGAACGCCGACTCAAGCCAGCATCTTTGCCATCTTTCCTGAAAGTATCAATAAGGTGAGTGGTTGTTTGGCCCCTATTGGTAAACAGGCTTATATACTCAAACAGCGGAGATGGTTGTGACAACTGCTTAGGAGTTATCACAAGTGACAATGTAGTCACCATTAGTTACTTTTAGTGATAGTTGTGGTTAGCCACAATATCGCATGTTTATGGGGTTTTAGTGGGTTATCTAAAGAGCATCACACCTTTTTGGTACTTTCAGGATCTTTGATCCTTGGTTTGACCGTAGACTCATGACTCCTGCGATCAGGTGCCCTCGAGCAAAGAGCTGAGCTTAGTGTACGGGCCACTTACTACGTGCTGCTGTGTTGGGCCTTACCCAGCCAGCTTTTGCAGGTGGAGTCAGTATTTTTGTGGGGTTTCATCATGCCAGGTCAAGACGCTCAATATATCGCTACCCCCCTGACCGTTTTGCAAGGGGTCGCTGATCGTACCCTCGAAAAACTGGCACGCCTCAACCTCTTTAACATCCACGACATGATCTTCAATCTACCTTTTCGCTATGAAGATCGCACCTACATCCAAGCTCTCAGCGCGCCGCACAGTGAGGACACCTCTTGCAATGTCCTGCTGACCATTAACTCTGGCCCGATCATTAAGCCCAAGTATGTCGAGTTTAAGACCCAAGACTACGAGGGAACCCCCTGCCGTCTCATCTTTTTCCACGCTTCCGAGTACTTCTTACGTAACTTCACCGCTGGCTCTTCTTTAGTGGCGTGGGGCAAGGTCAAAACCAGCTTTTTTAACGGCACCCCCAGCTATCAGATGTCCCACCCGCAAGTGACATTTGTCACGGGGCAAGAAATCGTACTGCCAAACCTCATGTCACCGGTGTACCACCTCACCGCTGGTTTAAGCCAAGAGCGCATGCGCGAGCTCATGGAAACTGTGCTTGGCATTTTAGTGCGCAACCCGATTGAGGAAGTACTGCCGTCAGAGCTTAATCCCTACAACACTAGCCTTACTGAGGCGCTGCTTATCACCCACAATCCGCCACCACGGCTCAACCACGGTGAAGTCCAGCGTGATGCCCTGCCTAGCTTTCAGCGGCTGTGCTTTGAGGAGCTGGTGGCATATCAGCTCTGCATTCTCGAATTAAAGGCCCGCCAAAGCAGTAAACCTGCTCCGGCCATGACCTTTAACGAGCAGATGCAGCAGAAGTTCTTAGATTCGCTGCCTTTTACTCCTACTAAGGCCCAAAGCCGCGTCTTTGCTGAGATCATGGAAGATCTCAAAAAGGATCACGCGATGAATCGCTTAGTGCACGGTGATGTGGGCTCGGGTAAGACTCTCGTGGCGGCCATGAGCATGCTGCAAGTTGCAGCTAACGGCATGCAAGCGGCCATGCTGGCGCCAACCGAGCTGTTAGCTAAGCAGCACCACGCTAAGCTCAGCGCTCTCTTTGCGCCGGTAGGCTTTAAAGTCGACCTCGTCATTGGCTCGCTCAAGAAAAAAGAGCGTGAAACCGTATTTGCCGACGCCAAGAGCGGTGAAGTCAAGATCTTTGTTGGCACTCACTCGCTGTTTCAGCAGGCTATCCACTACCAGAACCTTGCTCTGGCCATTGTCGATGAACAACACCGCTTCGGTGTCGATCAGAGAGAGGCACTGTTAAACAAGTCCCCTGCAGAGCTGGCTGCCCATGAACTGCTCATGACAGCCACGCCAATTCCGCGCTCGCTGCAGCAAACGCTGCAATTTAACGCAGATGTCTCCACTATCGATATGCTACCTGCTGGTCGCTCCCCGATTGTGACGGCTATGATCTTTCAGGATCGTATTCAAGAGGTGGTGGCGCGCTTACGTGACCACTGTTCACAGGGCAATCAAGCCTATTGGGTGTGCCCACTGGTAGAGGACAATGAGGTCTTAGACGCCACCTCGGCCAAAGAGCGCTTTAAGCAGCTGTGCCATGACCTACCTGAGTTTAAGATCGGGATGCTGCACGCACAGATGAAAGAAAAAGAGCAGAATCAGGTCATGGAGGACTTTTTAAAAGGTGAGGTCACCATCTTGGTAGCAACCACCATTGTGGAGGTGGGTGTGGACGTCCCTAATGCTACGGTCATTGTCATTGAGAATGCCGAGCGCTTGGGCCTTGCCCAATTACATCAGCTGCGTGGTCGTGTCGGCCGTGGTACTAAGCCATCGTTTTGCTTGCTGATGCACAAGGGAGCACCTGACCCGCGCACAACGCCAGCACCAGAGATCGAGCGCTATGAGCGCGGCATGCAGCGCTTAATGGTGTTACGTGACACCTTAAACGGCTTTGAGATTGCCAATGAGGATCTCAAGATGCGTGGCCCTGGTGAGACCTTTGGCACCAACCAAGCTGGTAAGGAGAACTTTCGCTTTGCGGATATTGAGCGCGATAGCGACATCATGCCGCAGGCTCAGTTTGTGGCGCGTAAGATCTTTGGTGTCAACAAAAAGGTCACGCGCGAGCTGATTTTGCGCTGGTTCCCTGAAGTGCTCGACCTTGATAACGGAGCCAACTCCGAGGCCACACGCGAGTAGTACTACGCACTATCGTGCGCACTCCCGCCAGCCAAACAAGGCGGATGTACGATACTGGTGGTTGATTAGCAGCCAACGCCTCGACGTGGTTATCTACCGATAGCCCTGCCAAAAAGAGAAACAGACCTCGCAACTGCTGCTCGCCGCTTAAAGAGCAAAGACACGACAAAGCAGCTCTCCACGCAAGAAATGGTACGTGCTCCAGCGGCAACTACTTAGAGTTAGAGGCGGCTGGTTTGAGCTTGGTGCGTAACTTCACAGTTAGCTCCAAGTCTACATCTGAGATGCAGACGAACTTACTAGGCGTTGCTGGATCAAACAGAGCGAAGACTGGCCAGCCCACTTTTGGCACAATAAAGCCATCAATAAGCTCAAAGCAGAGCTTGAACACCTCTTTGCCCTCGTACTCGCCAAGGTGTCTTACATAAGACACGCCAGGCCGCGCAATATGTTTCTCAATCATGCGCTTGGCCGCAGCAATCTGCTCTGGTGTAGCCGTCATCTTTACCTCCCCTCTTCTATGCGCTGCGTTGTGATCTGTGTGCGACCACTGTGGTTAAGCGTAGTGTAAGCCTTATCTTGTGCCTTGCACCTTGCAGCTACCTAATTTGAGCACGTGACCACACAATGCCTCCGCACCGCATTGCTGTGCTGTGTGGATGCGAAAAGCCCCCAAAAGAGGGGGCTTGGACACAGCTGCGACTACTTAGAGTTAGAGGCGGCTGGTTTGAGCTTCTCGCGTAGCTTCACAGTTAGCTCTAAGTTTACATCTGCGATGCTCACAAATGTATCCGGAGTAGCTGGGTCAAACAGAGCGAAGACTGGCCAGCCCACTTTTGGAGGGATAATGCCATACTCGAGTTCAAAACAGAGCTTGAACACCTCTTTGCCTTCGTACTCGCCAAGGTGTCTGACATAAGAAAACCCAGGTCGCGCAATTTGCTGCTCGATCATGTGCTTAGCCGCAGCAATCTGCTCTGGTGTAGCCACCACTGTCACCTCCTTTTCTGTTAGGTTGGTTAGAGAGTCACCCAGCATGTCTGCAGACTCCATTAAGCCACGCACAAGCTTGTTTGGCTTAATGACATCCTGATGTGCTGGCACCAATACCTGATCCGCATAAGGCTGAATAATGTTGCATTTGTCCACACGAAAAAGCTCCAAGGAGCCTTTTCTTATTCCACCACGAGCAGCCATCTGGTACTCCAGCGACTCCATATCGTAGGTCATGCCAGATTGAGGGTCGTACAACACTATTTCACCATTAATACGCAAGGCACTAATAATGTGGCCACCTTCAGGACGGTTGCTACCTTTTTCAGGTTTCCAACTCCATTGAAGGCAATAGCGCTGCCCCTCTTGGAGAACATACTTGAGCGCCCCCAAATCCTTTAACGGAGTTACATCAGGTGGAGCTCCAGTGCTGGGGTCAACCCAGATTTCGTTAGGTCTTTTTGCCAGATGTTCACTTTGGTTGCGCAAAGCCTCATGCGACGGTTGTGATTCCACATCGAATCCGCGAAGCCGCATCTCAAAAGCCACCACACTACTCTGGCAGTTATCCCGATATCCGGAATAAAGCCTTTCTTCTAGCTCATCTTTAATCTCTAAGTGGAAGTAAGGGTTGCACGCGCCCTGATCAGCCTCGGCAAAGCTCATCTGTGGGCCGCGATTTACCCCAGCAAGAGACAATGGAGCATAAGCATTTTGGTCACCCCACTCTGCTTGATTCAGCCGCCCCATGATACGCTGTACCGCAATGGAGATAGGCCCCCCCCCTCAGCAGCAGACAGCATGGCCTCTTGTCTTGGCAGCTCTTGCTGTAACCGATCCTGCAATTGCCGTAGATGTCTACGCTCATCTTCGGACTTGAGCTCGCTCCCCACTGTATTCTCCATGACAGCCAAATAAACACGAGCTTGCCAACAGAACATTGCTGGGTTGTCAGCAGGTAGAGACAGTTCTGTCTTGTCCTGTGGGGGATACATGTTTGTCAGCTGACCCAAAGAGAGAATAGCCGAAGGCGTTGCAAACTCGAAGTCTTTGCCACTCATTACGTCCGTCAGGATGTCTGACTTGATCTGCTTTACAGCATCTTTTTCTCTGGCCGCGACGTCGATGCCATTTGATGCCAGCAATTCCAAGAATTCTGCTTGGATTTTACGCAAAGCAGTCGTGCGTCTCTCCTTGTTTTGCTGATAAACCTCTTGAGCAATATCAGCAAAATCCTTTTGAGCCTGCTCAATTTTGCCCAATACGTACTTAGGAAGCGGCGAGTGGCCTTCTGTACCAGCAATGATCAGCAGTCCATTGCCAACAACAGCGTTACGCTGCAGATAGTCGTAGCGTTGCTTTTGGGCTTGGCTCTTAAACGCAAGCTGACCATACGGATCCGGCCTAACCCAGTCAGGATCGCGCACAGCAGCGAAGTACTCCTGCAAATTCTTGTTTGGGAATAAGCTCCCAATCTCTTGCTCGATTTTGAGCTGCTCAGCCTCAGAGAGGATTGCTTTAGAGCCAGCTGAGCCATTAGGCGCCCCCTTATAAGAGATAAACAGTTGGGCTAAGTCTGGCTCGTTATTCTCAGCTGGATTGCTGTGCACAGCAGGCTTGCTCTTAGCAGCAGGCTTGCCCTGAGCGGCAGGCTTGCTCTTAGCAGCAGGCTTGCCCTGAGCAGCAGGCTTGCTCTTAGCAGCAGGCTTTCCCTGAGCGACAGCCTTTCCCTGAGCGACAGCCTTTCCCTGAGCGGCAGACTTGCCCTGAGCAGCAGGCTTGCTCTTAGCAGCAGACTTGCCCTGAGCAGCAGGCTTGCTCTTCCCAAAGGCCTCTTCTAAAGTCTCGCCATTGTGCTCACCATTTAAGCCAGCGTTAATCTCACCAGTGTGCTCATCGAGGCGAACAGGTTGGCCTTTAGTGCCTTCGCCGTCAGGGTGAAGCGTAATCCACTTGCCCTTAGGATCTTTCGCGTCGCCAATAAAGAACCTGCAATCGGCAGCGATTAGCATGCCTTTACAGGCCCCAAGAAGCCCCTCCCTAACGTCAAGACGAGACTCTTGACTGAAACTAGAGAAGCCAAAACCCGCACTATACGCATAAATCAGCTTAAATTTGCCGTATAACTGAGCAGAGGCAGCGATAATACTGCTTGTCGCGTTAGAGTCACCACTGCGGAGCTTAAAACCAGCAGCAGAGCATGGGCGTTAAGTTAAGCAAAAGCGCTTAAACATCAGCATCAGCGCCACTTAAAGTGGCTTTTAGGCCTAGGTGTTTCCAGACTGGAAACACCTTCCAGCGCGATTAAGTGGCTTGTAAATGCCTCTCTCCCTAATCCAAGCGAACCACTAACTTAACGCCCATGGCAGCAGAGAGCATGCCCCTGCTATACCCCTCAAGCGCCGCTCTCAAGCTCTGCATTGCCTCATTGCGGAAATGAGACCAGCCCACACCTGCTCCAAAAACACATGGCCTCGAGCAACCTGGGCCTAACTGACGAATTGCATAAGCAACATCTTCTGTCACGTGTTTAGGGCCATCACGGAGATCAGAATTAGCGTTCTCCCCCAGCTCCCCGAGGCAAAAACGTCTGATCGTCACCTTAAAGAACAGATCTACCTCAATGATGTAGCTGACGCATTGAGACCAGTCATAGCCAGCCTTAGCAGGCAGCCCACCATTTAGCGCATTAAACTTACCCAGTGGGCTGAGCTTTAGCTTTTTGTTCTTCGAGTTCAAACTTACTCCAATGTGTTTATAGCAATACACGCCTTGTCTGAGACAAGAATCATAAGGACATATGCTATTGCAGATGTTAACGGACTTCCACCCGTTTATCAGAAATACCGCCACTGTCGGCAAACATGCAAACGGACAACAGACAGACAATGAGCACACCGTAACGCAGCAAGCTGCCGCATCTGCGTGTCTAAAAACAAAAAAGGCGTCACACGACGCCTTTAATGGACACGTGTCACTTGCAAAGAGCTACTACACCGTTAGTGTCTTTTAGCTCTAATATCCCTGAACAGCATAGCACTGCCTTGAACCACTTGGGGAATCAGAGGCACGTAGCACTGTCAGTCTTCACCATAAGAGGACACGTGTGAGATCCTTAATGGCGAATTGCATGTTAAACCCTTGAAAAAGCTTTACACCTCGAAGCACGCAAGCGAGCTTAGTTCTCTTGTGGGCTTCCTTTCTTTGCCTCTTACCTGCCATCGCATTAACAGGTAGACCAGCTGCTTACTGCCACCGCAATGACAGTCGTACCGCAAAGGCCAAAAGCCAGATAGAACCTTGCTCCGCGTACTTGCGCACTTGCTTTGGTGCTTGGCCCATTATTAGGCAAAAAGATCGGCCTGAGTCGATAAAGGTTATCAGTTAGATACTTGCTATTTTGCTGCTCACTCTACAAGCAAGACTTAGCCTATGATCTTATTTGCCAAATGCCTAGAAAAAAATTTTTGCTGCCCATCGGCGCCTCACTCTGGTGCAATTCACCGTAGCTAAGCTGCATCATTAGAAGATGTACAGCAGAGCGAGGCTGCTGTGATTATGTGTTCGGTTTAGCCAATGAGCTGATGAGCACTCGCTGCTTCCCCCAGCCACACAAGTGAAGACATAAGCCCCCTAATCACACTTGGTAGAGTTCAATAGCAAAGGCGTGCAGGAGCACACAAGCGCTTAGCGCTACGCATGCTACGGCCTTATGTGTTTGTGTGCAGAATGTGAGACAATAGCCCCAATGCGGGAAATCATAAGCGCTTGCTAACTTAGCAAACACTACCTAAAGTATTACCCCCTGCTCACACCAGTAAGAATATAGGCAATACGCCCAAACTTTGGTGGTAAAACTTTTGGTTTATTACGAGGCACTCTCACTTTTTCCTGTGCCGCTACTTCCCCCTACTTGCTCCCCTACATGCTTTCTCCTCCAGCGCTGACGCTTGCAGCGTCTTTCTCCCGCTGCTGATGCCTCAATATGCCCTCCGCTTTTGCTAGGCAAGGGCGCACGTTTCGAGAATGAGATGGTTGGTCTGTATCACAAAAGACGCGCCCGCTTGCGCGCACAAAATAAGACCATGCGCTATCTGGGCAATGTTGCCTACGTGGTGGGCATCGTCGTTGTGGTGCTGGTCTTAATCATTGGCATCTTTTTCACCGGCTCCCGCGTCAAAACACCGCTGGCCTCCTTACTTAGCGCCAAATCAGGCCTCGCTGTCACCATTGAAGACGCCGAGTTCTCACCGCTCTACCCTAACGTTATCAAGCTCTATAACGTCTCCTTTGGTAACTCGCTCATTGGTGAGTTCTACCTCGAGTATGAGTTAGGCTCCCTCTTCTCTGACCAAGAGCTGCGTATCCGCGATATCTACATCAATAAGCTGCAGCTTAACCCGCACGACCTCGAAAAAGTCGCCACCTCACAGTTTGGTTATGAGTCCGTTCATGCAGATATGGTGCGCTTCCATCACACCCCACTGCATACCCAGTACTTACAAAGCGATGACGCCACCATTAGATTAAATGACGTGCGCTTTTCCCATGAGCGGGGCTTAAGCTTTCACACCGGCGTGGTCAGCACCGAGCAAGCCCAGTTCTTTGCCCGCCCAATCAAAGGCCTTACAGTGGAGTTTACCAGCCACGAGCGTGGCTTAAGCCTCGACCACTTTAGCCTCAATATGCTCGGTGGAGTGATCTCTGGTAACGGCATTTATGTCCTGCATGGCGATAAGAGCTTAAACTACGATACGGCCTCGGTCGCTGCTGATGCCGAATCTAAAGTCACTGGTGCAGATATCTCCTTAGAGGAGCTCAACCTCTCAAAGATCGTCATCCAAGATGAGTTACCAACGGCCCCTGCCGTGAGCTTAGAGGCCAAGCGGGTTAACTTTAGCGACGTCATCTTCTCGCGCTCAGATCCCGATACCAAGAGCGCTACTGCTACCACTGCTGCAAACGCCCCTAAGCAAGCTGAGGAAAAGACCAGCTCAAGCACCTCGCTTTCGTCAGCCCAAACTACAGCCAATAGCGTCGCTACCGCTACTAACACTGAGGTCAATAACTCCTTTTTACTGCAAGGCATTAACGGCACCTTACAAAACCTCAGGCTCGACGATCAGCACTTTGCGGGCATGTTTAGCGGCGAGGTAGACGTACTGTCGTTGCCACAGGTACAAACTACTTTTGAGCACAATAAAGGCAAGGCTCGCTTAAGCTCAGATGGGGTGGACTTTGCGTTTCAGGGCAGCCTCTATGAGGGCGATTACTCCTTAAGCGGCAGCTTAAATTACGCGGATAAGACCCTCACCCTTGACGATGTCGTGCTCCATAAAAACAAGCTGGCGATCAACCCACCGCGCTTAAGCTTCCTTGAGCAAAACTTAGGGGAGTACACGGTTAATCTGGGTACAGCCCGCTTTAGCAATATGGAGTTCTTGTCCTTTATCAACGCTTTTCCGGTATCGGTAGCGAGCATATCGGGGCAAGCCCAGAACTTAAGCTTGGTGCCGGTGGCATCAGCACGTGCTGACACGGCTGCCGCCTCTAATCCTGCCACTACCACAGACGCCAGCTCTGACGCAGCTCTCGCTGCAAGCAGTGCAGTAGCCTCGTTACGGCAGTTAGGCGCGCATTTACAGCCTTACAAGCCAAACCACGACCTACACGCCTCACTTGCCACCTTAAGAGAAAATGCCTTCCCCAACGACGCTCAGGATGACGCTGACACGGAGCAGGGTAATGGCATCCCTGCCCTACCACAGGGCCAATCTCTGTTGCAGTGGTACTTACAGGACTCGCTCTACTCCAACCTCTTAATGCGCCACATAAAGGGCACCCTCACTGTAGGTAGCGACAGCCTGCACTTAGAGTTGCCAGAGGTACTTTTCCAAGAGAGTACGCTGCAAGCTGACGCGCTTTTAAGCCGTGAGCTTACCGTCCCAAGTACGCTGCGCCTCACGGCCAAGGACTTTGAGAGTGCGGACTTAAACTCCAATTTAATCGGGCACTTCCTCACAGGTAAGTTTGACTTAGACCTGAGCCTACAAGAACAGCTGGGCACAGCACCAGCAGCATCCGAGACACCTACTGACACGGCCGCTGCGCTTGTAAGCGCTGCCACTTCTGACGCAGCTGCTAGCGAGAGCAGCGACGTTGCATCTAATTCTGCCGAGGCAGTGGACACAGCAGAGAGAATGGCGACGCAGCAGCTACTGCTTAGCGGCTACATCGACCTCAAATCAGAGGCAATGCTCATTGCTGACTTTGGTTTAGACCTCATCAATGGTGGTAAGCAGCGTAACTTTACGCTGACAGGCACGGAATTACTCACTGCCATTCAAGGTAGTGTGGCTGGTATCAGTGACTTACGCTGGCATACGATGTTTACCGACGGTGTAGCGCAGAGCAATGGCCAATTGGGCTTAGCTACGGCCAATATGCGCTTTACGGGTAGTGCCAATACGCTCAGCCATGAGGTCACAGGAGAGGCCGAGCTGATTAGCCTCGCCCGTGATAGCCGCACCCGCGTGGCCTTAACCGGCACATGGGACAAATCGGTCTATCACCTCACAGCCTTAAGCCGTGGTGTCGATCGCCCAGGCTTATACCTACCGCAATATGAAGCCAGTGCCGTAGCAAAAGAGCAGACTGATGCGGCTGCGGTCTTAAAGGGCCTTATTAAGCGTGAGGAGCTGATCCCAGCGCAGATGCAGCCCGAGGCGCAAGAGCACGCACAGGAGGAGCTATCGCTGATTGACCAAGCTCTGCAAGAGCAGCAACAGCAAACTCAGTCTGAGTCTGACTCTGCCGCGAGCAGCACCAGCGAAAGTGATAGCGACAGTGCAGTTACTACAGCGCCCGCCCCTGAAGCTAAGAGTGATGACCCTACCTCTACTCCTAATGAGGCTACTGAGGTAACACCGCCTGCATCTGAGATAGAGACCACTGCTACTGCCCCGAGTGCAGAGACCGGCACCCCGCCAGACTCTGTGGACGCTACTGTTGATAGCACCACTAACTCTGCTGATGCTGCTGATGAAGGCATACCCATCACAGCCGATGACTATGTCACGACGGGTGTAGCCGATCCTGTCCCTGATGCTAATGACAAGAAGAGCGCAACTGAAGCTGGTACCGGCTCCGCTACGGAGACTACTACTACCACTACAGCGCCCGTCCCTGCACCAGAGAGCGATGACAGCTCCGCCCCTGCTGACGCTACTGCCGCCCCCTCTCCTGCTGCAGAGGATGAGGACGAAGATGAGGACGCCTCTCAGGAGGCTACGACTACAGCTGAGTCTGCCTCGCACACAGATGACAGCACCAGCACAGATGCCGCCACTGACGCCACTGATGAGGGCATCCCGATCACTGCAGACGACTATGTCATTACCGGTGTCGAGCAGCCACCACTTGTGCCTGCGCCTACAGATGGCGATGAGTCTACGGAGAAAAAGGCACCATCAGCTGAGGAGAGCGCTGATGCGGAACCAACTGCCACTGACAGCGACAATGTGACAGCAAATACTTTAGCCCCCTCACCTTCAGGCACTGCTGATACCGGTACACCATCTGCGTCTGCTCCTGCCCCAGCCACTGTGAGTAGCTCTACCCCTCAGATCACGCACACAGAGCCAGATACAGCTACCGACACTCACAGCACTGAAGCTACTACTACTACTACTCCCCAAGAACACGCCCTTGCAGATACTGAGAACCTTCCTACAGCCCAAGAGCTCGAAGCCGAACGCTTACGTCGCCTCAAGCAGGCTGATGACTTTGAGCTTAACCTATTACAGGATGCCTTTTTTGACAGCTTACGTGACCGTGGGGAGCAGGATGAGGGGGAAGATTACCACTACGACGAGGACAGTGACGACCTGCTCTTTTAGGAGCGAATTACTTAAGAGATGACGGTATGTATGGCAAGCATGCTTGCCTTACCTTAAGGAGACTCAGGCTAACCCGTCCCCTTTATCCCTACTGTACGGTCGCGTGCCACAGTTAACCTGTGGCCTGCTATACTAGCGACGTAAAACACAGATGCTCTGGAGGCAGAATGGCACGTAAGGTTAC
>CASEBB010000193.1 GCA_949286015.1 uncultured Succinivibrionaceae bacterium | reverse complement strand
TCAAGCGGATAGGATCCTAAAAGCGCACGCAACGATGCACCTTATTTGTGCTTTTATGTGCTCTTATAGGGCGTGTCCCCTGGTTACAATAAAGAACCTTTACCTGCTCCACAGGAATATGCAACAGCTGAGCTGCGGCATAGCGTAGATGATCAGGAAAGTAGTGATGTAACTCCTCACGCGTGATACCGCAGATAGCACCAAATGCTGGATTTTGGGAGATATCAGCGAAGCTATTGCCAGCAGTAAACATGGTGGTATCTGCAAGGCGTGTAGTACCTGTGATGAAAGCAAAATGAAACTTGGCTGAGCGCACCTTTACTTGGTTAAAGAAGCCACGCAACACTTGCACCATGGCCTCTTGCTCGGCATCATTGTCTTTGCCTAAAAAGTGGGTCAAAAGCTGGTCATATTCGTCTACCAGCAGCACTAAGGAGTCGCTAGGGACTACGTCTATTAGCGAATCAAAGGCTGATTCCTTGTCAGCTTTGAGCTCTAATTGCGAGGCAGCAGCAAAAGTCACGATCTGCTCGTTAAGGCGCTTCTTAAACACAGCGGCACTGTTGCACTCTTGGAGCAGCACAGAGAAATCAAGGTGCAGTACATAGAAAGGGCCATCATTATCCGGCACCTGTGGCCACAGCTGTTCAATCTCAAGCCCCTTGAAGTAGGAGTCATGGCCGTCATAGGGGGCGACACCGTGTAAAAAGAGCTCCTTAAGGGCCGACACCAGCGTGCTTTTGCCAAAGCGGCGTGGCCGCGTTAAAAGCTGCGGTTGGCTCGTCATAGCCAACTTATAGAGGTAGCGGGTCTTATCCACATAGATAAGATCATCTTGCCTGATTTCACTAAAACTCTGCAGCCCTAAAGGCAACATACGACGTAGCTGGTCGAAAGTTTTCATGGCCTGCCTCTGCTACTGATGGAGAGCGTTTACCCCCAAGGTATTTACCCCATCTATTGTTAGACGCTAATTGACTTAAAATCGCCTGTTACTTGGAGTAAAGACACAAAGCTGTGCACAACGATTTTTGAGGAAGCAGCGGTTATTTCCCCCACTGCAAGCAAAGGAGATAGCTTTGTCCAGCTTGCACTTGTACGTGTAAGAGCTACTGCCCCTCCACGGTATGATCAAGCCAGCTCAGGTGGTAAACCCATTCTTTATGTATGGCATTATAGCAGCCCAATAGCATCTGGCGGTTGACGAGCACTGCGCATAAACGTTCTTTTGGTGCGGTTTTGGCCCAAACCGTACCGTTACCACAGCCCCTGCAAAACAAGCAGTTTTCCCTGTTTCGTGCTAAAATTTTCCCTTTGTTGCGACCTACGTAAGTGTCTTAATCTTGCCCTCGGCAAGTACCTTAAGCGCTCTGCAAGCGCTTTGCGCTTAAGTGGCGACACTTAGCGATCAACAATCAGGCGCCGCCTCCTTGTGCCGTCAGCTCTACCCTTCGCTGCGGGGTAGCCTTGTTTGCAAGCAAGATCGAGGCGCTCTAATCCTCTGTCCATGGCGTTTTTGTAATGCTTGATTCTAAATACCTCCGTTCCGATTTAGCTAAGACCAAAGAAATCTTAGCTACGCGCAATTACAATCTCGATGTCGAGACCTTATCCAGACTTGAAGAGCAGCGCAAGGATCTCATGGTCCGCACGCAAGACCTGCAAGCCAAGCGCAACTCCATGTCTAAGGCCATTGGTCAGGCTATGCGCGAGGGCAAGCAAGACGAAGCGGCCAAGATTAAGGCCGAAGTCGGTGCCATTGGCGATGAGTTAGACACCACCAAGCAGCAGCAAGATAAGGTCTTAGAGCAGATCAACAACATCGCTCTGACCATTCCTAACCTCCCTCATGAGTCGGTACCATTAGGCCCAGATGACTCCTATAACAAGGAAGTCCGTCGCTGGGGTACCCCACGTCAGTTTGACTTTGAGGTCAAAGACCACGTGGCCTTAGGTGAGGGCTTAAATCAGCTCGATTTTGCTAACGCCCGTAAGATCGCCGGTGCCCGCTTCGCCTTAATGAAGGGCCCAATCTGTGCCTTACACCGCGCCTTAGTGCACTTAATGTTAGACCTCCACTGCCAAAAGCAGGGCTATACCGAGGTCTATGTCCCTTACCTCGTCAACTTAGATTCCCTGTACGGTACCGGCCAGATGCCAAAGTTTGGTGAGGATCTCTTCCACACCAACTTAAACGGCAACGCCGATGGTGATGACGTTAACCGTCACTTCTGCCTCATTCCTACTGCTGAGGTGCCACTAACCAACATGGTGCGTGGCGAGATTATCCCAGAGGATCAGCTGCCAATTAAGGTCACTGCTCACACCCCATGCTTTAGATCCGAGGCTGGTTCTGCCGGTCGTGATACCCGTGGCTTAATCCGTATGCACCAGTTCGACAAGGTTGAGATGGTGCAGATCGTCAAGCCGGAAGACTCCTATGAGGCCTTAGAGCAGTTAACGGCCGATGCTGAGTCGGTATTACAGGCCTTAAATTTACCTTACCGTGTCGTGTGCTTATCCACCGGTGATATGGGCTTTAGCGCCGCTAAGACCTATGACCTTGAGGTGTGGATCCCTGCGCAGAATACCTACCGCGAGATTTCCTCGTGCTCTAACTGCACTGACTTCCAAGCGCGTCGTATGCAGGCTCGTGTCCGTCGTAAGGATGGCAAGATTGAGCTCCTGCACACCTTAAATGGTTCTGGCCTTGCGGTTGGTCGTACCTTAGTGGCGGTAATGGAAAACTACCAAAACGCTGATGGCTCCATTACTGTGCCAGAGGCGCTGCGTCCATACTTGAACGGCCTTGAGGTAATTTCTAAGTAATGTTGACTACAGCCGACTGGCTTATTCTCGCTGTAGTGGTTATTTCAGGTGGCCTCTCCCTCTTTCGTGGGTTCTTAAAAGAGGCCATCTCGCTGGTGGCGTGGGTAAGTGCCTTTGTTATTACCAGTAGGTTCTATGAGGCTTTAGCTCGCAAGCTCGACTTCATATCCACCGATGAGATGGTGCGCAATGTCGTGGCGTGTATCATCTTGTTTGTGGCCACCCTTGTAGTCGTCGGCTTGTGTGGCTCTCTTATAAGAGCCGTGGTGCATAAGGTTGGACTATCAGGAACCGATCGCCTTTTAGGCATGGTCTTTGGCGTACTGCGTGGCGTGCTGATCGTGTGCGTGTTTTTAGTCTTAATGCAGATTGGCTTTAAACTGCACATCTTAAGCTTTGTGGCTGACGCGCCTTTCTATCGTGATTCGGTTTTCATTCCGGAGCTGATGCGCATTGTCAATTGGTTCTTTGATTACAGTCCATCAACTCAAGTAGAGCTTGAGCAATTGGTAGGAGCTTAAGTATGTGTGGTGTCGTAGGAATAGTCGCGAATTCGCCCGTCAACTTATCCCTGTATGACGCACTTACTGTGCTGCAGCACCGTGGACAGGATGCTGCGGGTATCGTTACCTTAGATGAGGGCAACTTCCGCCAGCGCAAAGCTAATGGCCTCGTCAGTGACGTCTTCCAGCAAAAGCACATGATGCGCCTTAAGGGTAACATCGGCATCGGCCATTGCCGCTACCCTACAGCTGGCTCCTCTTCAGCTGCGGAAGCTCAGCCTTTCTATGTCAACTCGCCTTTTGGTATTGCCTTAGCCCATAACGGCAACCTCACCAATGCCCGCGAGCTCAAAGAAAAGTGCAATAGCATCTTCCGCCACACCAATACCAACTCTGACTCGGAGTTGCTGCTTAACATCTTTGCCTGGCGCTTACAGGAGATCACCCAATGCCGTCACCTACCAACGGCAGATGAGATCTTCGCTGCTGTGCGTGATGTTAATAAGGAAATCTACGGTGGCTACGCTGTGGTGTCGCTCATTATTGGCGGCGGCTTAGTAGCCTTTCGTGATCCTTTTGGTATCCGTCCTTTAGTCTTAGGCTCACGTGTAGACGAGCAAGGCCGCACGGAGTACATGGTGGCCTCGGAGTCGGTGGCCTTAGCTGTTTGCGGCTTTAAGCTCTTACGTGATGTGGCTCCTGGTGAGGCTATCTACGTCACTGCGGAGGGGCAGCTTTACTCTGCCATTTGCGCGGAAAACTGCAAGCTGCAGCCATGCTTGTTTGAGTACGTGTACTTTGCCCGTCCAGACTCGGTGATGAACGGTGTCTCAGTTTACGCTTCGCGCGTGAGCATGGGCACTAAGCTCGCTGAAAAGCTCAAGCGTGAGTACAGCCACTTAAATATCGACGTGGTGATTCCAATTCCGGAGACCTCGTGCGATATCGCTGTGCAGATTGCGCGTATCTTAGGCGTGCCTTACCGTCAGGGCTTTGTGAAGAACCGCTACATTGGTCGTACCTTCATTATGCCTGGCCAAAAGCAGCGTAAGAAGTCCGTGCGCAGCAAGTTAAGCCCAATTCCATCGGAGTTTAAGGGCAAGCGTGTGCTGTTGGTGGATGACTCCATTGTGCGTGGCACGACCTCGGGTCAGATCGTCGAGATGGCCAAAGAGTCTGGTGCGGCGGCGGTGTACTTTGCCTCAGCAGCGCCAGAGGTACGCTTTGCTAACGTGTATGGCATTGACATGCCAACCAAGCGTGAGCTCATTGCCTACAACCGTACCAATGAGGAGATTTGCCGCCTGATTGGTGCTGACGCCTTAATTTATCAGGACTTAAAGGATCTGGAGGATGCGGTGCGTGCCGAGAATCCAGACTTAACTGAGTTTGAGGAGTCGGTGTTTACGGGCAACTACATCACTAAGGGCGTGGATGAGGAGTACTTTGCGTACTTAGATCAGCAGCGCTCGGATGATGCCAAGGCCGACAAGGCATGGAAGGACTCTAACGAGGGCTTAGAGATCTACAACATCTAAGCTAAGCTCCGCACCGCGCTACCTCACACCCAGCGCGTGTAAGTAAGCAACACCATCATAGAGGTATCGATCCCCAGAGCTGCTCTTAAGCAGGGGCGGGGGAGATACCCACAAAAACGCCGGATCGTGCGAGCTGAGGCTGGCACCTCCGGCGTTTTTCTTTTCTGGAGCCTAAGTGTCGCGATAGAAATCGCACGCACTATCGCTAGCACACGGTTTTGAACAAAATGGTCACGATCCCTGATAGACACATGAACTTTCATGTGAACCATATTGGTGCTCTTAATCGGCATCCCCTACTTACAACAAAGAACCTAGCACACATCACCAAGGTGGTCGCTGCGGCCCTCTTGATGCGGCTGCATCCCGTGAGCGCTGCCGCCGATTAAGGTTATTTTGTTATTTCACGTGAAGCTTAAGTTTTACCTGAGACATAGGGTATGTTAGAGCATGGGGCATGGTTAGGGTTAAGCGTACTGGGAAGCTGACTCAGAGCTTATGCCGTCCCAAGACAAAAGCGGCAGCCGTGAGGCTGCCGCTAAATGAGGGAGTGAGAATGGTAGAAGCTAACCTAATTAGGAGTTGGTAGCACCCTGCATGCGGTTAAGCTGCTCCTTCATTAAGGAGATTTGCAGGTTGTGCATCTGCGAGATCTGGTCACGTAAGGCTTGAGCCTCGTCACCAGTGGCGTCAGTTAATTGCGCCTCGGCGTCCTTTAAATCGGTGTCCAGCTGCGCTAAGCACTCTTTGATCTGGTCGTCAGAGAGCATATCAGGGGTGGCAACCTCAGTGCCCTGAGCTGCGGCAGCAGTTGGGGTTAACAGCATGTTAGCCAGCAGCACACCAGCACCAGCGCCTGCAAGGGAGCTTAAGAAAGTCGAGCCCATACCAAGGCCGCCGGTGGTGCCACGGTTAGCGTAGTAGGAGTTACCTAAAGCGGCGTTATTGTTGTTTGGCGTGCCGCGATAGGCGTTTTGCGAGAACTGAGCGTCCTGCTGCTGTTGATTGCGGTTGGTGTTGGCGTTGTTGGTGTTAGAGCTGGTGCTCGAGCTTCTGTTGTTGGTGGTAGTGACCGCACGGCTAGAAGAGGTAGAGCTCGAGGAGTAGCGCTTAGTGGTGGTAGGAGAGGAGCGACGGAAGCCGCCACCACGGCGGGCGTCTAACTGGATGTCATTAACAAAGCCATTAACGAAACCACTAATGACGTTGGTCATTGGGTTGGCTTGCACCGAAGAAGCAGCGCAGAATAAGCCTAAAGTCAGAGTGGAAGCCAGTAAAGTCTTCTTTAACATGGAGGTGGTTCAATCCTAAAAGCAAAAGATCGGTCGGTCACCTCTGCGCCTCACCTCAGGATGGTAAAAGCAATGGTGTCTGCGGCGGCCACAGGGTTTTGGTAGTAGACACGAAACCAGTGTAATAGTAACAGAGAAAAGACAGAGCATGCTTAGCATGTGAGAAAAGCTGGCGGTACCTCACACCTTAGGGCGATGGTAGTGCAGGGAGTGGTGCAGGGAGTGGTGTTGTAAAGGCGTCTGGCAAGGGCGGAGTTAGTGGCGTTACCGGGGCGTCAATATGAGGAGCCGACAACCGTGCTGGACAACGGCATGAACCTGAAGAGGTAGACTCAGTAAGCACTTCCTTTCTGCGTAGGGGCAGCAGCTGGTTAGTGCGGTTGTGTAACCTTTAGGCGCTGAAGAGAGTGGCGCTGCTGCAAGCCGCTGTATGACGTGGTAGTGGCTTTTATGGGCATGCCGTCAGGAAAAGCTTGCGGCTATAGCAGAAGTGCACGCTTAAGCAGAGTTTAGTAGGAAGCCATACCAACAGGGGATGGCACCTGAGTGGCGACCTTGTCTGCTTTTATTGCTGGTGGCTGTGCTCAGGGATAGAAGCTGCGCAGAGCGTGAAGCACGCGCTTCTGAAGAAGAGGCTGCTGTTAAAACCTAAAGAGTGCATATCGTAGGTGGTCGTAAGAGGTAAACCAACTGGCGCCAAGCCACAGCGGTCACTGCTCACTGCCCTGAAAACCACGCTAAGATTCGCCCCCGCTACCAACTCAGCACAAATGCTTAACTTTTTCTTGCCAAAGCCCCAACCCGCCGCTATAATGCCCCGCGTTGCCCAACGGCAGGCACTGCTAAGTGCCCGCAAGTAGCAAAGCGCCTTTAGCTCAGCTTGGTTAGAGCATCACCTTGACATGGTGGGGGTCGGTGGTTCGAGTCCACTAAGGCGCACCAAACTTCACGCCGCCGCAAAAAATTTTTTAAAAATTTTTAAAAAAGTTCTTGCCAAGGCCAGTGAAGATCGCTACAATGCACGCCGTTGTCTGACAGCGACAACAAAACAAAGCGCCTTTAGCTCAGCTTGGTTAGAGCATCACCTTGACATGGTGGGGGTCGGTGGTTCGAGTCCACTAAGGCGCACCAATCTCAAAGATTGGCAGTTGCTGTGAGGTGACGTTACAAGTTGTGCGCCTTTAGCTCAGTTGGTTAGAGCATTACCTTCACACGGTAGGGGTCGGTGGTTCGAGTCCACTAAGGCGCACCAATCATCCAGCTTTAAGCTGGTTTTATTTTATCTGTGTGTTGTATCTATTAAAGAGCAACGGTGCGGTGCGGTGAGGTGCGGTGCGGTGCGGTGCGGTGTGGTGTGGTGTGGTGCGGGGACTTGAGCTTTAGTCGGTAGTGGTTGGGGGCTGTGGACAGCACAGTTGGTCGCTGGTGCTGGCAAGCAGTAGGTATGTGGCGTGCTCGATGTCGTCACTGGCTCTACTGAGAGCTACAGCAATAGCGCTGCGCACAGGGTAAAACAGGCTTTGGCAGCAGCAGAGTGCAGTCAGGGTAGGGTATGCTCTTCCTCAGGGGTAAGAGATGTTGCGGCTATCCGCTCTTGTTTGGCGCCATTAATGCCATTAATGGTGCGACCTCGCTTTGGTCTGCAGCACCCTTGTAAGCTAAGGCCTTTTCCCACATACTGAGTACCAATCCTTTCCCTCTGTTTCCTTGCCTCTGTTTCTAAGGTGCGCCCCCATGCTTAAGGTCTTCACTTACCTCTTTTTAGCGCTGCTGATCATTGCGGTGGTGGCCACGACTGCCATGTTTTTCCTGCTCTAACGCGGCGTCAGGGGCTTTGCTCCTGAGTCTTACCCAGCGGCGCACAGCATTGTTCTGTGACCTTTGCGCCGCCTGCCCCCTTGCCCTCCTTTTTTGCGTCTTCACGACCTCTGCCTGCGCTTGCTGCCCCCAAAACCAGCAATTGCCCTCACTGCGCTTTTTTCTCCACCGCTTGCACCCCACAGGCGTATAATGGGCCCGCTTGTGTTTGCCTTTTGTGGCATCACACAAGAGCTATGCTCTAGCATCATCCCGCCAATTACACTAACCACAAGGTGGGGCTGGTAGGCTACAGCGCCTGCCGAATATGCCGAGAGCTCGGGCACAGCTGACGGAATAGTGCCGAGGAGTGACTCAGCACGTGGTTTAGCTGGCCTTTTCCTTTATTCCTTCTTGTGCAGGACCATTGAGGCACGTCGTAGGTGCCAGTGGTTTTTTCTCATGGTGAAAATTACTCTTCCTAATGGCGCCATCAAAGAGTTTGAGAGCGCAGTTTCCATCGCTGATATCGCCGCTAGCATCGGCCCAGGCTTAGCCCGTAATTGCGTCGCTGGCCGCATCGATGGCGTCTTACACGACGCTTGCGATCTGGTTGATCACGACGCTGCGGTGGAAATCGTTACCCCTAAGGATAAGGATGGTCTGGAGATTATCCGCCACTCCTGCGCCCACCTCTTAGGCCACGCTATTAAGCAGTTATGGCCAGATACCAAAATGGCCATCGGCCCTGTGGTAGAAAACGGCTTCTACTACGATGTCGACCTCGATCACAAGCTCACCGCCGAGGACTTAGAAGCCCTCGATAAGAAGATGCACGAGCTTGCTAAGTCCGATTACAAGGTCGTCAAGGAAGTGGTCGACTGGCAGCGCGCTTGGGATGTCTTTAATGAGCGCAATGAGCCTTACAAGAAGCTCATCTTAGAAGAGAACATCTCTAAGGATGACCACCCTGCCTTATATCACCACTTAGAGTACATCGATATGTGCCGTGGCCCTCACGTGCCACGTATGAGCTTCTGCTCGCACTTTAAGCTCACGCACTTTGCCGGTGCTTACTGGCGTGGTGACTCTAAGAACAAGATGCTGCAACGCATCTACGGCACCGCATGGTCAACCAAGGAAGATTTAGCTGACTACTTAAAGAAGCGTGAAGAGGCCGCCAAGCGCGACCACCGCGTCTTAGGTAAGAAGCTCGACTTATTCCACTTCCAGCAGGAAGCCCCAGGCTTAGTCTTCTGGCATAACGACGGCTGGACTATCTACCGTCAAGTCGAAGACTACATGCGTGGCATGCTCCACAAGTACGGCTACATCGAGGTTAACACCCCGCAGATCATGGATCGCTCGCTGTGGGAGCGCTCCGGCCACTGGGATAAGTACGCTGAGAACATGTTCACGACCTCCTCGGAGAACCGTGACTATGCCATCAAGCCAATGAACTGCCCAGGCGCCATCCAGATCTTCAACAGCCGCACCCGTTCGTATCGTGACCTGCCAATCCGTATGGCTGAGTTTGGTAAGGATCACCGTAATGAGCCATCTGGCTCCTTACACGGCCTGTTACGTGTCCGTGGCTTTGAGCAGGATGATGCCCACATCTTTATCACCGAAGACCAGATCTTAAGTGAGGTTTCCGAGTGCATTAAGATGGTGTACGAGATCTACGATAACTTCGGCTTCCACAAGATCGATGTTAAGCTCTCGACCCGTCCTGAGAAGCGCATTGGCTCCGACGAGATTTGGGATAAGTCCGAAAAGGACTTAGCCGCTGCCTTAGTGGCCAACAACTTAGAGTACGAGGTGCAGCCTGGTGAGGGTGCGTTCTACGGCCCTAAGATTGAGTTCACCTTACACGATTCTTTAGGTCGTGCTTGGCAGTGCGGTACCGTGCAGCTGGACTTCTCCTTACCTGCTCGCTTAGGCGCGCACTACATCGGTGAGAAGAACAATGAGGTGACGCCAGTGATGATTCACCGCGCCATCTTAGGCTCGCTCGAGCGCTTCATTGGTATCTTAACCGAGGAGTTTGCGGGTGCCTTCCCAACTTGGCTGGCTCCAGTGCAGGCTGTGGTCATGAATATCACCACCAACCAGACTGAGTACGTCAAGCAAGTTGTACAGAAGCTGGATGAGGCTGGTATTCGTGTCCGTGCTGACGTGCGTAACGACAAGGTGGGCTTCAAGATTCGTGAACACACCTTAATGCATGTGCCTTACATGCTGGTATGCGGTGACCGCGAGGCCGAGAATGGTCAGGTTGCAGTGCGCACGCGTAAGGGTGTCGATTTAGGTGCGATGTCGGTTGCTGATTTGATCAGCATGATCAAATCTGATATTATATCGCGCAAACTTTTGACCAAGGCTGACGAGCCAGCTGCGGCCAAGTAGTTAAAAGCTGCATCAAGTCGCAGTTTTTGGTGGGCTCACAGGCAAAAGAGTCATGAGTAATCATGGCTCTTTTGTCTGTTAAGAGCTCAGATGCAGGCTGATCATTGTTTAGAGGATCGTCGGAGTTAGCTTGGCTATCACTAACGGAAGAAAGATTGGTAATAGAGTTGCCACACGCAGCCGCATTAACGGTGACATTAGATGCCGTGAAGTGCGTTTACTGGGCGAGGACAATGAAGTCATAGGCGTGATGCCTACGGTTCAGGCTCTACGCATGGCTCAAGAGGCTGGTGTAGACCTCGTTGAGATTAGCCCAAACGCTGATCCTCCAGTTTGCCGCTTAATTGAGTATGGCAAGTTCCTCTACGAGAAGAGCAAGGATCAGAAAAAGAAGAAGCAGAAGGTTGTCCAGCTGAAGGAAGTAAAGATCCGTCCTGGCACCGACGAGGGCGACTATCAGGTTAAACTACGCAACCTGATCCGCTTCTTAGAAGATGGCAACAAGGCCAAGATCACGTTACGTTTCCGTGGTCGTGAGCTGTCTCACCAGCATTTAGGCCTTGATGTCTTAAAGCGCATTGAGAACGATCTGTGCGTGAACATGGGCATTGCCACAGTGGAGACGGCCTCCAAAGTTGAGGGTCGTCAGGCCATCTTGGTATTAGCCCCGAAGAAAAAGCAGGGATAAAGGGCCCTAAGCGTCAGTAGAGCGTGCGTGATGAGTGGTAGGACGGCGTTGTCCCCCTGCCGCCAGCGGCGCTGAGGCTAGCTTCACTTAGGTTCTAGGTGGAGCGGCTTTGGTCTGCCCGCGTAAGCTTAAGTGCCGGTGTAAAGCACAAGCTTTACAAGGTGCTGACCCCCGATATCCCCACACCGAATGCGGAGTAAAAAATGGCTGGAAAAGTCAAGGTCAAGATGAAGACCGATCGTGGCGTTGCCAAGCGTTTCAAGAAGACCGGCAGCGGCCACTACAAGTGCCGTCACCAGAACTTACGTCACATCCTCACCAAGAAGAGCCGTAAGCGTAAGCGTTCTTTACGCGTGATGACTGTGGTTCACACGTCTAACTTACGCGCTATTATGCGTCAATTACCTTACGCCTAATTGGAGGATCGTGAACAATGGCTAGAGTTAAGCGCGGTGTTACCGCTCGTGCCCGTCATAAGAAGGTTTTAAAGGCAGCTAAGGGTTATTACGGTGCTCGTTCCCGTACTTACCGTGTTGCCGTGCAGGCTGTGACCAAGGCTGGTCAGTATGCCTACCGTGATCGCCGTCAGAAGAAGCGTCAATTCCGCGCTTTATGGATTGTGCGTATCAATGCCGCTGCTCGTCAGTATGGCTTAAGCTACAGCCAATTCATGTACGGCTTAAAGAAGGCTAACATTGACATCGACCGTAAGGTTCTGTCTGAGCTGGCCATTAACGAGAAGGTGGCATTCGAGGCGATTGCTAACCAAGCTCGCAGCGCTTTAGGTCTGTAATTTCTGATCTGACCCCCATGCAGTCCCCTGTGTAAGGGGAAAGCGTAAGGTCTCTAAAAGCCAGTTATCGCAAGGTAGCTGGCTTTTTTCGTTTCTGCTCACAGAGAGTGGTGTTATCACCAGCACACTACCATAAGCGAGGCCGCCATGGGGGGCGGTGCTGGATGCTACCAGCAATGTCCGTAAGGCGCGTGAGCACCGTGTCAGCGTGTAAGAGAGCCCCCGCTTAGTGGGAGGAGAGCTCTCTTGGGGGAGTGCTTTGCCGCGACTACTCGCTCTTTTTAGCTTTGGTCGTGGTGGTTGCTTTTTTGGTGGTGGCCTTTGCGGCGCTGGTCTTCTTAGCAGCCGTCTTCTTTGCTGGAGCCTTTTTCGCAGCAGCCTTTGGCGCTTCAGCAGTTGCTTCAGAGTCCTTGGCAGCAGCTGTCTTCTTGGCGGTGGCTTTCTTTGCCGGAGCCTTCTTTGCGGCAGCCTTTGGTTCTTCGGCCGTAGCCTCAGCAGTAGCCTCAGCAGTGGCATCGGCGTCTGCTGTGTTGCCAGCCTCTTCCTTCAGATAAGGATCCTTGTCCTTATCGTAAGGCTCGTCCATCTCATCGTAGTCACCACTGTCCCAGCCAGTGAACGGCACAATACGCCCCCCCTTGATGTCGAAGATGTGCTCGCCGACACTGCGGGTATCGTCGTAGTACCAGTTCCAGTGACCTTCTGGACAGCGCTTGGCCATTTCCAGAATGAAAGCTTTTGGCCATGCTACAGGGGTGTTGAAAAAGCGCATCTCACCATCGTTGTACGCCTCGTCGGCCTCAGTTGGAGCGCCCCAATGCGTCATAAGAAAGTCATACCACGAAGCTGCGCCATAGGTTTTTTGGAGGTTTTGCAGGCACTCTTGGGTGCAGTAGGAGAGCTGATTGTCGATTTTGTCGGGATCCATCTCATCGCTGTAGAGGAGGCCCTCATCAACAAAGGTAGACACCAGCTCTGGGTGCTCACTTTGGAGCTGTTGCAGCTCTTCTTTGGTGACGATCTCAGGAGCGACAGAGACATGCTTGATGATCTCTGGCACAGGGATCAGCTTGCTAAAGCAAAACAGTCCCTCGTCGTTTAGCAGGTACTTGCGGGTAAAGGCCTTAGCGGCTTGGTTAATAGGCGTCAGGGTGTGGTCGAACCAGCGAGAGCTATTGGGGTTAAACTTCGGGTAGGCTGGTTTTTTCGGACGCGCTGTGGTGGTTTTCTTCTTTTTGGTGGCGGCTGCTTTTTTCTTTGGTTTGTCGTCGCCAGCTAATACCCAAGGCATAGCCGTACTCCTGTTATTTGCTGCACGCTAAGCGGCTGGGGCCATATAGCGGCCTGCTGCTATGTGCTGCTATGGTGCGCGAGAAAGCGGGAAGGATAGGGGGAGGTGGTGCCTAAACTTAACGCGACACGCTCTGAAGGCTACAGTACGTAACGCTCTGTAGACGCTTGTAAGCCAAAATAACTTACTCTGCGGTGTAACGCAACGGCCTCACGCTCTCTTAGTATGTTGCGTAGCAGAGATGCAAGAGCACTTTAGTAAGCGGCGCTGTGAGTTCGGTATAATCCCCATTAGGCCTAAGAGGAGGATTATTGTGGCTGAAAAATCTATTCAAGAGCAGCTGGATGAGTTGAGAGAGAAGCTGAGCGTGGCAAAAGACGATCTTAAAGCCGAGACAGATCAGCTGAAGGCTGATCGCGAGCAGCTTAAGGAGGCGCAAGAGCAGCTTAGCTCCGTGCAGAGTGAAGTCTCCATGTGCTTACGCACATGGCTTCCTCCCGTTTTAATAGGGCGGGTCCTGAACAAGAATACAATCCTACCTCAGCACCGTTCCAAACA
>CASEBB010000192.1 GCA_949286015.1 uncultured Succinivibrionaceae bacterium | reverse complement strand
GCTTCACGCGCTCGGTGAGTCGTGGTTTTCCTTGCTGTCCCCACGTCTTTACAAGTTTGAGCACAGCAATATTGTTTTCAGGTAACTCCGCAGGTCACGATAGCACGCTTGTTGAAAAAGATATACTTGACTTTAGGGTTGCTCCCAACTAACTCGTAAAGTCTCCCCACATCGGTCTCGCTTAAACCCTTGTCATAAGGAAACTTATACTCCAGCTGGTCAGTCTCAAGCGTGTCCAAGATGGCTGATTGATTTATGAACATGCAACGCATCATCGTTAGCACCTTGTCAGTAGTCACACCAGTCGGATCTACTGATGCAAGTGATGCTCTTACTTGCTCGTCGACATGAGAGACACGAAACACATGATCGGTGATAGCCATAGCACCGACTCTAAATTCGGTAGCAGCAACAATGTCAGGTTGCTCCTCAGGAGACTTATTGGCCTCTGAGGCGGCTAAAGCCTCTTTCCTACGCTTCCCTATCAACCTAAGTTTGGAGGAATCCCCAGGCACAGCAGCACCAAGTAGCGTTGATTTGTCGAAGACCATACGCTTTTTGCTGCGGCTCCAATGAGATGGCCGATGGTACACGTAGATATCGCCATTTGGTTGAGCACGAAACTCGTAGTGTTGGCCCGGTTCTCTCTGGAACGGAATATACACTGGATTATCCACGACATCCTCCTTAGTAGGTTTTTTCACTCTACACAGGTCTAAAATTTAGTGGTTAGTGCCACAGCGTTACATGCTTGTTGAGCATTGTATGTAAAATAAGGGATAGCGTACATGCCTTTATACGCATACTGCCAACTACAGCACACTTTACTTGTTACTTTCAGGAGGCAGGGCAGCTGACGTATGGCCTACACGCTGCTGCGCTGCATCACAAAGATGAGTTTGACGGCTTACACAGCGGTAAAGCTACTGCTGATAGCTTCTACTTTGGAGCCTCGGTGCGCCATGATTTTGGTGATGGTCTGGGCAATTACCTCTTTGGTATCGCTCAAATCGGTATGGACGACACTGAATTTGAGCGCGAGGTCAGAGACAGCACCCTAGAGAGTGACTGGACGTCGTGGGGAGCAGCCTTGAGTGCAGGTTGGGGGCAATCATGGCCAGTAAGTCCTAATCTCAGTATGGGCCCGCTGCTGTGGGTAGATTACTCCATGAGCCACTTACCTGCGGTGACCGAGAATGCTGCTTCCAGTGGTCTTACGGGGGTGGAATTGCAGACGCAAGCGGAGCTGATGCTGTCCCTGCGTGCGGCCTTGGGGGTGCACTGTGATTATCAGCTGCCAAGTGAGAGTGTGCACGGCAAGCTCTCGTTTGCCGTGGCATGGAGCCATGAGTTATTGGACACCTATGGTGATGTTGCAGCCTCTTTTGTGCAATGGGAGCGGCAGTCCTTTAGTGCGGCTGCGGATGTGGAAAGTCGCGATACAGTGTTAGCTACTGTTGGCTTTAAGGCGCACTTTACTCCGAGCTTTGCTGCCAAGGTTAGTGCCACGGTGCAAGGTGGTGATGGCATATTTGGTGGCGGGGGCGAGCTGAGCTTGCAGTGGTCGTTCTAAAGCTACAGTTTGTTAACGGTGCCAGCACGTGCAGCTTGCGTGTTTCCCTTGCTCTGGCCAAAAGAGGGTCTAGCTCTATTGATGTAAATCTCATAAATAAGGCGTTTCTTCAGCAATACCTCAAGGGACATATGATCTAAAACAAGGAGGTTATGGGGCAGTCTGAGAACAAGTGCCTAACTTTGCGTTCAGGTATCTTCAAATGCCATCACGGCGGCGCCTTTCTTGATCAAGTGACGCAGCTGCTTTTTGGTAGCTACCAAACGCAGAGAAGAGCCGAAACAGATATAACCGCTGCTCTTCTACTCATATGCTTGCTTGCAGTGGCGAGGTTAAGTTTGGGCTGCAACCAAACTCTGAGCCGAGCCGCTTCTTCAGCCGCAGCTCTGGCTGTTACCTTTTCTACTTGCCTCTTCCAGGCGCGCGTCCTGATCTCAGGAGTTTCTTATGCAATCTCAGCTTATTTTTCACTCCGCCTTGGCCTTAACGCTGACTATTTCCTGTGGGGCAAGCCTTGCCATGGAAACATGGCAGGTAACAATGCCTGATGGCAGTCCTTTTGTAAGCCTGCATGTCTACACCGAGGATGAGCCCTTTGCTTTTGACGCTGGTGATGATTATGCTGGTACCTCAGACTACAACTTCACCAGCAACGAAAAAGCCATGATTTATCAGGGCTTTGATTACTTAGAGCGCCTCTTACAGCACACGGTTAACTACGAGAGCACCCTCATGGTGGTGGCTATTGGCCAGTACGATGATAATGCTACGGCCTTGAGCTTGGCGTCAGCTGCTTACCCAGGGCTTACGGATCTCGGCGCTGAGCTTTTGTACGGTGTGCAGCCCCCAACGCTCTCTACTAACTCCAGCTTGATCACCATTGATCACGCCATTGATCCTCGCGGCTGGTACGTCGGCCCGATGCAAAACCTGCCAGCCAATGGTGATTTGTCCGATCTCTCCTCTACCCTCACCCATGAGATGTTCCATGCCTTGGGCATACAAGCTCAAACCAATAATGAAGACTTTGCTGACGTCAATGACGTGCCAGTGGAGACCATTAATGGCTTTTCCTATGCCTTGATGAGCTTTTCTGACAACCTCACCTATTTCTCTTTGGGACTACGGGATCTTGATGGAACAGCGGCGCAACCTGGTATGCAGATCACGCTCAATGGCGGTACCGCGCAAGCGTCAGATGATACCTTTGACCTCACTTCTGACTGGTATGGCGAATCAGGTGTGTACTTTACCGGCACACATGTGCAGGAGGTGCTCAATGGCGCGCGTTTGCATCTGGTGTCGCAAGGAGTAGAGCTAGACACTACAGTCCCTGGCATTCCTATCAATGGCTGGGAGTATAGTGGTATGGATAGGGATGATGGAACGTACTTGTTTATCCCAGATCTAAGCCACATCGAGCTGCAAAATAGCCTCATAAGCCATCAGAACTATCGCTCGTGGAATACGCTGTTGGAAGCAGAGCTGGCTGTGATGCAGGATATCGGTTATACCATCGATCGCCGCGACTGGTTTGGCTATTCGGTCTATAACGATGGTATAACGCTCGTCAATCGCCATCCCTTTTATGCGCGCAACTCTGTCGGTACTGGCTTTTTAACGGGTGTGCCTAACGATAACCCATGGGGTGTGGGCTTGCACGTCTATGGCAGCCATAATCACATTACGCAGGCTGCGGACATCTTAAGTGTGGGCACCTATGGTATCGGCATGCGTATCGACGGCTGGGATAACACCTTGGTTGTCGCCCCTGAGACCACCGTGCGGGTCGATGGCCAATATGGCACGGCCTTAGCGGTGGTTTACGGTACTGACCACCACCTCATTCATGAGGGTACCTTGGCCGCTACGGGAGAGAATGGTGTCGGGGCGCTCTTTTCCTTTGGCGACAATGAAATGAGCAACGCCACGGAGTATAGAGGCTCATATATCCGCGAGGGGAGTCATCTTGCTTCTAGTCAGGACACTTGGGATGATTTGCAGCTGCTTAAACTGGATGGGGCCTTAGTCACTGCCTTTGATGTTTCTGGCACCATTGTGGGCACACGGGCCGCGATTGAGATCGACGAAACCGCCTTGGTGTCCAACATCAATGTGATGCAGGGTGCCTCTATCAGCGGCGATATCATCTCGGGGTGGCAGCCAGAGGCGGTGTATGCCGCGCTTAGTGCGGCTTCAGAGCAGGTAAGCTCAGGCGAGGTAGACATCAATCCTGCGGCATGGGTAACGGAGCTTAATTTTGGCCTGCGCGCTCACGCTGACGGCTCAGCCAGCAATAACGCTGATCCTGACTTTGTTCTGCGTTATGCCGGTGATATCCACGACGGCCATGAGGGCCCAGCGGCTATTAACTTTAACCTCATTGGTGGTTACCTCTCCTACGACGGTACCGCGCGGGTATATGACGTCTACGTCGAAGACGGTGCGACTCTGGGAGGTAATGGCAGCTACGAGTTGGCCTCAGGTTATACCTTTACCAATAACGGCACCATTGCCCCAGGTAACAGCATTGGTAGCATCAGTATCGATGGCCCACTGGTAATGGGAGCCACCGGCCGCTTAGCTCTGGAGTTTGATGCGCATGGTAATAGCGATCACTTGGTGTTGTCACAGGCGCCGGATTTAGCAGAGCTCAAGGGCGCTCCTTTTATCTACTTGCAGGCCGCCTCGGGTTACTACAGCGCTGCGTTGCCTCTTGATTTGAGTGATTTGATTACGGTGCGTGATGGCACATGGCAGGTTTCGGATCAAGATGTGGCTCTGGTAAGCCTGCAGCAGGCCTCACCTACCCTGTACTTTACGGTAGGCAATAACAGCGATGGTGATGCCTCCTTAACAGTGCAGGCCGAGCGTGCTCCTGATGCTTACAGCCGCTATGCTCGCTCTGCTGCTGGCTGTGAGGTGGCACAGGTCTTTGATGTCATGGCCGCCAATGCGCCGCAGAGCATGCAGCAGGTGGTGACTGACCTCGATTTCTCCGCGCCAGATGGCAGTGAGATGGAGGCAGCCTTTGTGGAAATGTCACCGGCGCTGTATGCGCAGGCCGGTGCGGCTTCGCTACAGGCGCAACAAGTGGTGACCAACTCTGTGCGTAACGGCCTTACCGGTAAAGCCCCGCTCGCGGTGGGACAAAACGACTTTTACCTGCAGCCTTTGGGTGGCTATAGCGATCGCGATGCTGAGGACAGCGACAGCACCTACAGCGGCTTTGTCGTGGGAGCACAGCGGAGCACGGCAGTAGCGTCAGGACAGTTGACGTATGGCTTACATGCCGCTGCGTTGCACCACAAGGACGAGTTTGACGGCCTGCATGCGGGTAAAGCTACTGCTGATAGCTTCTACTTTGGTGCCTCAGTGCGTCATGACTTTAATGACGAGCTGAGCAATTACCTCTTTGCTGTGGCGCAAGTGGGTATGGACGATACCGACTTTGAGCGCGAGGTTAGAGGCAGCACGCTTGAGAGTGATTGGACAGCGTGGGTAGCATCCCTGAGCGTAGGCTGGGGCCAATCGTTTGCTGTGAGCACCAATCTCAGTATGGGCCCGCTGCTGTGGGTAGATTACTCCGTGAGCCACTTACCAGCAGTAACCGAGAGTGGTGCTACCAGCGTGGAGTTACACACCCAAGATGAGCTGCTCCAGTCGCTCCGCTCGGCACTGGGCTGGCGCCTTGATTACTCGCTGCCAAGTGAGAGCTTTACGGGTGCACTCTCGTTTGCACTGGCGTGGAGCCATGAGTACAGGGACGACTATGGCGATGTCTCTGCCTCGTTTGTGCAGTGGGATCGCCAGTCGTTTAGTGCGGCGGCCGAGGTGGAAACGCGTGATACGGTGCTGGCCAGTATCGGCTTTAATGCGCAATTTACTCCGAGCTTTGCGGCTAAGGTCAGTGCCACGGTGCAAGGTGGCGATGGCATGTTTGGCGGCGGTGGTGAGCTGAGCTTAAAGTGGTCTTTCTAAGGTCGCTTACGGTGGCGTTTTCATTACCCTGAAGTGCCAAGGATTTAAGCGCTGCAGCGCTTGGCGGCTCTTTACTTAAGAGTATAGCAACGGCCAGCACACACCTCCTCTCAGGGTAAAAAATTGCAGCTGCAGGTAATCTGTAGATCACGTGGTAGCCACTACTGAGCGTTGATTGCTGTAACATACTGTAATGAGCTGTGGCGACTACTATGACCATCGAGATAGCGCCGTCAGGCATTGCGGCAGTAGCCCACGTGCTTGATACTGTTGACGGATGGATTTGCTCAGATTCAGACCATCCTGAGGGATGGTGAGGTTGCTGCTAGTGAGCGCCACAAATTGCTTTGAAAAAAAAGAGAACCAGTTAGCGGCGGATGTCAACAGGTGCTTGCCCTTGATGTATAAGCAACCTGCTAAGCTTGGATATATGCGGTTTCAATGAGTGGTTGACATCTCATTGTCAGCGTATCAATTTTTATCACTGCAATTTGTGGCGCTCACTAGGGCGACAGTACAGTTAAGCTGATGACTGGTGTTTGCTCCCTCAAGATGTTCTACAATGGTGGTACGGTGCTCTGCACTGCTTTATCAGAGCAACAGCTACGCTGCCGCTTTATCTTAAGTTGGAGCGAGTACCAGCCAGTGCTCTGTTCCTGTTGCTCATAGCCATCTTGTGGCTATGGGGGACGTCTTTAAGAGTGAGGGTATGGGAGTGAGGAGGATTACCTGATGGCATTGGATGCAAAAAGCAAAGAGATGATAGCGACTATGACCGCTTCTATTGCGGGCAGTGCCGTGGCGATGGCAGCGTCAGCCTTAGTCATGAATGGGCTCAAGCAGCTGACCGTGACCTCACGGCATAAGCAATCTTTAACGGGCACGGACAATACTGACCCTACTGAGAGCAAGAAAACGCTATCGTCGAGTAGCACTACTGGTGAGCAGTCCGAGCAGTCGCTGTCGCAACAGAGCACTACCGCCAACAAAGAAAATGTTGACGCCAATGAGAATGGGGTCGAGGGCGTGTCTAACTCCTCTAATGCCTCGACTAACGAGGCCAGCGCTATGGGAGCCGAGGCCGGTGCCATGGATACCTCCACTCAAGGCCTGCGCATGTCGTAGCGACAGCAGTGATGGGCACAGTTGCGCCAGTAGTGTGAGATGCACTCACTCATACCCGTGAACCTAAGAGCGAGAGACAACACACTGTCTCTGCTATCTGCGCAGGTAAAGCGTTCATACTCTAAGCTATGTCAAGGGTAAGTAGCTTTGCTCTCAGGGTGATCCCACCCTTGTGCACAACCTGCGGCTCCTTGCCCATAATAAGCGTCCAAGACTCCTTGAGGTCAGCGGTTGCTTAAGCTCGCTGGTATGGTACACACTGGCTGGTTGTGTTGGTGTTTGTAGAGGATGGAGGTTGTCATGTCTGATTACAGTGCAGAATTAACGTTGTTTAGCCATGAGTCCCCAGCAGGCGAGAATCTCGAATACGACCAGTGCCAAAGACGGCGGTGCTATCTCTGATGATGACGCCGTCGCTGCGGCCGACTATAAGCTCTTGCAAAAGCATTGCAGTGCGTTGTGGCAGCGTACTCGTGATTTTAAGGTGGCGGTGTTTTACACCGTGGCGCTAACCGTTAACCAAGGACTTTCTGGCTTTAATCACGGCTTGGCCCTGCTTAATTTCTTAAGCGCCGATCTCTGGCAGGAAGCCTATCCTCAGCTCGATCCTGATGACGATTTAGATCCGACCGAGCGGCTGAACATTATCTCCACGCTCTCGCCGCATAATACGGTTAATGACCCCATCAATTTCCTTTACCACTTTATTTTCCTCAAGCTGTGTGCGGGGGCACCGTACACTCTGCGTGACTTGCTGCAGGCTAAGGGGACGATTGAAAACCGCGATGGAATCGATCCGGCTTTGCTGACGGCACAAGTACTGGCCGCAGGCCCCGCTGCTATTAGTGCGATGACCGAGCAGGTGCAGACAGCGGTGACGCAACTTGAGGCCTTGGAGCAGAACCTTAATGCGCAGCTCAAGGACACCGGTTACATCACTTTTGAGCGTTTGCACAAAATGTTGGTGGTCTGGCAGCACTTCTGCCAAGAGGTTAATGCGGCGCTGAGCGCGCATAGCGCCTCTGTCGCTGCTACTGGCAGCGAGGCTGGAGTCGAGAATAACAGCGGAGCCATCGCAGGGGGTAACAACTTAGCAGCGGCTGCTGTGGGGATGGCTGGCGCCGCTGGTAGTGCTAGCGTCGCTGGGGCGGTAGGTGCAGCAGGGGGGGCTGCTGCTGTGGTGCGCCCTTTTAACGTCAATGATGTGGTGATTATCAATCGCCGTGATGCTTTGGCTTTGCTTGAAAAGTGCAGTGCCTACTTCCAGTTGGCAGAGCCGACCTCGCCTGTGCCTTTCCTCTTAAAGCGCGCGGTGGCGATGGCTACGATGGACTTTATGCAGCTGTTAGCAGAGATCGATAGCTCGGCGTTAGAGCGTGGCAAAGAGCAGTTTGGTATCAAAGATCAGCCAAGTGATTAGGAAGCTGGAGATAGGTGCTACTATATGATGGGATGCGTCGTTTAAGCCACTAAGAGGTAGCGTTAGTCACTCCTAGGGGATTCTCTGCCAGCTATCTCCAGAGAGATAAGCCTTACTGGAGCGACGCCACGCACCGGTAGGCTAAGAGCACATCGCACTGCATAGGTGTAAGCTATCTGTACGCGCATATCTCGTTTGTGGCGTTGGGGCCAATACCGCCATATGGCTCGTGAGCTGAGGACAACAGGGGGATAAACAATGGCTAATTGTAAAGACTTGCAGCTAACCTTTGATCAAAATAATCCTTTAGGGGATGACACTTATGTGCTCAAAGCCACTTTGTATGAGGGCCTCAGCCTGTTTTACCACGCCACCCTTAGTGTGTTGAGCACTACTCTGTTGAGCCCTAATGACCTGCAAAAGCTCTATACCCCGAAGGTGCGTCTTAGCCTCTACCAAGTGCCTGAGGACAACGCAATCGCTCAAGGGAAAGCGGCTAAGAGCAGCGCTGGTGGACAGGAAGCAGCGGTGGTAGCAAAAGCTCCTGCCGCTGCGGGTGGCGCTGACGCTGATAAGGCAGAGACCTATCGCTGCTTGTGTGGCAAGATTCGCGCGGCTAAATTGTTTGGCCAAGTATCGCAGAGCACAGACAAAACCAAGGCCTACTACCACTACGAGTTTACCTTGGTGTCTCCACTGCAGCAGTTGTGTGATCAGCACCATATGCGCTCATGGACACAGCAAACGGTGTTTGCGGTCATCCAAGATGTCCTCTCCGTACTTGGGCTCACCATAGAGACCGCGATCGAGGAAAATGAGCAATCAAGCGATGCGACCAATGTGCTTAATGCGCACACACAGCAGATCTTCGTGCAGCATGGGGAAAGCGATGCGCAGTTCTTACAGCGCTTATTGCTGCTCCATGGCCTCAATTTAAGCTTTACCCATGAGAAGGACGCTTTTGTCCCTAAGGTAAAGCTCAGCTACGGTAACAGCTTTGCGGCGGTAAATCTGTATCAGCAGCAGACTTCAGGTGACACAAGTGGCACTGGTAGCACAAATGGCACTGGTGGCACAGGGGGTACAAGTAGCGGTGGCGCTGCGGGGAAAGAAAGTCAGAGCACCAAGGTCAGCCTCAATAGCAGCAGTAATGCGCTGCCTCTTACGGACTTTGTATGTGGATCGTCTGTCATGCAGTCTTTAAGCTCGGCAGAAGAGATGTTGCACTCCTATCCGGCGTTGCTGTCACAGCTGAGTGCGGTAGTAAGTGACGACTACCAGTTCACGCAAAGTGATAAGTACAAGCAGTTGGTGACGGCCAGCTTAAATGGCTGCTTGCAGCTGCAACAGCAAGATGTACAAGGCTGCTCTTGTGATTTAGCGCTACAGCCAGCTGTTACTATCAAGGTAACTGACTATGGTGCGGGGATGGACTTTTTGGTGGTACGCACCGTAACCACAGCGGTGGCGCCATTGCCTGCAACTATTTCTGTGGCGCAAGATTTCTTAGCATCGTTGCTGGGTATTAAGCCAAAGCAGCGGATGCGTCGCATTGAGGTGCGGATGCAGCTAAAGCAATGGACGCAAGCGGCTTATGCCGGTGAGCTGCAGGTGCAAGCTGTAGTGCAGGATAGTGGGGCGGCTGTACAGGTGCATAGCGCTACTGTGTGCAATGCGGCGGGAGAAATCACGCTTACTTCCGCTGAGCGTAACTCTTATGGCGTGGTAGGCAATCTGCAGAATGTAGATAGCAGTTACCGGCCGACCATCTTTTACGCGTTGTTGCCTGATGTGACCACACCGGTGGTCTTTAGTTGTCAGCAAGGCGCCTTAGCAGCGCATGGTGGTTTTTGCCAGTATCCAAGCGTTGGGGACAAGGTGCTGCTATTACAAAATACGCAGGGCTTTTTCTTTTTAGGCTTTGACCAAAACAGCACCGCCAGTCACAGTGCCGCGCACAATGACTTGAGCTTTGACAGCTACCGTGCGCACCAGCTACAGCAGTCGCTAAGCTTAGAGCATGTGCCACAGATTGCGGAGGCAGAGACAGACAATCAGGGGAAAGTCAAAACTGCTGACGTT
>CASEBB010000191.1 GCA_949286015.1 uncultured Succinivibrionaceae bacterium | reverse complement strand
GGACTATCAAGGGCACGCAAGTGTCACGCCTACTTTTGCCGAAAAGGCTTCTTCTGGTCCAGGAGAATCCCCAGTCGTAAGACTGGGGAGGCTTCAATGCAGAAGTGACGGCTGTAGCATTGAGCGCGGGCAATGTCCTACACCTCGAGATCAAGGGGGTAGGTGAGCTTAGCTGATCTGCTGTTGGGGCACTCAAGATTGCCTTAAAGGTCGTCATCTCTGAAGTTAGGCGTTCCTCAGCTACGCGTGGGCTGGTTGCTCTTCAAGAGCAAGAGCAGTTGGCTCACCAGAGCAGGTAGCGCTCTGGTAGAGTGTAAGTTGGCTTCTTACAGGGTAATAATTGCGTCGAGGTGTGTATGGTCGATTCTTTACGCCGCAGTGGTAGCGTCCTAAGCCGTAGCTGGCGTTACGCGGATATCGCTGTGCTGGCGCTGGTCGCTACTACGACCTTAAGTGGTTGCCAGACATCGGCTCGAGCCAATAATGATGGCGGTATGGCGATCTTTTCCATGCCGCTGTGGGCAGATAACAGCGCGGTGAGTACGACAGCGGATAGCACCAGTACGGCTGCTGTTGAAGTTGCGGTAACTGCTGAGCACCACGCCTAAAACAGCTCACCGTGGGCTGCCGCAACCGCAGCCGTAGCTACAGCCGCAGCGCCTGCCTACAAGTGATTGAGAAAGGCTAAGGCTAAGGCTAAGGCTAAGGCTAAGGCTAAGGCTAAGGCTAAGGCTGTTGCACCACCGATGGCTGCCGTCGCATGTTTTTGAGGTTCTTGAGGAGATGCTTGCTCTTATGCGGATTTCTTGCTGGTGCTATCACGCCTTACAGCGCATTCACGCCACTTTGCTGTTAGTGCTGTGCTGCGTCGTGAGCCTGCTTACAGGCTGCCTCCGCTTCTCCCACAGCGTATACACTGACTATGTTGCTCCTACTATGCAGTACCAAGATGCGGTCGAAGACAGCCTCACCATTGAGGATTACGAAATCCAGCCACTGGTGTCGCTCAAGCAAGGCGAGCCTTTTGTGACCTACGATGCCAGTGGCCGCGTGTTGCTGCTAACCGTGCACAGCGTGCCGCAGGTCTTTGTGCCGCATGAGAGTGCCCCGTTGCAGCTCTCCACGTGGACTTTTACTGACAAAGAGTTCATGGCGTGGCTGCGCGATCATGGTATGAGCATTCCGCTCTACGATTGGCCGCTGCGCTTTAACCAGCTCTTGGGCATGCCCATGTCACGACAGAGCACCCACGTCTCGGCATTGTGGGTACATCCTGATGACATCATTCGTCCTGCGTACACCACTGATATCTACAGCTCGAAGATGGGCCGCAGCTTTGATGATACCTACGCCAATCACGATCCGCGTTATCAGGAGTGGTTTAACGGTAATATCATCGCCTCGTACTTCTCCGGTGACAGCTATCCATGGACACGCATTGGCTACACCTACGATTGGGGTAATGCCCATGGCGAGTATGGCTTAAGCGAGTTCTTGGTGATTAAGGGCGCGGAAGTGGAGGTGGCGTATACGCTGTCGATTGCTGATTTCATTGAGCAGATGAAGGCAAAAGTGGTGGCGCATACGGCTCCTTATCAGCGGCGTTTGCATGCGCTGCCTTATCAGGGGCCTGCTATTCATGTCTCAAGTGAGAGCGTATTTGCCACGCGCACGGCTGTTGTCCCAGAGGCCGTTAAGGGCACGCAAGCGGATTAAGTGTAAGAGATCGTAGCTTGCTCCACGGCAGCAGGATCGCTGCATGGTTGAGGGGATAGCAAAACGTCTCCTTGCTACGGCAATCAAGGCTTGAGCCGTTGTTGCGCTGTGATTGGAGCGTGTGGCTATACCCCATAGGGGTAGGGGTGGTGGATATCAGACAAACTCTAAGTAGCGCCTAAAGCCGCATGTCTGAGCAGCAGTCTCAATACCACAACCCCCAACAACATTAGGGATGAGGCTATGGCGCTGTGCTGTGCTGTGGCGTGGAGCGTGGATCATGGTGCGTGGAGCCCCAGCCTGCACTGTAGCGACTTACGCCAAAGGCGAACGTCTTAGGTAGCTGTGCCCTCACCTTCATGTGTCTATCAAGGATCGTGACCATTTCGTTCAACAAACGAACCAAATTAGGTCACACCTTTTTAGTGCATCCCGCGCTTACGATAAAGAACCCTCACCGAGAGTACCCCAAAAAGCAAATGCCACAGGAGGTAACGACCAGCAAGCGGGTGGTTTACCCTGAGAGCAGGTGAGGTGTTGGCTGCTTGCTACTCTCGAGATTAAGGCGCCACTAAGCGCTTTTGATGATACCTACGCCCCTTTACTTCATAGGTACTAAGCGGCACTAAGAGCAGTCAGAGCGCACAAGGAAAAGCTGATAAATAGCAGCGTTCTAAGTTGTCACGGCGCACGGGTATGAGTGCAGGAGGTGAGAATTTGTCCTAAGATAGTATGCGCTAAGAATCTTGAGTGCTCTGCTTATGGATGTTATAGTGAGCGCATTGCAGTTTTCACTGCCTTTCCATTTTTGAGGGGCAGCGCCTTGCGCGCTGATTTTTGATGAAGAAACTTTCTGTTTTAGCCTTAACTGTTGCTGCCGCTTTTGCCGGTGCTACCTTTGCCGGTGCTGCTAATGCTGGTACCTTAAAGATCGGTGCCACCCCAGTTCCACACGCTGAGATCTTAGAGCACGTCAAGCCAGCTTTAGCCCAGCAGGGTGTTGAGCTTGAGGTGGTGGAGTTTAACGACTACGTCCAGCCTAACTTAGCTACCGATGATGGCGAGTTAGATGGCAACTTCTTCCAGCACCGCCCATACCTCGACGTCTTTGTGAAGGATCACGGTGTGGACTTAGTGCCAGTGTGCGGTGTGCACATTGAGCCAATGGGCGTATACTCCCACAAGATCAAGGACTTAAAGGAGTTAAAGGACGGTGCCTTAGTGGGTATCCCTAACGACCCAACCAATGGCGGCCGTGCTTTACTGCTCTTAGTGAACGCTGGTTTAATCAAGGTGGCTAACCCTGATGATGTGACCACCACCTTACTGGACATCACTGAGAATCCAAAGAACTTAGAGTTCCGTGAGTTAGAGGCTGCCCAGTTACCACGTGCCTTAGACGACCTCGACGTGGCGGTGATCAACACCAACTTTGCCATGCCAGCGGGCTTAAACCCATTAAACGACGCGCTGTTCATCGAGGGTGCTGACTCCCCTTACGTCAACATCTTAGTGGCTAACAGCAAGAGCGCTGAGAGCGAGGACATGAAGAAGCTGTCCGAGGCTTTAACCTCTGAGGATACCGCTGAGTTCATTCGCGAGAACTACAAGGGCGCGATTGTGCCAGTCGGCGGTGCTAAGTAATTTAGCTCTGCGCTGCGTGGGGTAACAAGCACTATTGCGACGTAGTGCGGTGTGCTTTGTCTTCTTTAATTTGGCACAGTAGCGGCTATCTGCTGTGCTCCCCTCAAATCCTAGTGGACAAAGCCCACCAAGCAAAGCGCCACGCTTCAAGAGAAAAAGCCTCATTCTTTGCGTCAGCAGGGAGTGGGGCTTTAGCGTTTTTAGAGCTGGCAGAGGGTATCCAAGAGTGGTGTTGTGCTGTCATTAAAGCGCTTGCCCGCTAAAGCGGTAAAGCAGCTGCCTGTGACTGACGTTAACCCCAGCAAGGGTGGTCGCTCTCACTACCTGAATGCTGCGCAGGCGGCACGCTAAAGAGCCACTGACTTAATAGATGGCGGAATTTAAGGCAGTCATGCGTGTCCCTATCTATAGATAGGCTCTGGCACGCCTGCACCATTATCTCGAGGTGTGTGAGTTTACCAGCACTCAATCTTGCCTCCGTCAATTAAGACGTCCACCAACGCTTTGCTGCTCCTTGAGAGAGCACATCCTATACGGTGTTACCTGCGGCCCGTACCCTTTACCGCTTACCTTTGAGGTGACCGTAAGGTTGCCTCGGCCTTAGTCCTGTTCCCACCTTTGTCCTGCAGCGTCCGATGCCAAAGAAAATTAAGCCTCAATCTCCAGCTTCCGGCCCTCACTTTGCCGATCCCTTTGCCGCTGTCGCTGCTCAAGACGAAGCCCAACAGCTTCAGCAGCATATTGCCTTAGGACTGCTGCCAGAACCAAAAAAGGCTGTACCAGCAGAGGAGGCACCACAGAAGAGTTCTGACTTTGCTGGAGAGGGCACAGCAGCTACGACTGCACCTGACGAGCCTTTTGAGGCTAAGGCCTTTTTAAAGACGGTACCTAATCGCCCAGGCTGCTATCGCATGTATGGTGCTCGTGATGAGGTGATCTACGTCGGTAAGGCCAAAGACCTCAAGCGCCGCTTAAGCTCGTACTTTATGCAGCGCGATCACAGCCTCAAGACCCGTGCACTCGTCTCGCATATACGCAAGATCGAGTTTACGGTGACCTTTTCAGAGAGTGAGGCGCTCATTCTCGAAAATGAGCTCATCAAAAAGTACCAGCCGCGTTACAACATCCTGCTGCGTGATGATAAGTCCTACCCTTACCTCTTACTGACCTCCAAGCAGGACTTTCCAGGTATTTACTACCACCGTGGCCCACGGCGGCAAAAGGGTGAGTACTTTGGCCCCTTCCCTGATGCGACAGCGGTTAAAGACAGCTTACGCCTGCTGCAAAAGATCTTTCCTATCCGCCAGTGTGCCGATCAGGTCTTTGCCCATCGCTCACGGCCGTGCTTAATGGCGCAAATGGGCAAATGCTTAGCACCGTGTGTTCCGCTGACTGCGGAGCAGGTGCTGCACTACCACGAGCAGGTTGACCTCTTACGCCTCTTTTTACAGGGCCATAATCAAGAGCTGCTGCAATCCATGGTGGCGAAGATGGAGGCGTATGCGCAAAACATGGAGTTTGAGCAGGCGGCCCGCATGCGTGACCAGCTTACGGCTTTGCGCCGTGTGCAGGAGAGCAACAGCATTGTCTCAGATTTAGACTACCCTGTAGACGTCATTGGCTTTGCCGTAGCGCAGGGAGTGAGCTGCGTGCATGTGCTCTTTATCCGTAATGGGCGCATCTTTGGTACGCGTTCGTTTTTCCCGCAGCACACAGCTGCCGCAGCGGTAGCTTCGGCTCTGGCAACAGAGAGTGAGGCAGGCACTGACGTGGAGACGGTGGCGGATAAGGCAGGGGGAGAAGCAGCAGTAGAAGTAGAAGCTGAGACCGCTGCTCAGAACAATGTAACAGCAGCGCTGGATGAAGCTGCCATTACTGGTAGCAATGCTCACGACGCTGCTAGCAGTGCTGCTAGTAGCGCTACAGGCGATGCTTTTGGCTCCACTGTTGATTTGCTGCTCTCTTTCTTAAGTCAGTTTTATCTCAATGAGCATCACGCGGCTTTAATGCCTGATGAGGTGGTGCTCGATATTTCGGCCCTCAATGCCATGGTAAGTGAGAGCCGCGTAGAGCGCGCACCTCTGTCTGAGGAGAGTGAGCCGCTGTCAGCTGAGGCAGCAAGCAGCACTGAGGGCGTCACGCCGGTAGCATCTACCCAAGATGGAACCGCAGCTGCAGCAGCATCTGCTGACGCTGCCGCCACTGCAGCCACGGCAGCTGCGACTGTGGCCGATATGTCCTTAGGTGAGGCTATGGCGCCGGAGAAATCGGCACTTACTCCACCTGACTTACACGTCACGCATAAGCGGCGGTCGCAGCACCGTAAGGCGCAGTCCTATGCTGAGGGCGCGGCAGGTGACCCTAGTGGCGTGGGCGCCTTACCAGTTGATGCAGAGAGCAGAATTGCGCTGGCCTCTGAAGTGGTAGCGGCGGTAAAGGCCGCACAAGATAAGAGTGCGGAGCAGGATGCTAGTGCGACGCTGAACAGTGATGAGGAGTGGGCGCAGCCTGCTGCTAATGCTTCTACGCCAGCCACAGCAGAGGCGAGCGTGGCTACAGGGGCGGGCGCTGCTACAGCACAGAGTGCGGAGGCTTTGTCGGCGCTGGCTGTGGATTCTACGGTGAGTGCAAGTGCGCTGAGCGCTCCTGTGGTAGGTGATGAGGCAGCTGCGGCCTGTGCAGAGAAGGCTGGTGCTGTCGCGACAGATGATGCCATGAGCGCGGCTAGCGCCACCATTAATGAGGCGCTGGCGGTGCTTAAGGCTGCCATTAAGGAGAGCTTTGGCAAGAGTGTGCGCTTTGTGCGCGGGACGCGCGGTGCTAAGCGGCGTTTTGTGCAATTGGCCATGACCAATGCACAAGTGGCGTTACAGTCACGCTTAAGCTCGGTGCAGACAGCGCAGCAGCGTATTACGTCCTTAGAGAAGCTTTTAGGCATCTCTGGGGTCACGCGCATGGAGTGCTACGATATCTCGCACACCTTAGGTGAACTCACGGTAGGCTCTTGTGTCGTCTTTAATCGTGAGGGGCCTGACACCACGCGCTATCGGCGCTACAACATTGAGGGCATCACCAAGGGTGATGACTTTGCGGCCATGCATCAGGTGCTCACACGTCGTTTCCGTGATCCTGACAGTGGTGAGGTGCCGGAGCTGATCTTTATTGATGGTGGCCCAGGGCAATTAAAGCAGGCAGAGGAGGTGCTTACTGCTGCTTTTGCGCAGGTGCAGACCCCGATGCCGACGATTGTGGCAGTGGCTAAGGGTGAGGGCCGTAAGGAGGGTTTAGAGACCTTAATTCGGGGCTTTACCCACGAGCGCTTGCATTTAGGCTTAGGCGATCCGGCTTTACAGTTGGTGCTGCATATTCGTGATGAGTCGCACCGCTTTGCGATTACGGGGCATAGAAATCGGCGGTCTAAGGCGCGTCGTACCTCGACGCTGGAGTCAATTGCTGGCGTGGGCCCAAAGCGGCGGCAGGCTCTGTTGCAGCACTTAGGTGGTATCCAAGAGGTCAAGAATGCCTCAGTAGAGGAGCTGGCTAAGGTGCCTGGTATTAGTCAGGAGCTGGCGGAGAAGATTTACGTCGAGCTGCATGGCGCTTAGGAGGGCACTTGAAAGAGATAGGCTCTCAGCAACAGCTTATGGTTGCTGGGAGTGATGCTCTTTGTGCGTGGTCGCAACTGCCGAATGTCCGCTGTGGTAGCTTGCTTGTTTTAGAGCTGTAGTAGGGGGCTAAGTTAGCGCCGTGAGGCGATGGGCAGATACTTTGGCAAGCTGAGGGCTTGGCGGTCGTGATCAGAGCTGAATCTTCAAGGCCTGCTCTAAGGATAATTAGAGCAGAAGGGCGCCAAGCTTAAGCAGAGCCCAGCGCCCTCAGAAGTGACTAACGAGAAGGGGCAGCGAAGATGATACGACCAGCACTGTCGCTATCTTCAGGTGCTGTGCTTAGCACAGCAGTCTGTTACTTCTGCTTCTGCTGCTTCTGCTTGTCTTTGGGAAAATCTTTCTCATAGAAACTTAAATCAGTTTGGTAGACGAAATAAGCAGCACCTGCAGCAAAGAGAAGGCAGAGTACCAAGAGGAGAATCCCTCCTACAACCACGTTCATTTTGCTCTCCTGATCGTATGCAAAACAGACAGCAGCTTAAGATATGGAACACATCCTAAGCTGCAACCTTTGCGAGAAAACAGATCGCTTTACTGGAGGAGTGATTGGGTACAGCAGCTATAGCGCTGGGATGAGCAGGCCAAACAGGCCAACTGGTACCAGCACTTTAACTTTGTTCCAGTTAGGATTTTCCTTCCTCATAGTGCTTGATCAGACGCATTGTGTCAGCAAACTTGAGAAAAACAGAAAACCATACCAGAACGATGACGCCAAAGCCCCCACATAAGAGGCTAAATAGCACAGGTGGCGCCGAACCAAAAACACCCAAAATGTAAGTTGCAAGGGAGCCAAGCGGAACCAGCAAGGCGTATAACAGCCTTTCCAAAGAGGCATAGGTGAGCTTAAGGCTCTCAGGCACTGCCTGCTTTTTGTTCTGCTCCGCTTGCATGGTCTGCACAGCCAGCTGCAGGAGTTGCACCGTCAGCTGCCAGAACTGCTCATACTGCTTTGGGTCTTGTGCCATAGACAACCTCTAAACTTCATTATACCTAACTCCACGCGCCGCTGATAAAAGTTGTCTTCGCGGCCTGTAGCACGCCTTGCCCAGAGGGCAGGAAGTGCATACATACGAGAGTTGCGGTAGGTTTATGAAAACGACTGACAGAGGGAGTGCTGTCAGCAGTGTGGTGCTCGGGCCAACCTCAAGTGTGTCCTCCTCTGTGGTGGTAGCACCGAGCTCAAGTACTGGGAGTGAGTGGAGAGAGTGG
>CASEBB010000190.1 GCA_949286015.1 uncultured Succinivibrionaceae bacterium | reverse complement strand
GCAGCAACAGGGGCTGCGGACGGGGCGCTGGGGAAAGCGCGCGGCTGGATGCTGGCATGGCGTGATATTTCATCTCCAACTAATGAGCGCACGGTTATCTTTACGGTGTTGCCAACCAATGTAGCGGCGAATAATAAGGCACCATTGCTTTTTCCTGCTTGTAATGCTCATTTAGGGGCTTGTTTGTTAGCGATGCTAAACAGCTTAGTGGTTGATTATGTTGACCGTTGTAAGCAAGCAGGTACCAATCTCTCTTTATTTATCTTAAAACAACTACCAGTATTGCCACCGGAGGCATTTACGCCTCAGGATCAAGCGTTTATCTGTGAGCGCGTAGCTAAGCTCACCCGTAACGCCGATGACATCAACGCGGTGTGGCTTATTGACTACCCAAGCTACACCTTTCAAGCGCCGGAGGAGCGCTTGCGCATTAGGGCTGAGCTTGATGCTTATATCGCGCGCATGTACGGACTGACTCGTGATGAGCTCAAGTACATCCTCGACCCATCAGAGGTCATGGGCAAGGACTACCCTGCCGAGACCTTTACGGGGCTCAAGAAGAATGAAAAGAAGCTCTACCGTGAGTACCTCACGGCCCGTTTGGTACTAGAGGCGTTTGACGCGCTTGAAGCTGGTACCTTAAAGGCCTAAGGCAGAAGCGCCTGCTGGGGCGGGCGCTGCCGAGCAGGCAGCGGCGTTGGCAGCGCTGGAGCAGCGGTATGACGATATCTCTGCCGAGCAGCTTGCAGATGTGCAGAGTACGCTCTCTTTAGAGCAGACCGAGACGTGGCGCATGGCGCGGCAGCGGCAGGGGCAGAGCATTTATCGCCAGCGCTTAGAGTGCTTATGGCAGGGGCGCTGTGCGGTCACTGATATCTCCCAGCTTGATCTTTTGCGCGCCAGCCATGCTAAGCCATGGGCGGAGTGCACCACGGGAGCCGAGCGCCTTAGTCCTTACAATGGCTTTTTGCTGAGTGTGCCCTTTGATGCGTTCTTGCTGAGCTTTGTTGATGATGGCGCAGTACTGCTTGCACCGCAGCTTAATCTTGAGGAGCTGCGCTTAGTGGGTATCAGCACTGATGCCAAACTGCGTTTTGTACGGACGCATTATCTGCCGTTTTTGGCATACCACCGCCAGCGCTTTTACGAGCATCAGCGCTCTTAGCACCATGATGGAGTATGGTGCAGTGCAGTGTAGGTAAGCTGTAAACAGCTTGCTGGCTCTATTATCTCGAGAGGAGAGTGGTGACAGACACTCATCCTCAAAGAGTTAACCTCTCTTCGGGGACTAACCCATCTTGAAGGGGATGTGCGTGCGTGGCGTAATGTTTTCTTCCATTACCGCCGTCATATCATGCGCGGTGCTCTCTATCACCGTAGCGCGAATGATATCACCCTCGTGCACATCGCCCTGTGGCTCGTAAATATTGACGATGCCGTCAATATCAGGGGCCTCGTACTTAGTGCGTGCCACCATTGCGCCTTCTTCACTGACGTGATCGACAATCATGTCATAAGTGTGGCCGATACGCTGTTGCAGCTTCTCCTTAGAAATCTGCTCTTGCAGCTCCATAAGGATTTGCGCGCGCTCTTGACGAATCTCCTCTGGCACCGCACCCTCAAAGTCATTGGCCTGTGCGCCCTCCACATCAGAGTAAGGGAAGGTACCGACGCGATCTAAGCGGGCCTTTTGCACAAAGTCCAAGAGCTCATTAAAGTCCTGCTCGGTCTCACTAGGGAAGCCAGTGATAAAGTTCGAGCGAATGGAGATGTCAGGGCAGATCTCGCGCCACGCATTAATGCGCTCTAAGGTGTGCTCAATGTTACCAGGGCGCTTCATCAGCTTTAAGATGCGTGGGCTGGCGTGCTGCAGCGGTACATCGAGGTAAGGCACAATGACGCCATCGCGCATGTAAGGGATGAGGTCGTCCACAATCTTGCTCGGATACACGTAGTGCAGGCGGATCCACGGATGTGGCTGTAAGGTCGCTAAGGCATCGCACAGCTTTAAGAGGTTGGTGCCATCCTTAAAATCAGCACCATAGTCCGAGCTGTCTTGGGCAATGATCATGATCTCACGGACATTGCGGGCGACAAGGTCACGGGCCTCGGCCATGATATTGGCAATGGAACGTGAGCGCAGTGTGCCGCGTAAATCAGGAATGATGCAGAACGAGCAGTGGTGGCGGCAGCCCTCAGCAATCTTGAGGTAGGAGTAGTGTGGTGGCGTCAGGAGTACACCGGAGCTTGGCACGCTCTGGCGCGCCATGGCAGGTGGCTTACCGACTAACTCTTCTACAGTACGTAAGACGGTAGCACGACGGCCTGGACCAATCACGGCGGCGACGTCGGGATACTGAGCTAAGACCTTGTCTTTTTGGGCACCTAAACAACCCATGACGACTACAGGGGCGCCTTGGCTTTGGGCGTCGTAGATAGCGTCAAAAGATTCCTCGACGGCAGGCTCGATGAAGCCACAGGTGTTAACTAACACCACGTCGGCGTCTTTAAAGTCGTTTTCCAGCTTGTAGCCCATGGCCAGCAAGGCGGAAATCAAACGCTGCGAGTCTACTAAGTTTTTTGGGCAGCCTAAGGAGACTACACCAATACGCGGAATGTGGGGTTGCGTGCTTGTGCTCACTAGTTGTCCTGTATTTCAAGCAAAGTAGAAGGGAATAGGGGGTGGAACAAAATAGTGGGTGGAGAGAGTGCGCTGTAGTCAGTTACTCGTAAGCGGCGGAGCTGTCTTTATGGCTCTGAACTGTTAGCGTCTGTGCTCTTATAGCGGCAGGGACAAAGACGCGCTGAGGTAAGCAGTACCAAAAGAGCAATCCTGACACACAGTGAGGCAAGCGCTACCCTCAAGATAGGCGCAGGCACTTTTGCGCCTCTTTAGTGTTGTGGCTACCTGCCGCAAAAAAGCAAAGGCACCTCTGCTGCCTTAAGCACACGTCCTCTCCGCACAACTTCTGAGCATCGCTGTTAGGTTCGTGGGATCGCAACGCGCACACCAGCAGGGGTGCCTTTAGAGCTCACCACCATCTCCTGCCGGTGCAGGAGGCCATGGTGGTAAAGAGCAATTGGCTTGGCTGCCTAATTAGGCCTTAAAAGCCTTCTCTAAGAATGGCACAACTTGCTTCTTACGGCTCATCACACCTGGTAACCACATCTTGTCAGAAACAGTGGTATTTAAGGCAGCTGCCACCTTATCGGCGCTGTCAGAGCACATTAAGAGCTCGGAGCCCTCTTCCATGATGTCGGTTAAGACTAATAAAGCCGAATCGCGGCCCTCGCCCTTAACCTTAGCCAGCTCGTCCTTTAACTGGGCCTTTAACTCTGGGGTCACCAGCTCTAAGCTCACCAGCTCTAACTGGCCAATGCCCACCTTGTGACCGGACATGTCAAAGTCCTTGAAGTCACGGAAGATCAGATCACGTGGGGTAGCGCCAGCGAGGTTGCTCTTAGCCTTAAACATTTCCATGCCTAAAGCTTGCAGGTCGGTCACGCCCGCGATCTTGGCTAAGTCTTCAGCGGCCTTCTTGTCTTGCTCGGTGCAGGTTGGGCTCTTAAAGAGCACGGTGTCAGATAAGATAGCGCAGAGCATGGCACCAGCTAAGGCTGGGTCAATTTGCACGCCATAGTAGTCGTGCAGCATCTTGATCACGGTGTTGGAGCAACCAACAGGCATGATGAAGCACTCAACTGGGCTATCAGAGGTGACGTCACCTAACTTGTGGTGGTCGATGATGCCTAAGAGCTTAGCCTCTTTGAAGTCATCTGGAGCTTGCGCTAAGTCGGAGTAGTCGACTAAGTAAACGTCTTTGCCAGCGACGGAGGTCACGACCTCAGGGGCAGTTAACTTGAAGCGCTCGAGGACAAAAGCAGTTTCTGGAGCAGGGGTGCCTTGGGCTGCAGCCTGCACGTCAATACCACGGCCGCGATACAGGTTAGTGGCAGATAAAGCAGCAACAATAGAGTCGGTGTCTGGGTTCTTGTGGCCCAAAACTAAAGCGCTCATGAATTCCTCTCGAACTCTGGTCAGAAATCAGTTCCAGTTAACAGATCCGGCGTGAGAGCAAAAGCAGACAGAGGCGGATTGCTATTTTGCCGCATTTTAGCACATGGAAAAGAAGCAGAGAGGCACACCTTGCGTTTGTGCATACAAGTTTCATCTTTGGCAGGTTAGGCGCGCGTCACTGCTGCATGCTCACCGTGCTGCAGCTTGCTGTGCTGGCGTAGCATAAGAGGATATGGCTGCGCACCACCACCACCACCACCACCACTACCATCACCATCTCGGAGTAGCAGCCGACCCTAACTGGTGCCCGCAAAAGTACCCCGTGCCGCTCAGCATACCCGCACACCTAAGAATGACCATCACAACGAATAGCGGCATAAGCTCTTTCCTCAGGTTGATTAAGATGTGCCAAACCTGCGGGTAAGCACTTGAGCTTAGCTTGCAGCACAAGTTACCAAGAGGGCATTGAAGCACACCAAGAGCACCATCAAGCCAAGGTGGGCTTAAGTTCGCGGGTATGGATTAAGGAGGCGTCATCTTAAGCGGGAGTAAGCTTCTGCCAGCGGGCAGTTGGCTCGTGTTTATTTTTCCTGATAAATAAGCTGTTTCTGTTTTGCACCTCGCAACGATAGCCACCGCCCTGAAGCTTGCGCTGGAGGCATGCTCAGCTTTAAGGCTATCGCCTTATCCTTGAGAGGTGGCGTCAGTAGATCCCCTATGAAGTAAAAGCCGTATCTTTGCGGTTGGGGAAAAGTACCCACAACTCCGCGACAGCAGATCTTCTTCTTCTTCTTCTTCTTTCTTCTCTGCCTTGCTGCGTTGTCGTCGGCAGCTCCTCTCAAGACGCTCTGCTAAGGGCACAAGAGCCGCAAGATGCTACACTCTGTGCGGTAGCTGACTATGCCGCTCTGACGCGCATGCTATACTTGCATGGCGAAAAATCGTCACTTTTAGGGCACGACTTGCGCTTTGCAAGCTGCTATCTGCTGAACTTTCTTTGGTCTTTACTTGAGATGCTGCCTATGCGGGGGACTCACGCTATTTTCACTGTAAGAGCATTGGCTCTTACCTTGGGACTTCTGTGCTTAAGCCTTCCTGCACATGCTGATGTGGTAGCTCCACAAGCTCCTCCAGAGCTTTCGGATACCTTAACTGACTTCCGTACCAAAGAGCAGTTAAGTGAGCAGGTCTACATCGAAGGTAAGTCCGATCCGCAAAACTCCCTAAACATTCCTACTGTGCCAGGCGACCTTGAAGCTAAGGTCATGCGCATGAGCGCCACCTATTTACCGCAGTATGAGGTGGCAGTGCCACGCCATGGCGTCTCGATCCTGCGCTTTTATGACCTTAATGGCTACCCGATGGAGATTGTCTCCACCCGCGTGGAGAATCAGGGCTTTTTAGTGGAGGTGACAGCCTCACCATCAGAGCTCATGATTCGCCAATTTCAAGGTGCAGCCACGACGCTCTTACAGGTGCGCTTAAAGGGCATCAACAAGAGCTTTATCTTTACCCTAAAGCCTTTAGTGCTGGTCAATCAGCAGAGCTCGGTGCGCACGCTCCTTACTGCCATGACGGTCAATTACTACGTCGAGGGTGCTAACTACATTCAGCCCCAGCCTTATAAGTTTGGGCAGCCTAATCCGCAAGCCCAGACTTTAAACTTCGATAAAGTGCAGCAGGGACAGTTAGAGCGCGACCTTGTCAGTGCCGCCGCGATTGTGATGCCACTGACCCGCGCAGAGCAAGATAAGGCCGCAGCCGCGCGCAACGCTTTGCAGGGGGAGTCGTAACTCAAGATCAGACCAGTGCACCAGAGCAGCTTCTGCCATTGAGCGGTGACAGGAGGCTACCCCTCTTGATTCTGCCCTGAAAGTACCGATCTATGCGGTCGGGTGCCACCTTGGAGTCACCACCACCACCACCCCCACCACCACCACCACCACCCGAAGCAGACTCTTGACGTGGTCACAGCTGTTAAGAGCAAGCTCTCTGTGGTAATTACGCCTAACCAGAAGCATAAACAGAGCAGAAAGCTGGATGACATTTGTGGTGAAGAGCAATCAGCTACCTCTAAGTGGTAGTTGACCTAGAGTTGTCGGCGCATGCCCCACTCGTAAGAGTGGGGTTAGCCGACATTTAGTATTGGGGCTTTAGCCAAGCACAGCGTACACACATCCT
>CASEBB010000189.1 GCA_949286015.1 uncultured Succinivibrionaceae bacterium | reverse complement strand
ACGATCCCTCAAAGGCTGAGGATGTGTATACGCTGTGCTTGGCTAAAGCCCCAATACTAACTGTCGGCTAACCCCACTCTTACGAGTGGGGCATGCGCCAACAACTCTAGGTCAAAACCAAACATCCCAAGTCTGTCCCGCACTCTCTGCTTCAGCAAGCACAGGGCAAGATGGCAACTTAAGAGCGCCGCTCTAAGTAGCCATTGACAAGACTATGGGGCCCGAAAACAGGATGCTGCAAGGCAAGATAAGCTTGACCTTAAGCACACCAAGACACGCTTTGCCACAGCAGGCAATACCAGCACCGGCGCGCAAAGCTGTGCAATTATAGCAAAGGCCTCCGCACCGCTTTGTCGCTTAAGCTGCTGTCACTGTACCCCTAACTCCTCTCCTTTGCCCCTGTTTTTTCCGTTTTTGCGCAAAAGTAGTGCGCTAATGCAAATTAACCTCAGCTAACGTTATAAATTGGTGCAATAAACTGGCGTTGTGCGCTATTTTGTTACAGCGTTTTCACCAAAACAGAGCACAAAAACAAGCATCGCGACGTGCGGCACTAAAAAAAGAGGAGCAAGAGGTGCAAGTAGTTACAGTTACCACAGGCAGTAGGCACTGCTTACGTACATGACAAGGAATGGAAAGGCATGGCAATAATGACGGCGGTAAGCTAACCCGCAGGCGGGGAAGCAGGCACAATGGGCTGGGTTGATGAGTGATCGAATAAATGACTGATGATTGGATGCGTAAAGGCAACGTCACCTATCTCGAGATGAATGGTGCGGGTAAGCCTGAGCCTGTCTTAGGTGAAGACACGCATGCTTACCCTAAATTCCATCATCTGTTAAGTTAGTCGTTCCTTAGTGACATTGACAGCGCCCGCCCCTCAAAGCGACGGCAGTGGAGCTGCTGTGATGCTGCCGCGTACACCACACCGCCTCTTAAGATTATGGTGAGGGCAGAAGTGGATACCCTCCCCCAGCTTAACAGCGCCCGCCCCTGTAGCCTCATAGCAGCCCTAACTACAGAGCCATTTTGAGGCAGGTGAGCCCCAACCAGCCCTACTTTCTACTTGCTCTGCTCTGTAGCTGCGGCTTGCTGTGGCTTTCTAAAGAGGAACGAACCTCCCAGCACAATGCAAATGGCAATGAGCGGAATAAAGAACGCCCGCTCTAAACCAAAGTGCGACGCCACATAACCTAAGACCGGTGGGATCACCAGCATACCGCTATAGGCCAGCATGGAAATCACCGTAGAGGCTAACGCTGGACGCACACCTGGATAGCGTCCGGCACGACTGAGGATAATCGGCATCACCGGCGCTAAACCCACGCCCATAAAGGCAAAGGCCACTAAGCAGACGTAAGGGTTATCGATATTGATCACAACCAGCTCACAGCACAGAGCCAGCAGTAAGCTGCCAAACAAGAGCTGGAAATCACCCAAGTAGCGCTTGATGACATTGCTACTAAAACGGGCAGTGGCCATAAAGAGCGAGAAGCAGCCATAGACCAGAGCCGCGACGCCCTCAGATGCATGCTTTTCGATGGTCATGAGTAAGACGCCCCACTCTGCAACCACACCCTCGGCACAGTAAGCACAGAGCGACAAAAAGCCACAGACGACGATAAAGAGCGGAATGCCGCGACGTACTGTAGAAGCCTGATTCGCTGTCAGTTTGGTGTTGTCATCATGCAGGCGGGCATCGTTTTTACGGTAGGTGTGCACACCATCTTCCGCCTCAGCAGTGGTTGCAGTGCCCTCACCTAAAGTGGCGGAGTCTGCCTCTTGAGCTTGAGCTTGAGCTTGAGCAGGTACTGGGTCATTGTTCTGGTCGTCAATGAGCTGTTGGCCAATAAGCACAAAGAGCACAAAGAGCAGCACCATAGCCGCAATAAAGTTGGTGCCCACTGCTATCCCCGCAAAGGCAAAGGCAGAACCCAGCAACGAGCCAGAGAGTGCACCCACGCTAAAGGTAGCGTGCATGCTGGCCAAATAGGAGCGGTTGTAGGCAATCTCGAGATTGATAGCCTGCGTGTTACTGGCTACCTCCAACCATGAAAAGCCTAAGCCCATGAGCGCAAAGCTGCCACACATCCAAAAAAGGTTAGAGGCAAAGCTCAGTAAGACTAAGACACCTAACAGAGCCACTAACGCCACACGGATTAGATGCTTGGACTGCACATAGCGTGAGACAAAACCAATGGTAACGAAGCCTACAATAGCACCACAGCCCAGCGAGAGTAAGGCCATACCAATACCGGTCTCGTCGATGCCGGTTTGTGCCTTAATTGCAGGCATACGCGCCATAATCTGCGAGTAGATTAGGCCCGCACACAGAAAGTAGAACAAGCACGCCACTGTTTGTGGCCGTAAGCCGCAAATAGTTTTCATTTCCTATCCTACCGGTACTCCGCCCCCTCAGCTTCAGCAAATATCTGCTCACAAGGGTAAGAGCACCGCCTCCCTCATTGAATTTAGTGAAAGCATGTTGCTGTGATTGTCGGGCCATAAAGGAGAGCAGCTTAAGCACTGCTACCATTGTCGTGGTATGGGCACACCGCAGCTGTACCAAGAAAGGATGGCAAAGAGAAAAGAACTGACGCCAAGTAACACAAGAGCAAAGTTTCCTCAGCAGGCTTACACTCTCATAGCTGCGCTGCGGCGCACAGAGGCGCCCCATAAGGCCTTAGCAGCTTACAGCGAAGCACCAGCTTACAGCTGAGCTTAGCGTCCTCTACATCCTGTCCCGTACTTGCTTGGATGCGTGCTCTCTTTGTGCCCCGCATTACCAACAGCAATTCCCGTCTAGCTAACCCCGCGTACTCATAAACTCGTATCACACCGCGCTTGGTATTAGCTCTTGTATTGTGGCGGCTATCATAACGACTAAAATGCGCAAAAGCAATGGCCAAAGAGCTGTACCCGACTTACAATAGCTGCGCCTATAATGGCGCTTTTGCGTAGTGCGGCCACTGAGCGTTTGCCACCTCTGAGGTCAGGGCGTTTGCCAGCATGCCCTCCTGCCTCGGCCCTCCAAGATGTACCTCCTGTGTGTGCGCTCAAAGCCTATTGAGGCTACCTACGCTTGCTCTCTACAAGATCCGTCTTCTCCCTCCTCTTGTGCTTGTCCGTATGAGGTCTCTGTTCTATGGCGCTGCCACCACCTGCCACCTATCCCCGCCGCTTAGAATTACTGGCTCCCGCCAAGAACCTCGCGGTAGGTCAAGCCGCCTTGCTTGCAGGTGCTGATGCCATCTACATTGGCGGCCCCAGCTTTGGTGCCCGTGCCGCTGCTGGTAACTCCATTGAGGACATCACCGCCTTATGCTCCATGGCGCACATATTAGGTGCCCGCGTCTACCTCACGGTTAATACTCTGCTCTACGATAACGAGCTTAGTGCCGTCGAGGAGCTGTTAGCACAAGCCCGTGTTGCTGGGGTGGATGCCCTCATTGTGCAGGATCCAGCCTTACTGAGCATGAGCACGCTGCAGGATATGGAGATCCATGCCAGCACGCAGATGAACATCGATACCTTAGAAAAGGTCGCGTTCTGTCGGCAGCTGCACTTTAGTCAGGTAGTGCTGCCACGTGAGTTTTCCTTAGAGCAGATTCGCAGCTTCTGTCAGGCCTTTCCTGATACGCGCTTTGAGGTCTTTGTCTCCGGCGCCATGTGCGTGAGCGTCTCTGGTATCTGCTACATCTCAGAGATGATGACCGGCCGTAGCGCTAATCGTGGTGCATGTGCGCAAATCTGTCGTTTACCCATGACGCTCTACAAAAAGCAGGGCACAGAGCTAAATCCAGAGGTGGACACGGAGATTGCCAGCGGGCACTTGCTCTCCATGAAGGACAACCTGCGCTTAAACCAGCTTGAGGACTTAGTTGCAGCTGGTGCATCCTCCTTTAAGATCGAGGGCCGCCTCAAAGACCACGACTACGTGGTCAATCAGGTCGCAGCTTTTCGTGAGCGCTTAGATAAGATCATTGCCCAAAATCCCGAGCTCTATCGGCGTGCCTCTTTAGGCATGGCCTTTCATTACTTTACGCCTAACCTCTTTAAGACCTTTAACCGTGGCTTTACCAGCGCCTATTTGCAAGGCAGCAATGACGCGCTGGTTGATAGCCGTACCCCAAAGAGCTTAGGAGAGGAATTAGGTCAGGTGGTGGCGGTTTCCACCGCTGGCACTCCGCAGCGCCCACAACGTCAGCAAACACCACAGCGCGGAGCTAACTTTAGTGCTGCGGGCGGCATGGTGGTGACGCTGCGCCTAAAGCAAGGATGCACTCTCAGTAATGGCGACAGCTTTACCTTTTTTAGTCCTGACGGTGAGCTCACGGGCTTTAGAGTAAATCGCATCAGTGTCGCACCACCTGCGCCACAGGGACATGGCGGCGCTAAAGGTTACGGTGCCAAACATCAAAGCAGCACCAAGAGCCACAGCGCTAAGGCTAAGGCTAAGGCTAAGTCTCAGGATAAGGGCACAGTCAAGGCTCCTGCCGCGAGTGCCAACAGTGGCACCATTACTTGTAGTCGTGGTGAGATGGTGTACTTACACTTGCCCAAAAAGGTCGCGCTCTTAGCGGCGGGTATGACCCTATACCGCAATGTCGACACGCTCTTTATTAAGAGCATTAACCTGCCCCTGGCTTTAAGCCGCAAGGTCGCTCTGAAAGCGCACGTGGAGGTTACGTCTACAGCCCTGACGATTAGCTTTACGGATGCATGGGGACGACAGGGTACGGCCGCAGTGGCTCTGCCTTACAGTGCTCACAGCGCTCCAGAGACACAAGGCAGCACTGGTGAGGGGAGCGAGGGTAGCGGTGGCACTATTACCACGCCACTTAAAGCGGAGGTGATGCGCGCCAAGCTGCTAAAGCTCGGCAATGCCCTCTTGAGCCTCGAGAGCAATGACATTACCTTAAGTGGCAATCTCGAGGCGGCCCTGTTACCACTGTCAGCTTTTAATGCGCTCCGCCGTGAGGCTCTCGCACAATATGAAGCTCACGCGTCCTTAAGCCGCGTGGCGTGTCGCGCCCAAGGTCTGCCTTACTTAGACGAGGACAAGAGCGGTGAGCACAGTAAGCTATTCACGCCACTTACTGCTGCGGAGCAGGCACAGGTAGTGTTTCCTGAGAGCTATGTTGATCCGCGTCTTATTACCAATGAGCGCAGCCGTGCTTTTTATCAGAGCTTGCTGGCAGCCAAAGCAGCAGCAGTAGCAGCTGCTGCAAAAGCAAGCACGAGCCATGATGCCAGTACGCAAGGCACTGCCCGTGCACTGGACACTGCTACTAAACAGAGCGATGCGGACTTAGGTGCGGACTATTTGCCACCGCCACCTGCACTGGTGCGCCAAGCGGTTATGACCTGTCGTAACTGCCTTATTAAGAACCACGCGCTCTGTCGTAAAAAGGGCGGCAGCACAACCGGCTTTTACCTGCGCATTGGCAAGGACAACTTCCCGCTGATTACGGATTGCCGTCGCTGTCTGATGTATTTGCTGCCAGAGAAGCAGGGCTAAGCTCAGACCGTTGGAGGCGGCATCATACTAACGCCGAGCGCCACCGCGCGGCACTGGCAGAGAAGAGCTTAGTGTGGTGCCCCTTGCTCCTGCGGTGTCTGCTGTTCACCCGCGCGCTCCCGCGACTTCTTCTGCCTTTTACTACCCTGAGAACGGCTCGCCTTACTACGCGGCGTTACCACTGATGTCGCTGCCGCCTCTGGCTCAGACTCAACTGGCGCTAACAGCTGTAACTGCTCCATAAGCACCAAGGCCTCAAACGTCTGCATATTGAAGTTAGTCCACGTGCCATCGTTACGGCTCGCCTCACGTAGTGGAGCATCATCGCGACGGATAGCGCCAGTAACTGCATGGCGGATGTAGTCCGCAAAGCAGCAAAATATGGGCAGAGACTACTACCACGCAGTGTTGGTGATGATGATGATGATGATGGTCGGCTGCCGCCTGCACGACGAGTGACTCTTAGTTAGTGATAGCGCTGCTACCACACCTACAAAGACGTCCATAGCATCTGCGGCACGCTCTGCTTTTGCGAGGCAACTAACGCTTTACGCCGCGCAAACACGCTACTATCGTGACCTGCGGAGTTACCTGAAAACAATATTGCTGTGCTCAAACTTGTAAAGACGGGTTCTTTATCGTAAGCGCGGGATGCACTAAAAAGGTGTGACCTAATTTGGTTCGTTTGTTGAACGAAATGGTCACGATCCTTGATAGACACATGAA
>CASEBB010000188.1 GCA_949286015.1 uncultured Succinivibrionaceae bacterium | reverse complement strand
GTACAACCACCTATATCCCAAGTGCCAAACAACGGCCTCAACCCCTACATTTGCTCACCATGCTGCTAATGCCTCAGCACCAAAAAAATCGCAAGGACCGCTTTTTCTGTGGCTACAGAGACGGCGTGGTAGCCAGTGCCCAAGAACCTCCAAGATAGTCTTTGGCTCTACTCAGAGTTTGGTGGATACCACAACGTAGCCTCACACCTTTAGGCAAGCACATGAGCCGTGTTTATGGCGTTTCATGTTAGCCACCTAAAAGCAGTATGGTAGCTCTATCCACCAAACACTGCGGAGAGCCAACTCTTTGAGGTTATTGACCCTAAGCTGTACGCTTTGGGTTTATCACCATTCCGCAAGAGGATGCGCTCGCTTGGCCACACCGCTTAAAGCCAAAAATGCGTTTTGCTCATTGCTTACCACCATCTCCATCTCGATAGGCGCTCACGATGCACGCCACTTTCTCTGCCCCCAAAAACAACAAACCCAGAGAGCACTACACCCTCTGGGTTTGTTGGGAAAGCTTTCTGTAAGCTTGCTACAGGGTAAGCTTATGCTGTGCGCTTAGAGCGCAATTACTCTTTGACCACAGCAGCAATGGCGTTGGCTAAGTAGTCGACGTTCTCGTCGTTAATGCCAGCCACGCAAATACGGCCCGAGCCTACGATGTAGATACCGTACTCAGCACGTAACTTCTCCACCTGCTCCTTGGAAAGACCAGAGAAGGAGAACATGCCGTTTTGGGTGGTGATGAAATCAAAGTCACCAGCGCCCACCGCCTTTAACTTGTCAGCCAGCAGTAAACGCATACGGTGCATGCGCTCACGCATCTCCTTTAACTCCTGCTCCCACATGCTACGTAAGTCTGGGTTAGACAGGACGTTAATCACCACCTTCTCACCGTGAGCTGGTGGGTTGGAAATAGCGCAACGCACGGTCAGCTTGATCTGCGAAGTAGCCTTGACGCAAGCGTCCTTGTTAGCGCACACGCAGGTTAAAGCACCCACACGCTCGTTGTACATGCCAAAGTTCTTGGAGAACGAGGAGGCAATTAAGACCTCGCTGTTGCGCTCTAAGATCTTGCGCACGCCGTAGGCGTCTTCTTCTAAGCCCTTGCCAAAGCCTTGGTAAGCAAAGTCAATTAATGGCAGTAACTTCTTGCGAGCTAAGAACGAGGCGATCTCATCCCACTGCTCTGGGGTTGGATCCATACCAGTTGGGTTGTGGCAGCAAGCGTGTAACAGCACCACATCGCCCTCTTGTGCCTGCTCTAAGGTGTCGAGCATGCGATCAAAGGCTAAAGAGTGGTTGGCGCGGTCGTAGTAAGGATAACGCTCGGTCTTTAAGCCAGCTGCTTCAATGATCTGGAAGTGGTTACCCCAAGTTGGGTCGGAAATCCACACACGGGAGGCGACGTGCTGCTGATAGAGGAAGTCAGCGGCAATACGTAAAGCACCGGTACCACCTGGGCAGTGGCAGGTCACAGCGCGGCCATCGGAGACTAATGGGCTCTCAGAGCCGAATAAGAGCTCACGGGTTAATCGGCCGTACTCTGGGTGACCAGTGATTGGCAGGTAGGACTTGGTGGTCTCGGTCTCCAGTAAGAGCTTCTCTGCTTCCTTGACGCACTTTAAGACCGGAGTAACGCCGTGCTCATTTTGGTACACACCAACACCTAAGTTAATCTTCTTAGGATTAGTATCAGCCTTGTAAGCGTCGGTAAGGCCCAAAATTGGATCTGCAGGAGCTAATTCCAAATGATCAAAAAACATTATTTCATCCGTCCTTGGAGCAGAGACTGACTCACTCGCACCGGTATGAGGCTAAAGAAACTTACTACAAACTAGGGATAGAGGGGCATTCCCCACTCTCTATCTGTGCCTCAAGAAGAGTGTATGCTGCGTTACACAGCACCAATAACGAGCCACCAGCGGCACCACTCTGTTGCGAGAGTTGGGACTCTGTAGCGAGAGCTTGAGCGATGCGGGCTCAAAACACCGCAATTATAGGCCATATCGCACCAAAGGGTGCGATTCGTCACAATTTTAGCGCACGGCCTGCGCCCCCTCTGGCGCACCTCAATCACCAGCTAAAGCACCAGCTAAAGCCCTATTTACGGGCAAAGCTCCCCTCTTTACGTTCAACTACACCGCAAAACAGCAGCGCGCTTCTTTAAGAATAGCGCACCATTTTGGCGCATATAAGATGCTTGATGCGCCCTTTTAGGGAAAAGCGCAGGGCTGAGGTGCTGCTTTTGCCCCAAAGGCGGGAGAAAACACCTGCTCTGCTACTGTGGCAGGCAGTAGTACAGTCGCACCAGTGGTGCTTCACAGCTGCGTTACGCCCACCATGCTCACACAGAGTACTGTCTGGGCACCACCTACAAAGAGCAGCTTGCAGGGGGTCTTGGCTAATAAGGGTAATGTCCCCTACCTCGAGATAAAAGGTGAAGGATAGCCTGAGCCTATCTTCAGAGTGGCACACATGATTGCCTTAAAAGCTGTCTTCTCTAAAGTCATTTGCTCCTTACCTTATTTCCTCGTCTCACGTGCCGCTCCCTGCACAGTGTGCTCTTAGCCTCGCGCCCTATCTTCCCGCCATACGAACCGAAGCGCTGCGGCTATCCTCAGGTGATACCAACCTTATCCCTAAGTGGTATCACGACGCCCAGCCCAGCGGTAAAGCGGCTGAGTCACCACAAGACAGGAAGCCCCCAGAGCACCTTGCCTCTTCGTGGTGGCTGTGTTCACGGTCATGCTTATTCACCGTACCGCACACCAAACGAAAAAGGCAGCGGCCCCTCATCGGGAACTGCTGCCTTTGCTTTTTATGGCGTCAGCGCTGCGCTACGCGGTCACATGCTCGCGCTCAGCTCAGCTTAGATTAAGCCTCGCTCTTGGCCTCTTGCACCATCGCGTGGGTCTTCAGCTGTGAGCGAGTGTGCTCCATTGCCAAGGTGCGCTCGTACACACGATACGCCGCCTTATGCCACGCCTTAGAGCGCCAGCGGAGCACCATGGCAATACCACGTACCCACTCATCCACGGCATAACCAATCCAGATGCCGGTTAAGCCTAAGCCCATATACAGCGATAAGAAGCAGCCTAACGGTACGGAGATACCCCACATCGAGATCACCGCCATGATCACAGGGAACTTGGTATCACCCGTAGCACGCAGCGAGTTAATGATGATCACATTGAGGATACGACCTGGCTCTTGGAACACCGAGATCATAAAGATTGGCGTTGCCAGTAACAGCACCTCAGGGTTATCCGTAAAGAGACCAATGAGGAACGCACCGGTGCCCAGTGGTAAGGAGAAGGTCAGTAAGATGGTCGCCACCTCACCAATCTTTACCGAACGAATCAGCTGCTTGTTAGCCAGATCCAGCTTTAAAGCACCCGTGTAGTGTGCCACTAACAGCTCCGTCCCCATACCCACCGAGGCACTAAAGAGCATCAGCACCTGCACCACTTGGAAATAGATACCGTGCGTCGCTAACTGCATGGCGCCCATCGAGGCTACCACACCCGTTAAGAACATGTTCTGCGTATGCCACGAGAGGTTCTCACCAGCACCAGGCAGGCCGATATTTAAGATCGAGTAGATGACCTTCTTGCGGAACACGAACATGAAGCGCGGAATGATGTGGGTCTTGGTGCGCTTGATGATCAGGGGAATAAAGACGATGCTTGCCACCGCACGGCTAAACACGGTGCTAATGGCCACGCCCTCTACACCCAACTGTGGCACGCCTAAGTAACCAAAGAGGAAGCAGCTGTTACCACAGATGGTAATGACGTTCACCATCAGCGACACGTACATAGCGTCACGAGTGCAGCTAAACGCACGCAAAATAGCCGACGACACTAAGCACAGCGACAGTGGTAAGAACGATAAGGAGAGTATCTTCAGGTAGTTATGCGAGCTCTCCGCAATCTCCGGCGGCACATTCATGATGTCGACAATAAAGCCAGAGAGGAAGAAGATACTAGCCGAGACTATGGTGCCAATAATGAGGTTGACGCCTAAGCCCACGTGAATCACACGCCGCGCTAAGCGCTTATTGTTAGCACCTAAGGCCTGCGCGCACACCACGCACACACCAATGTTGAAGAAGTTAAAGATAATCAGAGCAAGGTCAAAGACCTGATTACCAATGGTGAGCTCCGCTACCGCCTTAACCGAGACCATACCCACCATGATGGTGTTAATGATCAGCGTGGCAAAGTGCAGCGAAAGGTCAATAAAGATTGGCCACGTCAGCGAGAGCAGCGAGCGCTGTGGCGTCTCGAGATCGAGCTTGTCAATGGACTTATCAAGCTCAGTGACAACCTTATCCACCGCTTCAGCGCTGGCATTGTCCTGTAAGGACACCTCAGGATTAGAGACGTTAACCGCGATATTGGCGTTACCGGCGGCTGCTGCGGCAGCAGCCACGGCGGCTGCTTCCTGTAAGTTCTTGTTACCACCGGCATCAGCAGTAAACATGGCCGCCATTTGCGCCGCTTCCATGGCCTGCTTATTAGCAGTCACCACAATTGGTGCTGCCGCCATAGAACCCACGCGCGCTGCTGCTCTCTGCTCTGGCGAGAGCGACTCTAAAGCTGAGCCCTCGCTAGCACCAAGCACACTATCTGCCTCTGCTGAGGTGGCATCAGTGTTAGTGCTGCTGCCGGTGGCAGCGTCAGTGGTCGTGGTTGTGGTAGTGGTAGTAGCTGCGGCAGCAGTGGTGTCATCTGCAGCAGCGGCTGCAGCTTGCTCAGATGAGGGCAGCTGCTTAATTTCCGCACGGTCTTTAACGTTTAAGGCTTGGCCAAAGGAATTGGCTTGCTGCACACTGGCCGCAACTAACTCCTGCCGCTCTTGCACTTGGGGATCAAGTGCCTGCGCTGTAGTGGTACTGCTCTGTGGCTCAATCTCTGTGGCAGTAACAATCGATGCTTGCTTTTTGTGCTCTTGCTGCGACATGCAAAAACGCTCAACAAATCCAAGTTGGCTTCGGCCTCAGACTCTACTTACGCACACCACAAGGCAAACAAGCTGGTAGGCTCCATTCTCTGGCTCTAGCCTCACTGGCAAAAGCCTTAGGTGCTCAAGGCAAGAAAAGACCGGAGAGTAGTACCTCGGCGGTGTTACGGTGAGACTATGCTGCTCACTGCTTTCAGCAGACAGTTTGTGCCTGTAGAGCCCTAATTGCGTGCTTGCTGTTTTGTCCTGATGCTCACTGTGCCCATAGCACTTGATTTGAAGAGCTCAGGTAATGTGGTGTAGGTGGGTAGTTTTGTCTAATGTCTGTCTCAGGGAAAAGAGGCGCGGTCGCGCCGCATTTGAGGTCAAAGCAATAGTGGAGTCCATCCCTGCGCTCCACACAGTAAGCCCTTTACCTTTAGCCGCAGCAAGCTCTTATTTACAGCATGTGCTGGCAGCAAAGGAGATGTCTTTAGAGCTGTCCTGATGACAGCCGGTGCGACACCAAGCAGCAAGGGCAAAACGAAAATTGCTCACTGCTGTTTAGGGGCGGCACTGCGGGCGCGATTATAGGGCAAAGCCATGAGGCCTGAGCACTTAGACCACGGAAATATTTACATGCTAAAAATAGCCCCTGTTGCTCTGTCGACTGTTCTCTCTGACCGCTGGCGTAAATATAAGATTCTGCCCTGCATATCCTGATATTCAAGGGCATAGTAAGCCGCAGCTTACCCTCTTACACCCCTGCCACGCCGCCCCATTTTTGTGCAAAAAAGTACGCTATTTTGCTGAGCAGCTATGAACGAGATGCGGCTTACAGGGCCTACAGGGCAGAGCAGCCATCTCTTTAAGACGCAAAGATACTGCAAGCGAAGTGATGCTGTTGCGTGTGCTGGTGATGTTGCTGGTGTGGTTAAGGGTAGCGGCGCTGTTACTGGCAAAGAGTAATGGGTGCTGCTATCCTTTGGCGGCGAAACTTAGGAACTACTGACTTAATCGATGGCGGACTTTTGGATAATCAAGGGGCACGTCTGCAGATAGGCTGCGACTCAGCTGTACCATTCATCTCGAGATGAGTGACCTTGCCCGCACGCACTCCCCCACCTCCACATGGGCACCAACGCTATCGGTACCCATACCATTATCAGTACCAGTACTACTCTGCCCACCACGTAGAAGGAGCACAACATGACGGTACAACGCGCTCAGTATATGCCCCCCGACCGTGAGGAGGTCTGGGATAATTTTGCTCAAGCTGATAAACACATGGTTTATGGGCATGAAGACCCCTTGCTTTGGCCCATATTACCGTTAAGTAGGTGACCAAGAAACGCCTTATTTATGGGATTTATAAAATTAACCTAGACCTCCTCACGGTCGGTGACCCGCGCCGAGGTCGAGCAAATGAAGCAAGACCTACAACAAGCGCTGAAAACTCCTGAGGCCAAAAAGGATCCCTACTACAGGTGCCGCTTAGCCTCCTGCCTTGCTTACCTCAACCACGAAAACCTGCGTTACTTCCAAGCGCTAAACTATTTTGTAATCAGCGAGCGCACCGTGCAGCGCAATCTCAAGCTCGCCCTCGAATTTGGAGTCACCGCCTTAAATTATCGCAGAGGTGAGCGGCCTAAGACCAAAGCTGAGCAGGAAGCTCTCGAGAAAAAGAAGCAGGCAAAGGCATTGGCGCAGAAGCAAGCCGCAGCGCAAGAGCCATAGCACGCCCGCACGCCACTACCACTTACTCCTCCACATCCCCTACTGTCTTCTCATACTCTGCTTGCTTACTCTGGCGCCCTTGATCGACCTGTGCGCTCAACTACCACTTAGAGGCAGTTGCTTGCTCATAACCGCACCAGTCGCGCTTTACAGGCCACTACTACCAGATGAGGCTCTACAGCCTTGAAGACTACTCCTTGCGTCGCGGAGCTACCTTTGCAGCCTTAGCGACAAAAAAGCCCCAGCAGCACGGCATAACCGCACTCTGGGGCTTGGTTACAATGTGGTTTACAGCGCGCCACTAAAAGACGCCATGAGCAGCTTACAAAGCCAGAGCCTAAAAGCTCCACAGCTTACAGCCACTTACAGCGCTTTGGTCTCAACCTAAGCTTAAGTGTGGGGCTTAAGCTTAAGGGAGCCACTTAGCAGCACGCACCTCTAAGGATGACAAAAGCTTGTGCTACAGCACCACGACGCGCAATGTGTCGCGTCCTTACATGGTGACGCCATCTTTCCAGATGACAATCTCGTGATAGCCATGCTGCTCAGACTTAGTGAGCTTGCCAGAGGCTACCGCCAGCACGTAATCTAAGAGCTCTTGGGTTAAGGTCTCAAAGTCCTTACCATCCACCAGCTGACCGGCATTGAAGTCAATCCAAGCGCCCTTGCGCTGGAACAGATCGCTATTGGTGGAGATCTTAATCGTTGGGATCGCCGTGGCAAATGGGGTACCGCGACCAGTGGAGAAGAGCACCATATGGCAACCGGCAGCTGCTAAAGCCGTGCTCGACACACCGTCATTACCTGGGCCCTGTAACAGGTTTAAGCCCTTGCTCTTTAAGGTATCGCCATACATGAGGACATCGCTGACCTCAGCCATACCGCCCTTTTGCACGCAGCCTAAGGACTTATCCTCTAACGTGGTGATACCACCGGCCTTATTGCCTGGGCTTGGGTTCTCGGAGACCACCTGACCGTGCGAGGTGAAGTAGTGCTTAAAGTTGTTGATGAGGTGCACGCACTTCTCAAAGGTGGCCTCATCCTGCGCACGATTCATCAGAATCTGCTCTGCACCAAACATCTCTGGCACCTCAGTCATTACCGAGGTACCGTGCGAGCCCACCACGACATCGCTTAAGCGACCAATAAGAGGGTTTGCGGTAATACCCGATAAGCCATCGGAGCCACCGCACTTGAGGCCAATACGCAGCTCAGAAAGTGGCACAGGCTCGCGCTCGCACTTATTGGCCAGCTCTAAGAGCTCATCGATGACCTTTTCAGCGGCCTCAACTTCGTCGCTCTCCTCTTGCGAGTTGACAAAGCGCAGGCGTGGGTCATTGAGATCTAAGAACTGCTTAAAGACGCCAATATTGTTGTTTTCACAGCCTAAGCCTAAGATCAGCACACCACCGCAGTTAGGGTGACGGGCTAAAGCAGCAAGCACCTTTTGTGTGGTCGCTTGATCTTCGCCCATCTGCGAGCAACCGTAAGGGTGCGTCAAGGCTAAGCAGCCATCGACGTTCTTAAAGGCACCACTGGCGATCTTGTCTTGAGCATAGCGCTCTAAGACGCGGGCAATGTTGTTGACGCAGAAGACGGTAGGAATGATCCAAATCTCGTTGCGGATACCCACCGAGCCATCAGCACGCTTATAGCCATTAAAAGTGGCTTCGACACTCTTTAAGGTAGCGGCAGGCATCTTGTTATAGGAGTAGCTCAGCTCGCCTGCTAAACCCGTTTTGACATTGTGGCTGTGGACGTGCTCACCCTTGTGAATAGGGCACTTGGCCACACCGATCGCGTAGCCATACTTGATGATAGGCTCGCCCTCGGCGATGTCTTTGAGAGCGAACTTATGACCACGTGTGATGTCCTCACTTAAGGTCACAGTTTGACCGCCCAGCGTCACCGTTTCACCGGCGGTGAGGTTCTCTAAGGCCACGCCGACGCTGTCGCCGTCATGAATTAAAATTGCTTTCACCGCAATCTCCACCGTCCCTGAGGGGGACAAATCGTCCCTTATGGGAGTCAATCCTCAAAAAAGAAGGAAGACAGGCCACTAAGGATAGTGCTGACACGGCGCCGCTCTTTACAAGCTGCGCTCTCACAGCACTGTGCACCTACTAGGAACGACTGACTTAATAAATGACGCAATTTAGGGCATGCATGCATGCCCAGCTCAAGATAGGCTCAGGCTCGCTTGCACCTTTTATCTCGAGGTGGGACGTTGCAACCACGCACCACTACATCCGTCACTTATTAGCTCACTTTCCCTACTTCCTAGTGGGAGATTCGCGCCGCAATTTTAGCTAAAAGGCCACTCTCTCTTGTGATAAAAGTGCTTGTGTCTGGTTGAACAAAATGGTCACGATCCCTGATAGACACATGAACTTTCATGTGAACCATATTGGTGCTCTTAATCGGCATCCCCTACTTACAACAAAGAACCACTTCCTTAGTCCCTACTTCCTTCCCTGCTGCAATGCAAAGCAGCGTAGTGCAGCGCATACATAACCACGCACGGCGGCGCCCACCCGAGAGCTGCTGACAGCGCTACCTGTATTGGGCCGCAGCACTTAAGTTTGTGGGTATGGCGCTTATGACCTTAGTTGTGCTCTAACAGGTCTTGCATGGTGGCGGCAATGCCATCGGAGCAGATGGCGTGCAGTAAGCGCGCAACCAAGCTTACTAAGTCCACGTCCGAGGAAATGTCGCTGCCCCATAACTTGGTGTCAGATAACACCGCCTTTACGGTAAACATGGCCGAAGCCTCGGTCTTTTGGTAAGTAGACCACGCCTTAGTTAAGACCTCAACGGCGTAAGCGTCATCGACAAACTCGCCGCTCTTACCACCCTCACGTTGCACCTGCACTGGCACACCCGCAGCGTGACGATACAGCGCGATATAAGCAGCTAAAGCAAAGCACAACTTCTTTGGCAGAACGCCCTTAGCACGTGCATCTAAGATAGTTGGCAGAATGCGCGCCTTAACCTTAGAGGTGCAGTTCATTAAGATAGAGGCCAATTGGTGATGCATGGATGGATCAGAGAAGCGATCCACCACATCATTGGCAAAGGAGATCAGCATCTGCTTGTCGAGGTTAACTGCAGGGATGATCTCATCGAAGATGACGGAGCGGGCAAACTTGCCAGTGATGTCATCGCTCATCATCTGATCGACCGTCTCTAAGCCATAGAGGAAAGCCGCTGGCACATTGGCGGTGTGCGTACCGTTAAGGATACGTACCTTACGCAGACGGTATGGAGTGATATCTGGAGCGGTAACTACATTTAAGCCCGCCTTAGCAAATGGCAGGGCCTCTTCAACATCAGCGTCACCTTCTAAAGCTAAGAAGTGGAAGCACTCACCGCACACCATTAACTCGTCGTTATAGCCCAGCTTCTCTTGGTAAGCGGCAGCATTATCACGTGGGTAACCAGAAACCACACGGTCGACTAAGGTGTTGATGAAACGGCATTCGTCTAAGACGTAGGCCTTAAAGTCATCGCCTAAGTTCTGATCAGCAATCTGCTGTAACACGATGTCCTTAAGCTTGTTGCCGTTGTCATCTAAGAGCTCGCATGGGACGATCCACAGGCCCGTACCAGCGGTCTTACCCTGAGCGGCAAAGGCCTTATAGCGCTCATAGAGGATAGCGGTTAACTTGCCAGGGAAAGACTCAGGGCAGATATCGGTATTGAAGGCCTGCTCATGGACAAAGGTGATACCGGCCTCGGTGGTGTTGGAGAAGACGAACTTGAGGTCTGGGCTGGTACCAGCAGCTAAGACTTGCTCCCAGTTCTCGTAAGGGTTGAGCGCAGCAGCAATGGTGTTTACGACCTCGATGTCCTCGATTTCCTTACCATCCTTAAAGCCATGCAGGATGGTGGTGTAGAGGCCATCTTGTGCTTGCAGCTTTGGCACAACCTTGCCACGTGGGGTGCACTGTAAGGCAAGGACACGGCCGTTAAATAAGCCCTTTTGATTGGCCTTGAAGATCATCCAATCAAGGAAGCCACGCAGGAAGTTACCTTCGCCAAACTGTAAAGCACGTACAGGTAAGGTGGACTTAGCTTCTGGCTTTAACGCGAGATTTAAGCTCTGCATAACGGCGATCAACCCCTTAAACAAATCCCAAAAGAAATGGCGGCTAAGCGGCAATAGCCCCTTAATGGCTTTTAAAGCAGGCCTCACCACAGACGGAGGCGTCTTTTACCCCAGCTTAAAGCTTTGTTGCTACTGCTACTGCTGCCGAGTGCTGTCAGCTTAGCATGAGTGTACCTCTCTGCTCTGAGACAGACGAGCACTTTGCGCGGTAGTTCTCATCTCAACAGCAGAACGGGGCAAAAAGCTCATTCTGCGTAAAGCGGAGAACCAGAGAGGAGCCCATCAAGCAGAGCACCTGCCCCCACCGCTAGCTCCGGTAGTGCAGCAAGGCACAGCTCTGCAAAAGACAGCTTTACAGGGTAGCAACAATAGCAAACGCGATAAATATCAGAAAAAGTAGTAACTACCATACCAATTTTGTGAAAACTTGATTTTTATCGCATTTAAAAGAAACTACCATTTCAGTTTTTGCCATTATAGACAAAAAACGCGGCTGTAAAGCAGGTGAGTTGCGCTTTTTTGCAAAAGTGTTGGTTGGGTCACTAAATCGGGGCGGCGGCACGCAGGAAAGGCTTACGCATGGGCCGTTTTCTAATAGCACGGACGTGCTTTGCAGTGCTCTGCCGAGCTCAGCTGCGCTCTTAATGGTTCTGTGGTGCTCAAAGGTACACACTGGTGTTGGTGCTGCTGAGTGCACTCTCAGGTGCAGAGAGCGCTTTTCCCCTTGTTCCGTCACAGGGTTTTCCCCTATGTTATGGGCTTAAAATCGGCCTTTGCGGTGGGTTTAAGCTCCTTGAGGCAGAAAGCTGATATGGAGCAGCGTGCGTCGCGACCGCGACGTCTCTCTGGTGCACCGTCCTCTGGTAAGTTGAGACGCACCTGCACCATTTATATCGAGGTGTGTATTTGCCAGCACGCATCCCCTCTTGCGTCACTGAGTAGATCACTCCTTACTCGGCGCAATAAGCGCTAAACCGCCCTACCCCCTACTGCTGCCACCATCTCTACCACTACCAATACCACTCCCCTCACCACCTGCGCAAACCACAGCGGCAAACACTACAGCTCAAGGTAAAGGCCGCCCCATTAGCCCATTAAAAAAGGCGCTGGTAAGACCTTGCGATCCTGCCAACGCCTTTGCGAGATGAGACTAATTCGTTAATAGCGGGTGTGTAGCCGCTTTTAAGCCTGAGCGCCTCCTGCTTTTTGCTCGCCTTTGGACTAAGACTTTAGAGCAAAACAGGCGGCCTCTGTGGCGCAACCTATCTTACAGCACTTACGGTTGTGGACAGCAACCTTAGAGCTGCAAATTAGGCTGCCCTATCTTACCGACATTTTGCCTGTAGTACAGGACTTTTACCTGCCTCCAAGGCATTTTGCCTTTGACCTCAAGCTGATAGCACACCTGCTACAAAGGGGTAAAGCAGGAGTTTTCTTTACGCACACTGGCTAAGTGCACTTGAGGAGCTGTGCCCTGTAAGCTTGTAGCTGTCTTTTACGTACTCGCAGTACCGTGGACATCGCTGCTTTGTACTTTAAGACGCAGGCCGGAACAAAAACCTCTGGCTACTTGCTTCGAGCTACAGCACTTTGCTCTGTTATTGCAGTGCTGCTTGCCTTTTCTCTCTGTCTGCTGCCTTGCTCTGGACTTAGCCAGAACCTACCATACAGAGGAAACAGCACTGCTCAAGTCCAGTGAGGGTAAGAAAACTCCGCTCGCAAATAGGGTTGAGTAAGTTGTGTTACGTTGAGTTGAGTTGAGTTGTGCTGTGTTGAGACAGCCCTTAGTTGTTGTAGCCGCGCTCACCGTGGAAGGTAAGATCCAGACCAGCACGCTCGTCGTCACGCGACACACGTAAGGACTTGCAGAGCTTGCCTGCAACCGTAAAGACGATTACCGACACCACACCAGACCAGACAATAGCCACAACCACGCTGCCTAACTGACCTAAGAACTGGCTTAACATGCCGTCGTGGTCACCCTTAAAGCCCATACCGCCTAAGGATGGATCGCAGAAGATACCAGTTAACAGCGCACCGACGATAGCACCTAAACCGTGGATACCAAACACGTCAAGGCTATCATCAACACCGGTTAAGCGCTTAAAGCCACGCACACCCCATAAGCACCCGCCGCCAGCCACAGCACCGATCACAATGGCACCAATTGGTCCGACGAAAGCACAAGCTGGGGTAATCGCAACTAAGCCTGCTAAGACACCGGAAGCCGAACCTAAAGAAGAGGTCTTGCCGTTTAAGCAACGCTCTAACACGGCCCACGCTAAGGCCGCAGCCGCTGGAGCAAAGACGGTGTTGGCAAAAGCTAAAGCGCTGACGCCATCAGGAGCTAACTCCGAACCGGCATTGAAACCAAACCAACCAATCCACAGTAAACCGCAGCCTAAGTAGGTCAGAGGTAAGCTGTGTGGTGGCATGGCCACACGATGTAAATCAGTGCGCGGGCCTAACAGCTTAGCGGCAATGATCGCAGCTACAGCAGCGTTAATGTGCACCACCGTACCACCGGCAAAGTCGTAAGCCGCAAACTCTTGCTCGATAAAGCCCTGACCCCACACCATGTGTGCAAGTGGCACATAGGAGAAGATGGCCCATAAGGCAATGGCTAACACTAATGCCCCAAAGCGCACACGCTCGGCAGTAGCACCTACGATTAAGCAGGCGGAAATTGCACAGAAGGCGCCTTGGAAGACCACAAAGTTGAGCTCACTTAACGAACCCGAGATCGTGTCTGGGGTAATGCCCTGTAAGAAGAGGCGGTCTAAATTACCCACAAACAAGGACAGGCCGCTTTGCTCCAAGCTGGCGCCGCTAAAGGCCCATGTGTAGCCAATAACGACCCAAATGAGCATGCAGACACTAAAGACCACCAAGCACTGCTCTAAGATCGAGAGCACGTTCTTGGCGCGGACTAAGCCGCCGTAGAAGAGAGCAATACCTGGCACTGACATGGTGATCACTAAGATGGCGCAAATCAGCACAAAAGCGTTGCTGGCAGAATCTGGAGCAGGGGTAGCTTCCACTATCTCAACTACAGCTTCCTCTTCTTCCTCTTCAGCTACTGGTAAGACCGTAGCATCTTGGAGCATGTACGCGGCAGACGCCATGGTGGTGGCGGCAGAGGAATCAATGGTAACAGTAAGGGGGTGAGCAGCATTTGTATCAGCCTCCACAGGGGTAGCCATGCTACTGGTTAGGGGACATAGAAGCAGCAGCGAAGTAGCCGCCGCGAAGAGAAAGGCTCGCATTTGCGACACTCCTCAAGTCAGGCAAAGTGTTAAACAAATCACAGTTTCATTGTTGAGCAGGCCGCCTTTGAACTCAAATTACCCCCTGTTTCTGCACAAAAAGTAACACCCTGCAATGAGGTTTTGCCTTGTCATGTGACAGGTTTTGCCACTTTGCGCAGCAAAAGCCGCAAAACGTCCCTACACACGCACCAAAGATGTGCGCAAGAATTGCAAAGCCACGCACACCACTCAACACAGCAACTATGTGTAGTTTTATCCTAGCTAATAGAGCATAAAAGCTGTTATTTACCTGCTTTATGCTTTTATAGGCAGTACCTAAAAAGCTAACTTAGAGTAATTTCTTAGCAAAGGCAGAACAGAGCATTCGCTGCTTTGGCGCAGTACCCATTTAAGCATCGCTCCAAATTAGCAGGCAGAAAACAAATTTCATTTGCGGCTTTTACTCCATTAAAAGCGCATATTTATCAGCTTTTATGGCTATTCTTGCCTGCAAACAAGTTTCAAAACCGTGCTCTATTTGTAAGCAAATTTTTATTGTAACTAGCAATAAAGATGATAAATATCAGCTTTTACGCGAAGTGGCGCTAAGGCAGATTGCATTGGGTTCACTGGAGTGGTGGGTGTGGAGGTTGCGGAGGGGTATCACTACTGCGAGTAAGGACATACACGTGGCAGTGCAGTGCCTACAGGCATGCTGCTTTACAGCACGCACAGCGCTGCGCTTCGCTGCGGCGCCCATTTCTAAGTCTCTAAGGAGTGGTGAAGTCTCCATGTGCTTACGCACATGGCTTCCTCCCGT
>CASEBB010000187.1 GCA_949286015.1 uncultured Succinivibrionaceae bacterium | reverse complement strand
CGTTTTTGTAGGCTAAGATGCCAATCTGCTGGCATAAAAGCCTCAGCAAGTGGCGCAGATACTGATATTTAAGCGCTTTTGCTTAACTTAATGCCTGTGCTTTAGAGCTGCTTCTTTTGGTGTGGCGATGCCGTGGTGCGACAACGGAGGCTGTAATCCTGCTCTGTGGCGCTGAGACGCTAAGACGCTGGTAAGTGGCCAGAGTCAGGGCCGAATAAGATAGGAGCCACTACCACACAACCAGCTATAGACGGCTGTGATACGGTGAAAAGCAGCATACAGTAAGGCTTATTGTGTCAGAGCAATGCCGCAGCAGCCACAGGAGGGAAGTTCAAAATAATGACGTTAACTGGCTTTGTCGTCAGTTTCATAACGAATTTTCGCCTGCAGCCAGCACTTCAAGAGGGCGCCGCAAAATTTTTCAGCTGCGCGTAAACAGCTTGTGTACAGCGTTCTGCAGCGGTAGCGGGGGAGAAAAAGCGCTCAATTTGCGTGCATAATTGTAACTGGGCACATCATTTGTTAATATAAGGGGCAAGTTCTGATGTATAGGGAGTGGCGTCAGAACCACTGAGGTAGGCGTGAGCTTGCCTTGGGGCAAAAGGTTCAGGCCGCGAGGTCTGAACCTTTTTGTTTTTTAGGGCCTGCAAAAATGCGAGGCTCTGTTACCCGCCTGTTGTTGCTCTCCTTATCGTTTGCTGCTCTGCGGCGTTTACCGCAGCTTGTCTTACCTTCCTCTTCTTCTTCTTCTTCTTCTCTGTTCTTGTGCTGGCGCCCCCTTACTCTGCTCTGGTGCATTGTTACTCTGCTTGGAGTGTCGCTACTGCGCCGTAATCTCCAATATCGCCACAGGGCAAACTAAGCACTCGTGCTGACGAGCACTGTCTCTGTTGCTTGCCTTGTCAACGCCTCTACTGCTGTCGCTCGGTGCTTACTGCGCTTGTTGCCATGCGTTAATGCTGTGCTGGTTTGGTATGAGCGTGTAAACGTTGCCAAGAGCTTATTTAAGCCGTTTTTGGGCTTTAGAGACGTCAGTTGCGGGGGCTTTTGGCGTCCTTGGCATACCCACTGCACTATATAGAGCATGCTCTGATGTATAGGGAGTGAGCATCAGGACTACTGAGGCAGGCGTAAGTCTGTCTTGGGGCAAAAGGTTCAGGCCGTGAGGTCTGAACCTTTTTGTTTTCTGGGCCAGTGTTTTTCCGCGTGACCATGCTGGGCGCTGCTCTCTCAGTAAGTACCATGTTTCCTGCGTGTTACGGCAGTGCTTACTTAGCGGCGTCACGTTCGCACTCTGCTTTTCCTGCCTGTACCCATGCGCAGCACCCACCTACAACAAATCATTAGCAGCACACCACCACCACCACCACCACCACCGCCATCATCATCATCATCATCCCCAGCACAGTACCAAGCTCTAAGTAAGCCTGTGGCTTTACTTCCCGTCTGCACTTTCTCCCATCGGCCTTAGCAGCTCCACACCAGCTACCATTACCCCCCCCCCCTGCAAGCTGTCCCGTCTCACCGCTGATACGCACGTTGCTCTCTCTTTTCATCTTTTTGCAAAAATTTGCAAAGAACCGCTGCTTATTGGCGCCCAATAACCCCCGTTTTACCCCTCTTTTTGCAGTCTTGTTTCTGCGTAAACTGTGATTTAAATCACGTATCCAGCTAAAAGTGCTCGTTTTCACTGCAAAAACTGCAAAAAACTGCAAAAACAAACATCACACTGTAAAAAACTCTCTATAATAGTGCACATACTCAAGGTGAAACCAGAGTCTGTGCTGGGGATAGAGTGCCAGCTCTGCTGGTGGGATAGAGCACAGACTTAGGCCCTGAGTACTTGGGATTGTGAGGAGTTAAAGATAGTTATGGCAGCTTTAGAGCGTTTAGCCTACTGTGGCACGGCCTACCAATTGTTTGGTGTTGAAGAGCAGCGCTTAGTTGGTGGTTATGCCGATGGCTTACGCGTGCTTGAAGTGAAGAATGGCCGTGGCCTGCAAATGACCATTTTGCTCGACCGTGGTTGTGGTATTGCCCGTCTCTCGTACAAGGGCGTTAACTACGGCATCCTCTCCGCTTCCGGCCTGCGTCACCCATCCTACTTTGAGCATCAGCAGGGTGCCTTCTTACGTAACTTCCATGCAGGCTTCTTAACCACCGCTGGTATCTTTAACGTTGGTGTCGATGGTGAGGATGACGGCGAGCAGCTCTACTTACATGGCACTGTCGATAACACCCCAGCCATAGCTTATTCCTCTGAGGTGGTGACTGACGATGATGGTAAGTCGTTCCTCGTCATTAAGTGCACCATCCCTGTAGAGCAGATCTTCTATCACAAGGTCATGTTCACCCGCGTGCTCCGTGTCGCCTTAGATGACGACTACTTTACGATTCACGATCGTTTTGAGAACACCGGTTCGACCACGGCGCCTTTAATGGTGCTTTACCACATGAATATGGGCTATCCACTGCTGGATGAGGACTCTAAGCTCTTTATCAACTCCAGCAAGATTAAGCCACGTACTGACATTGCCCGCAGCGAGATGGAGAAGTGGTCGCAGATGCTGCCTCCAGAGCACAACTATCCAGAGCGCTGCTACTATCACGCCTTTGATAACCGCGCTGATGCTACGGCGGCTTTATACCAGCCAAAGCATGATGTGGGTGTGGTGATCAGCTTTGATAGCAGCAAGTTACCTTACTTCTGTGAGTGGAAGCAGATGGGCTATCGTGACTACGCCTTAGGCTTGGAGCCAGGCAACAGCCACTGTGATGGCCGCGCTAAGATGCGTGCTGAGGGCAAGTTACAGTTCTTAAAGCCTGCCGAGAGCAAGGAGTATGAGGTTAAGGTCTCGGTCTTTAGTGGTGCCGAGAAATTCGCGGCGCTTGAGAACAGCGTTTCTCAGGGCGCTCACGAGTACGACCTGAGCTAAAGGTTACGCAAGCAACACCGGACTTGAGGCGGTAGAGGGCGAGCCCTGTAAGACAGAGCCTCAAGATGGTGTGTGACCAAATCCCTTTTGTCCATAAGCTATTTTGAGGCTCATCAGGGGCGACTCTGATGGGCTTTTTTGTTGTGGCGTGGTTTCGGCGGCTGGTGCGTCAGGTGGATAGGCGGTAGGTAAGTAAGTAGGAAGTATGGCGTGTTCCCCATGGGGGAGTAAAGCTACTTGCCAATAACTTACCTTAGAGGTACGTCGCGGTAGCGACGCTTGCTGCTCCATATTAGTTTTCTACATCAAGGGGCTTAACCCCAACTCAAAGGCCGATTTGCAGCCAATAACACAGGAGAAATACTCTAAAGGAGCAAGGGGCAAACGCTCTCCAAGAGCTTGCAATCTGGTTTAGCGCACCTTAATCACCTCGAGAGATGAGGTTATGATGCTCTGAGTTGCGTTGGCTACTCTTAGGGGGGCGGGTAAGGGTAGGTAGGGACTGGGAGTGTGGTTGGGATAGGGGGAAGTCGTAGCCTGAGGGCTGGTCTGATTTAGGGTAGGTGGTTACCACGTGCAGAAAGGCGGTAGGGAGTAAGCTGCTGCGGCCGATAGGCTGCGCTGTCTTTACAGTGCCAGCAGGTCGCTATCTTGAGATTGCTGGTAAGGCCGTCGTTACCATCATTACCACCATTACCCGCATCACCACCATCACCAAGAGGCCGACTGCGACGTAGACTTAAGATGTGGAGCCTGTTGCGCCTGTGGGGCTGCTGCGGTTACCCGCCTAATCTGCTGAGAACACCGACTCCGCCACGTTTAGTTTAAGCGTCTGCGCGTTGTACTGCAGATCCCTGAGCGGATTGGTGTTAAAGCGCTCTAAAAAGGCATTCACCAGATAGCGACCAGCACCATCAGCCACAATGCTGTCACTGCGTGGATTTAAGATGATATCGCTGGCATTAAGCGCAAAGCTCGGATTGTGCTCATTGCAGTTTTGCAGCAACACCTGCAAGTCATCCTCATTAAAGTACGGTGCCAGCGCTCCCGTGATAATGATCTTGCCATCAATGAGGTGGCTGACATTGCTAATACCACGTGCAAGGTAGTGCAGGTACTCATGCCACAGCTGCATGCAGGTCTTGTCTTTTGCCGCAGCCGCCTTGTGCTCCTTGTGCTTTTGTAAAAAGGCAAGGATATCGACCCCAGCTTGCTCACCTTGCTCCGTGAGCTGTTGCTGCGAACAATAGCACTCTAAGCAGCCGTAATTACCGCAATAGCACTGCCGTGAGTTATCACCAACCTTGAGGTGCTCAATCAGACCACCACGGCCTTTGTTGCCGTAATGCACCATATTGCTAAAGATCAGTGCCCCACCAAAGTTGTGGTTGAGCAAAAAGAGCGCAGCATTGTTGATGTGTGGGTTCTCCCACAGCTCAGCAAAGGCCGCCGCCTTAGAGTCGTGGCATAAGGTGCATGGCAACGTAAAGTGCTGCTGGATGTCAGCTAAGGTCGTGTTTTGTGCCGCGCCCATGAGCTGGCCATAATCCACACGGATATCAGTCTGGGGCAGGACAGCACTGGTAGCAGCAACGGTAGCATTGTTTGTAAGTGGCGCATTGACAGTGACCGTGCCCTGCAGCGCAAAGGACAGTCCTAAGCACTTGTCATTAGTGAGGTTGTGACTGGTAAGCAGCTTATTCAGGTGGGGCTTGAGCGTTGAGAAGTAGGCTTGATTGCTCTCTAAGGCCGAGGCGGGGAGCTTGAGCTTAGTGGTAAAGAGCGGCTGACCAAAGAGGTCGACAGCACTGACCAGAACCTGCGTGCCTAAGATAAAGATACCCACACCAAAGTAAGCTTGAGCATTGACCTCATAGCCGGTGGCCTTGCGTCCGCCGGTAGAGCGCAGCTCGCCGCTAGGGACAATGAGATTGGCTTGCAGCAGGGACTTAATGTTGTTGTCTACAGTAGTGAGACTAAGTTCGAGATTGCGGGCAAGGAGTGTTTTGGAGAGGCGTGGTTCGCGGTAAAGAGCAGCAAAGACCTTTTTGCGATTGAGCTCTTTAAGGGTGATTTGAGTGTAGTTGGGCTCCATGATCGCCTCTGGCAAAGCAAGTGGTGTTGGTGGTGGCACTATTGTAGAACAATTTTATATAAGCGGTAGGATAAAGAGCCGGAGTGGTGATGTAAAGCAGCATAGTGCTGACGGTACGGTACGGTGTTTAGAGCACGGTGGGGTGCACCATGGTGGAAAGCTCTGACAGCTGGGGGGGCAGCAGTTTTTACTGGTAGTGGTGGTAGTAGTGGCCGTAGCAGAGAGAGTAGGATCAGCCAGCCCTTGGCTCTATCTGGCTCTACCTTGAGGAGTCTCATACGCAGCCTCAAGACCACAGAGATGAAGAGACGTTAGTGCTGTGCAAGGAGCAATCTTCGTTCACGTTAGAGTAGGAAGAGGGGCGGGCGCTGCTCTTGGCGGTACTGTCTGTGGGGCGTTGGCTTGCGTAGTGATTAGGTCAAGAGCAGCAAGCGTCGCTACCGCGACGTATCCCTGAGGTAGGTTAAGTGCAAGGAGCTTTGCTCACACAGGGGACACCGGCTCTCCTCAGCGTTAGGTGGAGATGGCACCAACACTACTCCAAGGTTGGTCACGCCAAACGCTATCATATGGGCTCTGCTTGATCTCAGGGGCGCTGCTGCTTTGTGGTATCCACCAAACTCTGAGTAGAGCCAAAACACCATCATCATCTATGTGTGTAATTGGTAGCGCTCTTTTCTGAGTGTGAGAGCAGCCAGAAGTGGTCTTGAGGTAACTGTACACTAAACACAGGCAAGAGACAGGGGCGGGCGCTGTCATCCTAATCAGAGGCCTGACGCTTTGTCCTCTGTTTGCGTGTGGACACGCTCCTTTAGCCCTGTGTCAGATCGTGCGCGTTTTGTCGGTACTCAAGCGGCGTCAGACCCGTGTACTGCTTAAAGCAGCGTGTAAAGTACGAGTTGGAGCTGTAGCCCAGCATGGCGCCGATGTCCGCAATCGACTACTTGGTCGAGCGTAACAGCTCCTGCGCTTCTTTGATTTTCTCGGCATTAATGTACCCCGCAAGGCGCATGTGCATGCTCTTATAAAACACGCGCTCTAAGTGGTCAGCACTGACACTTAAGCGCGCGGCGATGTCTGCCACCGTGCACTTCTCGTAGAGACTGCGTGACACTAAGAGCATGGTGTTTTGTACCAGCTTCGGCAGTGCCGTGCGGTGCTGGTCGCGATACTCTTTGACCTAGAGTTGTCGGCGCATGCCCCACTCGTAAGAGTGGGGTTAGCCGACATTTAGTATTGGGGCTTTAGCCAAGCACAGCGTACACACATCC
>CASEBB010000186.1 GCA_949286015.1 uncultured Succinivibrionaceae bacterium | reverse complement strand
CATGCCATTTGGTCATGTCAACAGTTCGCCTTACCAGCATTAAGCTCCCCAAGCAGCTTAGGCTCTGGGTGGTGGAGTACTTATGCATTTGAGTACTATGGCCACACAAAAACCTAGGCCCGTGCTATTACAGCTCCCCAGAAATGTGTCACAATGTTATTAAGACCATAGGTGTGTACTGCTACACCTAGCATGATGACGCTTCAAGGCTCTTTGGCTTGTGCTTGCAGAGTACGTTTTTGCGATCGCAGAGATACCCAGTGCTACAGGGTTAGAGGGGCTGCCCACTTATGCGGTAGGCCCTGCAGGCGTATGGGGCTCTTTTTCTCTTTGCGCGCTGCTCTAACAAGGGCAGGTAAGCTGTTTTTCTTGTGAAATTGTGGCGCAACATCACAGTAATGCAGCGCGATACCTAGCCTTTTTCGCTAGAATAGCCTTGTATGAGCTAATAAAGCTCATAGCGCGGAGCGTGCTGCTCTTACGAACTGCTCTTAAAGCGTCGCAGAGCGAAAACAGCAACAACTTTAGACCTGTCAATTATGAGGCTCCCGTTGGTGTGCTCTGAGCCACTCTAGCCTAACTTTTGCTGAGCTGTCGCTGTTATTGTGGTGAACCTTGTCGCTATAAGGGTTTCATCGTCATTGGACGGTGATCTTGCTGCAAAAGCTGATATAGGCCACCATACCATGCTGGTGTTTCACCATCATCTACAGCGCTAACGGTACTATGGAATGCACCTGCAAGTGCCGTTGGGCTTGAGATGTCACATTGCGGTATAGCCCGTTATTGTGCAGTGCAGCCTCATGACAGACGGTTGCTGTACCAATATTTGCTGAGAGGAGCCTTGCATGAGCGCAGATGAACTGTCGCCTTGGACAAAGCCTATTGATACGTGGAATGAAATCGAAGTTAGGCTCATCGATTACTTAAACATCTACCTGCGTAACCTCCAGCGAGATGAGGTTTCGTTTGCCCTGTATCGTCTGCCTTTACAGAACGAGCCTTTTCTGGTCATCCAACGCTCGCAGGTGCAAACTTACTCCTCTCTCATCTCTCTCGACGTTTCTCCACAAAACGGCTTCCTCTTCGCTCCTTTCGCCATCACTGATGACCACCCAGCTATCCTGATTGCCCCAGAAGAGGTGTACTCTGACACCTACTCTATCGCTCGTACCGCCTTTAAGGGGGTGCGCGCCGATCGCCCATGGATCGATCAGTTAGATGCAGTTCCTCTCCAGCACATCCAAGATCATAAGGATCTGCCAGTATTCTTATCGAGCGACTTTGCCGACAAGCAGAGTGCTTTAAAGCGTTATCGCTACTGCTTTAGCAACTTCCACTATCGTGTCAAGAACGGTGACTTCCGTAAGCTGGTCTTATCCCGCCTCTATAACGTGCGGGCCTATGAAGTCCACCCAGTACAAATCTTTGCCCGCGCCTGTGAAGCCTACCCAAATATGCTGGTTTCCATGGTGTACACCCCAATTTCGGGCCTGTGGTTAGGCGCTACCCCTGAGCTCTTAGTGCGTGGTGAGCCAGGCCGCTATAACACCATGTCCATGGCTGGTACCATGTCTATCCTTGATCTGCCAGCCAGCATCGTTAAAGGCGATGTGGTGCAGGATCTGTCCACCTTTTACTGGTCAGATAAGAACAAAGAAGAGCAGCAGATTGTCACGGATTACATCACGGCTACGCTGGCTCGTCTTAACGCTAAGTTCACTTGCAGTGCTCCATTTACTTCTCAAGCTGGGGAGCTGGTGCACTTAAAGACCGATTTCCTCTTCTCTTTACCTGTGGGTACAAGCTTAGGCGTGCTCTGCGATGCCTTACATCCAAACCCAGCGGTGTGCGGTCTGCCACGTCGTGAGGCCCGTGAGTTTATTACTACCACGGAGTACGACGATCGCAGCTACTACTCTGGCTTATTAGGCCCATGGCAGCCAACGCGTACCTCGCACATTTACGTCAACCTGCGTTGCATGCAGTTACTGCCATCGCATGAATCGTTGATAGGTAGCTCGCTGTACTCAAAGGCTATGCAGGTGTCCTTATACGCCGGTGGTGGCATTATGCCGGAGTCGGATGCTATGGACGAGTTTGAGGAGACTTGCAACAAGATGGAGTGCATGTCGCGCTTCCTCTTTAAGTCGCCAGAGCCAGAGGAGTCCACTCCTCACAGCAGCTTTGCGGCTTTTGCTGGCCAATAAAGGCGCAGCTTGCGGTTTTTCTTTAGCTCCTTTAGCACACGGCCCCTTTGGGGCCGTTGCTGTTTTTAGGGAGGGGCGATCATGACCATACCCATGCACCTAAGAGTGAGCCGCGCCACGTAGAGCGTCATAACCGCATTCCTTATGGTTGTTAATATGCGCCAAACCCGCTTGTACATGCTATATCTGCCACTTTTAGCACTAAGCCTCAAGATGGGTATGGCCGCACATAAAGAGCACCATCAAGCCATGGGGGCTTAAGTTCTCGGGTATGGAGACAACCCAACTCCTGATAAATAAGCTGTTGCTGCTTTGCTCCGCTCAATTAACGCCTGCATCATCATCATCATCATCATTAGCAGCATTACCGCTGTAGATGTGCGCGCTCAGTTTTGCGGTTATAGCCACGCTTAAGGACTCTAAGTAAGGGCAGCAACTCTGCGTTAAAGGCCGTGTTTTAGCTGTTTGGGGGAAGTAAGGAGTGAGCTAATAAGTGACAGCTTCAAGGTTAAGTGCGGGTAACGCCCCCATCTCGAGATAAAAGATGCAGGCGTGCTGCGCCTATCTTAAGCAGGGGCACATACGCTTGCCTTAAATATCGTCATCTAATGCAGTCGTTTCCTCCCCGCGTCAGAGCACTGTTTTTCCCCACCGTTTCCGAGGTGTGAGTGTTTTCTCAGCAACTACAACTTCTCCAAACCGTAGCTCTTTTACAGGCTCACGCTGTTCGTGAAATTGTCCTTTGCCCTTCACCTGCGCTCTTGCCATGGCTGCAGGCCTTTAGTGCCGAGCGTAGCTTTCATGTCCATCGCGTTACCGATCCCCGCAGTGCGGGCTTTTATGCAGTCGGTCTATCCTCCTTTAGGCGTCAGCCAGTGGCAGTCATCGTTTCTACGGCACAGGAGCTGTGGCAATTACAGCCAGCGGTACTTGCTGCCCATGAGCAGCATCTGCCTGTAGTGGTGCTCTCCGTAATGGTAAGTGATCACTTAAGTCAGGTGGGCAGCATTGCTGACAGCACGGGCCTCACGGCAAATGTCTTTGGAGCGCTGGTCAAAGAGCATGCGGCTTTACGTGCATTGTCTGCGGTTACAGCCCCGCCACAGGTGCTGCCGCCGGTAGCACCAGCACAAGCGCCACGGCAGCGTTTCGGGCAGAGCCGCTCGGCTGTAGCGGCCCTCATGGCAGCAGAGCCGGAAATGGCGCCAGCTGTAACTGCGTCCACAGCAGCCTCGGCAGCGCCTGCTGGTACGGAGGCTGACCTGCGCACAGAGGAAGCACTTGAGGATAATCTGCGCCTTAATAGCGCCTTACTGGCGCTGCTGCAGCCAGAGTGTGGGCCGGTGCATATCAGTATGGTGCAGAGTGCGACGCTGACGCTGGGGGCAGAGGTGACCTTACCTGAGGTGCGGGTGATTAAGCGCTTGCAGCCACCGACGCTGTGGCGCACGCAGGGCTTAGAGTCGTGCACTATGGTGTGGTCAGAATCTACTTTAGAGGCCGCTCCAGAGGCAGCAGAGGACGCTGCTGCTAATGATAATGCTGACACTGCTGCGCCTGCGACGACTACTCAGGGGACAGCGGGTGCTGAGGCTGCCGGTGCAGCGGCGGAGGAAACACGGGCGGCTGCGGATACAGCGGCATCTGCCACCACCACCACTAACACCACACAGAGTCAGAGCGCGGCGCCCGTGCAGGGAGAATTGGTGCTAAAGACCACCAGCACCGCTACCGCCTTATGGGAGCTGTTCCATAACCAAAGTCGCGTGCTACTGATCTTAGGACAGGATCAGCAGGCTCAGTGGCAGCAATTACCTGTGCAAACATGGCAGCTACTGCTACAGCATGCCGTGGTCGTTGCTGACAATATCTCCAATGTCAGTAGTGGCGTATTAGGCGCTAAAGAGTGGCCCCTGTGCTGTAAGCTCCATACCGTAACGCAGATTGAAGCGCTCTTAAAGCAGCAAGGGTTGCAAGCGCTGGAGTTTCCACCTGCTTTAGACGCCAAATCCTCGGAGGTGCGTGACCTTATAAAGCAGACACCACTGCCGTTGCATGTAACGGTGAGTAAGACCACGCCATCTTTAGAGTTAGGTCACTGGCAACGCGTACAGCGCACGGCAGATGACTACTACATTGCCTTGCAAATTGCTAATGTGCAGCGGGGGCGAAAGCAGCCTATCGATGTCTTTTATGCGGGGTTGTTAGAGGAGCAGTGGTTGCCAAAGCCTAAGACCACGGTTAAGACCAAAGCCAAGGGCAAAGCACAGGTTGAGGCAGAGCCACCAGCGGATGTTAGCTCTAGTGAGAGCGATAGCGCAGAGCGCGAGTCCCCAGCCATGCAGGAAGAGAGTGCGACCACAGCGCCACAGCCGGAGGTTAAGCCAGCCTTTGCTGGGCACGATGCGGTCGCGACACCAACAGCGGGCAAGACAGCAGATCAAATCACGGCCGATGATAATGCACGGGCAATGTACGTGTGGCGCTCTTTTCTCACCGAAAATCGCTCCGCCCTGCAGCACAGTAAGCTAAGTCAAAGCAGCGCAGGGGCTTTAGGCGCGGCGCATGCGGCTGGGGCGGCGGGTACAGCCACGCAGCGGCAGCGTCAGCAGATGGATACATCTACGACCATGCGCGTGCCACGTCCTGTGGGCTTAGCCCGTCCTGATGTCGTTGTGACCATTGGCGGTAACAGCCTCTCTCCACGACTTACACACTTTATAAAAGCACAGCGCATTACCCACTATCATGTCTCACCAACAGGTGAGCTGGCCGATTTCTTTGGGACGCTCAGCACTGTGATCGCCATGGAGGGTAATGACTTTTTATCCCTCATCGCCCGTGTCTTACCGCAGCGCTTGGTGCCGCTGGTAGCGACACAGAGCAGTACGGAGCCGGATGAGGGCTATGCGCAGTTGCAAGCTCGGGGCTTTGCACTGCCCCTTGAGAGTGAGGGGGATCTGAGCATGCAACCGGTGCCGCCAATAGAGACCTTAGCGACGCCGGAGCAGGTGGATGCGGTGCAATTCTCTCTGGCTTTACAGCGAGCGGTGTTGCGTCTTGAACAGGAGCGGGAGAGCTTCCCTGTAGCTAAGTGGCCTTACTCACAGATGCAAGCGCTGGGGTGGTGCCTTGAGATGGTGCCGGATAAGTCCGTAGTCCATTTCGCCTCGCATAGCTTATTGCGTTATAGCCAAATGCTGCCCCGCAGGTCGCAGGTTCTATATCAGTCGCTGACGATACAAGACAACATGGCTGGGGCGCTAAGCAGCGCCTTAGGCTTTGCCTCGCTGTCACGGCGCCTTAACTTTATCGTTGTGAGCGATGTGAGCTTCTTTGCGGATATGAATGCCCTGTGGCCGCAGGTAGGGGCAAATGTGCGTATTCTGCTGCTCAATAACCATGGAGGTGAATTGGCAGAGCTGGATGCGGCTAGAGCCGCTGCTCTTATTGCTGCTGAGCCAACAGGAGAGAACCAGTGCGGTGGCACAGACATACGGCAGCGTTTACAGTCCCTTGCCAGCACCCAATATAATCGCGCCCATAACTGGGCCACAGCACAGGGCTTTCAGTACTTACAGGCACAAGACAGTGACGAGCTAAAGCGCGCTATGAGGCGCTTGTGCAGTACGGAGCGCCCTGCTCGTGATAGCAAAAAGCCTATGCTCTTAGAGGTGCTCACCACCGCTGCAGCAGACTTTGCGGCTTTGGAGCTTCTCAGTGCGCATGGTTATGTGTAGGGAGCACGGCCATTAGAGGGAGCGCTCTGGAGGTGGCCTTAGTGGGAGGTACCACACCACCACTGGGCATGACACCTTTGAGGGAGATAGGGGATCACCCTTAAGATGCAGCATGTGGCTCTACTTTGCGTTGGTGGAGACCAAAAAGCAGTATCGCCCCTGCGATCATAGGGGCCTTGTTTGAGCACAGCTCACAGGCCTTAAGCCTACCTTAGAGATACGTCGCGGTAGCGACCGACGCTGGGGAGCTCCAGCTGCAGGAGCAAGAGAGAAAGCACTCTCACTGCAAAGCATGCCCGCGCCTTTAAGAACACCTTTGGGGATAAGGTTATGGCACTTTGCGTTTGGTGCCAATCTCAGGTGGTGGTCATACCCGCTGACATCGGGGAGTTGGCTCGTATTTATTTTTCCTGATAAATAAGCCGTTTCTGCTTTACACCTCTA